>CAYGKG010000109.1:0-10012 GCA_964350495.1 uncultured Alphaproteobacteria bacterium
CGTTGCCATGGCCAAGATTGCCCCCGAAGACCCCCATATCGGCCTCGCCGACCCCGCCCTCATCGCCAAGACCTGGCCCGACCTCGATCTGGTCGATTCCATCGAGCCCACGCCGGAGGATCTCTACGCCCGCACCGCCGCCGCCGAAGACGCCGCCCGCGCGGTTCCCGGCGTCACCAATTCCGAAGGCGCCGATGCAAGCTGGGGCCGCAGCACCGTAGCGCTGGCCACCTCGAACGGGTTCGCCGCCGCCTACAGCGGCACCTCGCACTCGGTCTCGGCCTCGGTGATCGCGGGCGACGGCACCGGCATGGAGCGCGACTACGATTATTCCGCCGTGCGCTTCGCCAAGGACCTCGACGACCCCGCCACGGTCGGCAGAAGCGCCGGCGAACGCGCCGTCAGACGGCTCAACCCGCGCAAGGTGAAATCCGCGGCGGTCCCCGTGATCTTCGATCCGCGCGTGTCCAACGGCCTTTTGCGCCACGTCGCCGGTGCCATCAACGGCGCGGCAGTGGCGCGCGGCACCAGCTTCCTGCGCGACAAACTGAACGAAAAAATCTTTGCCGACGGCATCGTCGTTGTCGACGATCCCCACCGTCAGGCTGGCATGGCCTCGCGACCGTTCGACGGCGAAGGCGTCGCCAATCGGCGCATGAACATCGTCGAGGACGGCGTCTTGACGACGTGGCTGCTCGACACCGCGACCGGCCATCAACTCGGCATGGTCTCGACCGGCCACGCCACCCGTGGCGCCTCCTCGCCGCCCTCGCCTGGCACGACCAACCTCTACATGGAACCGGGCGCGTTGACGCCGGACGCGCTGATGGCCGATATCGCGTCGGGCTTCTACGTCACCGAACTGATTGGCTACGGCGTCAACGGCGTGACCGGCGACTACTCCCGCGGCGCCGCCGGCTATTGGATCGAAAACGGCGTTTTGGCCTACCCCGTCAGTGAACTGACCATCGCCGGCAACCTCAAGACCATGTTCCTCAACGCCACCCCGGCCAACGACCTCGAGTTTCGCTACGGCACCAACGCGCCGGCGATCGGCATCGAGGGTCTGACCGTGGCCGGCGCGTGACATCGAACGACGCGCCGCGCGAAGACCTGGGCGCCGACCATCTGCTGTTGCTCGAAGCGGTGCGCGAGGCCGGCGCGTTGGCGCTGCGCTACTTTCGTACCGACGTCGACGCGTGGGACAAGTCTCCCGACAACCCGGTCAGCGAAGCCGACCTGGCGGTCGATCGGTTACTGCGCGAACAACTGACGGGCGCCCGCCCCGATTTCGGCTGGCTCTCGGAGGAAACCGAGGACGGCCCCGACCGGCGCACCAAGAGCCACGTATGGATCGTCGATCCCATCGACGGCACCCGCGCGTTCCTACGCGGCGACGCCCAGTTCGCCGTTTCGGTCGCACTCGTGGTCGACGGGCATCCGGTCCTCGGCGCGGTATTCAACCCCGCCACCGATGAACTCTTCGAAGCGGTGAAAAGCGGCGGCGCGCGGCTCAACGGTACGCCGATCGCGGTATCGACGTGCGCCGACCCGGTACGCGCCCGTATGCTCGCGTCCAAGCGCACCTTCCGCAACCACGATTGGCCCGCCGTCGCCGACGGCGCCGAATTCCATTTCGTCAATTCGATGGCCTACCGTATGGCCGTCGTCGCCGACGGCCGCTACGACGCCACAATCACCATGACCAACAAGAGCGAATGGGACATCGCCGCCGCCCACCTCATCGTCGAGGAAGCCGGCGGCTGCGTCACCCGCGTCGACGGCAGCCCCATCACCTACAACCGCGAACACGTCCACCACGACAACGTCATCGCCGCCTGCCGCACGCTGCACGACGTGCTGGTGACCGGGCTCCTACCCAAAAAAGGCTCTTCAAGGCCAGAATGAGCTCATCCTGAGGAGACGCTCGGCTTACCGGGCGGCGTCCCGAAGGACGCCACCATCAACGGCGTCTCGACGATCTCGATGTGCACCGGCGTCGTGAGCCGGTTGTCGCCGTCCAGTTGCACCGGCTTGCCCGCGGGCCCGGCGATGCGCAGTTGCTGCACCGGCACGATACGCACGTCCGGCAATGTCGGCAGGGTCCCGCGCAGATACGCCGCGCCGTAGCGGATCAGGTTCCAGCGCCCCAGCCGCGTCCCCAGCAAAACATGCACGTCGCGCCCGGTCAGCCGGGCGTCGGGCGCGACGATCTTGTCGCCGGCGTAGCGCGCCGCATTGGTGACGATCACCGACGATACCCGGTGGGTCACGCCGTCGATCTCCACCGCGAACACCGTGTCGCCCTCAACGATCAGCGCGCCTACCAGGGCAATATAATAGGCGGTCTGTCCGAAAAGCTTTTTCAAACCGGGCGAGAGAAACTTGACGGCCGCCGCGTCGACCCCAGCCCCCGCCGTCAACACAAAGTGCCGGCCATCGGCGCGACCCACCGTCACCGGGATCAACGGCCCGTCGGCGAGAACCCCGGCGAGGCCCGCCGCGTCGCGCGGCAGTCCGAGTTCCAGCGCCAGGACGTTGATCGTTCCCATCGGCAGGGTCGCAAAGGCCGGACGGACGGCCGCGTCGCGGCCCATCAATCCGTGCACCACCTCATTGATGGTGCCGTCACCGCCCGCCGCGACCACTAGGTCGGCTGTGGCGGTGCGGGCCAGGTCGGTTGCGTGATCCGGCGCCTGCGTCGTCACGACCTCGGGCGCGACACCCCGCGCCCGCAGCGCCGCGACGACGTCGTCCAACGCCTGCGCCCGGCGACGGCCGGCGGTGGGATTGCGAATGATGAGAATGCGCCGCGCCATCGCGGCCCGCACCGTCAGGCGGGGGTGATCCAGATCGCGGTGTCGTGGAACGCCGCGCCGCCGTTGGGCGGCGGCGAGTCCGCGCCCACGAGCGCATTGATCCCGATCCCGTCGACGAAGGCTTTGTTGGGCCAAATGCCCTCGACCACCACGACGTCAGGCTGTAACCCGTCGAACACCTTGGCGTGAACCCGCACCTGCCCGCGTGCGTTCCCCAGCGTGACCAGCGCGCCGTCGGCCACACCGATCCGCTGCGCGGCCTCGGGGTGGAGCAGCACCCGCGGCCGTCCTTCGCGCGTGATCGAGGTCGGCGTTTCGGTGAACGAGCTGTTGAGGTAGCTGCGCGCCGGCGCCGTCACCAAGCGGAAGGGGTGGCTGTCGTCGACCTCCTCGGTCACCGCTTGGTGGTCGGGCAACGGCGGCATGATCGCGGCGGCGGGCCCGAGTTCATCCCAGCGTGGGGCGAAGTGAAACTTGCCGTCCGACGTCGGAAACCCGTGCACGAAATGGGCGGCGTCGAAGTCGGGTACGCAGTCGAGCCAGTTGTCGTCCCAGGCATCGATCGCGGGCCAGCCAGAGGCCACCAGCGTCGCGTCGATCAACGCGCGCGCGCTCATCTCGAAGCCGGGATGGACGGCGCCCAGCCGTTTGGCCAAGTCGCAAATCACCGCATGGTTGGAGCGCGCCTGCGCCAGCGGCTCGATCGCCTGCAACCCCAGTTGCAAATAGGAATGCCCGCCGCCGGAATAGAGGTCGTCGTGCTCTAGGAACGTGGTCGCGGGCAGCACCAGATCGGCGGCTTGCGCGGTCTCGGTCATGAACTGCTCGTGCACGCAAACGAACAGATCGTCGCGGGCAAAGCCTTCACGCACTTTGTTATGGTCCGGCGCCACCACCATCGGGTTGGTGTTTTGCACCAGCATCGCGGTGACCGGCGGTCCGTCGCCGATATCCTGTGTGTCGCCGGTCAACACCGCGCCGATCCGCGACATGTCGAGCACCCGCACCGACGGGTCGACCGCGTCCAACCCCTCGATCAACGTTTGCGTCAGGTGATAGCAATCCGAATTGCTGAAGAACGCGCCGCCCCCTTGTACCAGCCACTTGCCCGTGACGCTGGGCAAGCACGACACCGCATGCACGTTGGCCGACCCATTGCGCGAGCGCGAAAACCCGTAGCCGACCCGAATGAAGGCGCGCTGCGTCGCGCCGTATTCGCGCGCGAAGGCGACGATCTCCTCGGCCGGCAGGCCGGTGATGCCCGCCGCCCATTCGGGCGTGCGGGTCTTGAGGTGCGCTTCGAGCCGATCCGGCACATCGGTATAGCGCGCCATGTAATCGCGGTCGGCATAGCCCTCGGCGAACAGCACATGCATCATCGCCGCCGCCAGCGCGCCGTCGGTGCCGGGCCGCAAACAAATATGCTGATCGGCCACCTCGGCGCTGCCGTTGCGGTAGGGATCGATCACCACCAATTTGGCGCCGCGCTCCTTACGCGCCCGCGCGACATGGGTCATCACGTTGACCTGGGTCGCCACCGCATTGGTGCCCCACAGGACGATCATGTCGGCCTCGGCTATCTCGTAGGGGCTGCCGCCCACCATGCCGCCGACGCCGGCCTTCCAGCCCGGATGCACCGTGCCGGTGCAGATCGTCTTCTTCATCCCCGAATAGCGCATCACGTGACGCAACCGGTTGATCCCGTCGCGCTGCACCTTGCCCATCGTGCCCGCGTAGTAATACGGCCACACCGCCTCGGCGCCAAAGGTCTGGGTCGCCTGAACGAATTTCTCGGCGACCAAGTCCAACGCCGCGTCCCACGCGATCGGCGCGAAGCCGCCATCGCTTTGTTTCAGGAGGGGCGTCGTCAGCCGGTCCGGGTGGTGGACCCGCTCGGCATAGCGCGCGACCTTGGCGCACACGACCCCGTCGGTATAGCGCTGCGACTTCGCTCCGCGCACCCGCCCGATGGTCCGCGCATCAAGGCGTTCCACCTCGAGCGCACACTGGCTCGGGCAATCGTGGGGACAGGTTGTGAAAACAGTCTGGGGCATATCCATGAGGGCACGTTAATCAGACCGCGCCAAGGCGGCAAGACGACCAGACCCACGCCAGACCACCTCGTAACCTCCCCCTCAATGAGGGGGGGAATATTGAGAATCCTCGGACCGTTTTTCGACGCACCCTCACCCGGCACCGCCGTCACCTCAGCTCCGGCGCTCGGTGCATCTTTTGCCCCAGAATCCGTGCCCATGCTAAGGTCGCGCGCAACGACGACGGGACATGCATTGACGAATACCAGCCCTGGCCCCGCGGTGAAGGGCACAACCAAGGCCCTCGTGGTCCGGCTCTTCCGCGGCTATATCGGCAAACATTGGCGCAAACTGACGGTCGCGATGATCGCGATGGCGGTGATTGCCGCCACGACGGCGGCCTATGCCCGGATCATGCAGCCGCTGACCGACCTCGTGTTCGTCAACCGCGACGCCACCGGGATGATCGTGGTCCCGCTCGCCTTTCTAGCAATTGCCGTGACCAAGGCCATCGCCACCTATATCCAAACCTATCTGCTGGGCGTATTCGGCCAGCGCATCATCGCCGATGTGCAGAACGCGCTGTTCGCCCATATCATCCGCGCCGACATCGCCTTCTTCCACTCGACCGCGACCGGCGGATTGATTTCGAACTTCCTGAACGATGCCAACCTGTTGCGCGAAGCGCTCAACAAGGCGCTGGCCGGGATCGCCAAGGATTCGCTGACACTGGTGTTCCTCGTCGGCGTGCTGTTTTGGACCGACTGGCAGCTTGCCTTCATCGCCACCGTGATCTTCCCGCTCGCGATCCTGCCGATCCGTACCCTGGGCAAACGCATGCGCAAAGCCTCGACCCAAAACCAGGAACGCACCGGCGCATTCAGCGCCCTGCTGGGCGAGACCTTTGCCGGCGCCCGCCACATCAAGGCCTACGGGATGGAGGCGCACGAAACCGAGCGCGCGCGCCAGTCCAACGAGCATCGCCTAGCCGCCATGTTCAAGGTGATCCGTGCCCGGGCCGCTGCCACGCCAGCCATCGAAATCCTGGGCGGGCTCGCCGCCGCCGCCGTTGTCTTCTACGCAGCGGGTTTCGGCGAGGTGCAGAACCGCATGACCGCGGGCGAGTTCTTTACGTTCATCACCGCCCTTGGCCTCGCCTACCAACCGCTGCGCTCCATCGCCAACCTCAATACCGCGCTGCAGGAGGGCCTCGCCGCCGCGCAGCGCATCTTCGCGATGCTGGACAGCGAACCGGCGATCCAAAACGCGCCCGACGCCAAACCCCTGGAGATCGCCGGCGGTGCGATCCGCTTCGACAATGTCAGTCACGCCTACAGCGACGGGGCCCCAGCCCTGCGCGGCATCTCCTTCGAGGTGCCCGCCGGCCAGACCGTCGCGATCGTCGGTCCGTCGGGCGCCGGTAAATCCACCGCACTCAACCTGATCCCGCGCTTCTACGACGCCGAAGGCGGTCGCGTCACCATCGACGGGCAGGACGTGAAATCGGTGACCCAGGAATCGCTGCGCGCGGCGATCGGCTTCGTCAGCCAGGAATCGACCCTGTTCAACGACACCATCCGCGCCAATATCGCCTACGGCCGCCCCGGCGCGGCCGACGACGAAATCGTCGCCGCCGCCCAGGCCGCCGCCGCGCACGACTTCATCATCGAGTTGCCGCAGGGCTACCGTTCGATCGTTGGTGAATCCGGCCTCAAGCTCTCGGGCGGCCAGCGCCAGCGCATTGCCATCGCCCGCGCCGTCCTCAAGGACGCGCCCATTCTGTTGCTCGACGAGGCAACCTCGGCACTGGACAGCGATTCCGAACGCCAAGTGCAAGACGCGCTAAAACGCCTCAGCACCGGCCGCACCACCCTCGTGGTTGCCCACCGCCTCTCGACCATCATCGATGCGGACAAGATCATCGTTCTCGACCACGGCGAAATCGTCGCTGCCGGCACCCATGCCGAACTGCTTAGCCGTGGCGGGCTCTATGCCAAGCTCTACACCTTGCAGGGTCAACCGGACGCGGGCGCCGCGCCCTCCCACGCCCAGGCCTAGGCACCCAACGCAACGTGCTCAAACGTCTTTCCCGCAAACCGCTGGTGCAAACCTTCCTCGCCTGGCTTGGCTCGGTGTACATCCTGTTGGTACGCCACACCGCGCGCTGGAGCGTCGAAGGCGACGACGCTGCCGCCGGTCTATGGGCGGCGGGCAATCCCTTCATCCTCGCCTTCTGGCATGGCCGCCTCTTGCTGATGACGGTCTACTGGCAACGCAAGGTGCCGATGAACATGCTGATCTCGCAAAGCGCCGACGGCGAATTGATCGCCCGCACCATCGGCCGGATCGGCGTCTCGGCGATCCGCGGTTCGTCCAAGCGCGGCGGTGCGCTTGCGGTGCGCAGCATGGTCAAGGTCGCCCGCGCCGGCGAATGTATCGGCTTTACCCCTGACGGACCGCGCGGTCCGCGGATGCAGGCAAGCAGCGGGATTATCGATGTCGCGCGCCTGTCCGGTCTGCCGATCCTGCCGGTGGCGCTCTCTACCCGGCGGCACCGTGTGTTGAACACCTGGGACCGCTTTTGCGCCCCGCTGCCGTTTTCCAGCGGGATCGTTCGCTGGGGCACACCGCTCGAGATCGCCCGCGATGCCGACGCCGCCGCGTGCGAAGCGGCCCTCGCCGCCCTGGACGCCGACCTCGTCGCCCTGACCGAGGCCGCCGACCGCGCCTGCGGCCGCGACCCGGTGCGGCCCGCCTCGGTGGCCGAGGCGCGGACCCCGGCCGACGCGGCGGCGCTGTAATGCGCACGCCCCGCCATTGGTCGCCCGGTCACGTCGTCCTCCCCACCCTGCTCGGCCCGCTCAGTTGGCTCTACGGCCTCGCCGACAAGGCCCGCCGGGCAACCGCCAACCCGGCCCGCGCGCCGGTGCCGGTGATTTGCCTCGGCAACATCACCGCCGGCGGCGCCGGCAAGACACCCGCCACGCTCGCGGTAACTGCACACCTGCGGGCGCGCGGCCGCTCGCCGCACATTCTGACGCGCGGCTACGGCGGCACGGCAAAGGGACCGTTGCGAGTCGATCCCAACCACACCGCCCGCGAGGTCGGCGACGAAGCGATCTTGCTCGCGCGCGTCGCGCCGACCTGGATCGGTGCCGACCGGGTCGAGACCGCGCGTTTCGCCGTCGCTGCCGGTGCCGACGTCCTGGTGATGGACGACGGCTTCCAGAACCCGCACCTGATCCAGGATCTGTCGTTCCTGGTCGTCGATGGCGGGTTCGGGCTGGGCAACGGGCGCTTGATCCCGGCCGGTCCGCTGCGCGAAAGCCCGGCGCGCGCGCTGGCCCGCGCCACCGCCGTGATCTACATCGTCGATCCGGGCGGCGACGCCGCCGGACCGCCACCGCCCGGGATCGAACGGGTACCGGTGTTCCCGGCCCGCCTCGAACCGACCCCCGACGCGGCGCTGTTGGCCGACGGCCCGGTCGTTGCCTTCGCCGGGATCGGGCGGCCCGCCAAGTTCTTCAACACCCTGCGGGCGATGGGCCTGCGCGTGACCGATACCTATGCCTACCCCGACCACCATGTCTTCGACCCCGAGGAATTGATGATGGTGATCGAGGATGCCGTCGCCGCCGGCGCCAAGGTGGTCACCACCGAAAAAGACGCGGTGCGTCTGCCGCCCGAGGCACGCGGCATGGTCGAGGTGCTGCGCGTGGCGCTGGTCTTCGACGACCCGCACGCGCTCGACACCCTGCTGTCGCCGATCCTGGATGACTGACGCCCCCGCTCCCGGCCCGCGCGCCCACCGCCTGCGCCACGCGGTCGAGGCCGCCGGGGTCTATCTCCTGACGCTGCTGTGCCGCGCCCTGCCGCTGGACGCGGCATCGGGTTTGGGCGGCGCGCTAGGCCGCGCACTCGGCCCACGCCTTGGCATCACCCAGCGCGCCGCGCGCAACTATGCCCGCGCCTTCCCGGAGGCGACGCCATCCCAAATTACCGCCGCGATGCGGGCGATGTGGGACAACCTCGGTCGCACCGTCTTCGAATATCCCAACCTCAACCGAATCGATTGCTATACCGGCAACCGCGTTAGCGTGCGCGGCACCGAGCACATCGACCGGCTGCGCGACGACGGCCGTGCCGGAATCTTTTTCTCGGGCCACATCGCCAACTGGGAAATCATGCCGCTCGCGGTGGCCCAGCGCGGTTGCGACGTCTCGTTGGTCTACCGCGCGGCCAACAACCCGCATGTCGACCAAATGATTCTGCGCGCGCGCGGCGCCATCACCCACACCCACGTCCCCAAGGGTACGCCGGGAGCGCGGCAAATGGTCAAGATCGTCAAGGACGGCGGCCACCTCGGCATGCTGGTCGATCAAAAACTTAATGCCGGCATCGCGCTACCGTTCTTCGGCCACCCGGCGATGACCGCGCCCGCCATCGCCCAGCTCGCCCTCAAATACGATTTGCCCTTGGTGCCCTGCGCGGTGCGACGCACCCACGGCGCGCATTTCACCGTCACGATTCACCCGCCGCTCGTGTTGCCCAACAGCGGCGACCGTGACGCTGACGTGCGCGCGGTGATGACGGCGATCAATACGTTCCTGGAAGACGCGATCCGCGCCAACCCGCCGCACTGGATGTGGCTGCACCGGCGCTGGGTGGACTAACCCCTACTCCATCGGTCCGACGACGGTCTGCGGATCGATCCGCACGTTGAACCAGTTGATGCGCCAGTCGAGGTGGGGACCGGTGGCCCGCCCTGTGGCCCCGATAGTGCCGAGCGGCGCGCCCTGTGCGAGCACGTCGCCCACGGCCACCGTCACCGTGTCCATGTGCAAAAAGGCCGACGAGACACCGTGGCCGTGGTCGAGGATGATGGTGCCGCCGGTGTAATAGTGATCGGTTGTCGCCAGTGTGACGCGCCCGGCCGCCGGCGCCACCACCGGCGTCCCCACGGGTCCGGCGACATCGACCCCGAAGTGCGGACGGCGCGGTTCGCCGTTGAGGATGCGGCGCGAGCCATAGACGCCCGAAATCGGCCCCTTAGCCGGCCAGATGAAATTCTGGGCGAACCAAGTCTCGGGAAAATCGTTGGCCCGCGCCGCGCCGATCTCGGCATTGTCCTTCTTGATTCGTGCAAGGTCCGCGGCGTTG
>CAYGKG010000110.1:0-9956 GCA_964350495.1 uncultured Alphaproteobacteria bacterium
TGTCGCAACGGAAAGGTCGGGCACGGGCTGGGCGGGCATCAGGGGTGCGATGGTCGACATGGGGTGGGCCTTTCGGGGCAAACGCCGAGGGCGCGTCAGGGTTAAGAATCCAGCCAGTCCGCGATCAGTTTGGCTTTGTCGCCGACTTTCGATCCGTCGGGCAGGGCGCCGTCGGTGCAATTCTTCACTGCTGCCAACGCCTCGTCTTTGTACTTGTAGAGCGGATCCGAGGTCTCGTAGATCATCAACACCGGTTGGGTGATGAGGGCGAGGCGGTCCTTTTTGGGATAGCGAAAGGCCGCGCGGTAGGCGTGGTGGTAGGTCGTGATCGACTTTAGTACCTCGACCACGACGTCGTTGAGCGTGTCGGGGTTGGTGACGCCGGCCTTGCGCTGATGTTCGACGTCGCGCTTGTACCAGGGAAAAAAGAAGTTCTGGTCGCGCACAAAATGCCACGCCCAGTTGAATTGGCTGCCCTCGTAGTCGGGGGCGATTTCAGGCGTGTAATTGGCGAGCATGTCGGCCTTTTCTTCTTCGGAGTAGAGGCCGACGCCGTCGATCACGACACGGCGCACGCGCGTGGGCTGCTGAATCGCCAGTTCCATCCCGATCGAACCGCCGGTGTGGGTGCCGTAGACATCGACCTCGCCGATCCCCAGCGCGTCGAGTTGGCGACCGACCGCTTCCGCATAGTAGGCGATGTCGGGAACGTCCATCTGCGCTTTACATGAATCGCCGTTGCCTAGTGTGTCCGGGGCATAGAGCGGTTGGCCGCGCAATGCGCCCAGCTTGCCCATGAGCGGCTGCAGGTTATAGGACGACGCCGGCGACGCATGGATCATGACCAATGGGCGGTCGCCGGACGCGACATTGCCGACTGCACGGTAATGGACTTGGCCTTCGTCGATCCGCACGAAATCGCGGTCAATCTGTGTGGTCATCGCGCCCTCCCCTGAGATGGGCACAGCATAGCAAAAGGGCCGGGGATGAGCCCGGCCCTTTTGCGATCACAGCAGCGATAAACGTTAGTGAACTTTCTTTTCGACCTGTCCGATTGCTTCGTCGACCAACGTCTTCGCCCGCGCGTCGTCGAGATTGTCGGCGATCAGCTTTTGTGCGGCAGCGACGGCAACGTCGATCGCGGTATGACGAACTTCTTGAATCGCCTGCTGTTCGGCCCGTCCGATCTTTTCCTCGGCGAGGCGGGTCCGGCGGGCGAGGCTTTCCTCGAGTTTGCGCTCGGCCTCGGCGCGCAGCGCCACAGCCTCTTCCTTCGCATGCTCGACGATCTGGTCGGCTTCCTTTTCGGCGTCACGTCGCTTGCGCTGATACTCTGCCAGCAGGCTTTGCGCTTCCTCGCGCAGGCGTCGGGCCTGATCGAGTTCTTCGCGAATCGCGTCCGACCGAGCGTCCAAGCTGGCCACGATCTTCTTCCAGCCCATCTTGAGGGCAACGGCGATGAAGATGAAAAACGCCGCGTATTCCCAGAAGTAGATCGATTCGAAGATGGCCATCTAGCGATCCTCCCCGAAGGCGCCGCTGACGGCTTTTTCCGCAGCACCGGCATCGACGTCGACCCCAATCAACTTGTTGGTGATCGCCTGGGCGGTCTCCTGGGCGACCATCCGAATGCTTGTGACGGCTTCGGTGCGGACGGCCTGGATGCGCGCGTCGGCGGTCTTGAGGTCTTTAGCCAGTTTGCTTTCGAGTTCGGCGCTTCGCCGGTCGGCCTCCTTGTTCGCCTCCGCCTTGGCGGCGGCGGCCGTTGCCTGTGCATTGGCGCGTGCGGAGGCCAGCGCAGCCTCGTAGGCCGCAAGGGCCTCTTCGGACTCGCGCTTCAGTTTCTCGGCTTCTTCGAGATCGTTGGCAATGCGATCTTGGCGGGATTCCAAGACATCGGCGATCCGCGGCAGAAGCGCGTAACGCAGCACGAGGTAGAGCACCCCGAAGGTGATGACCAGCCAAAAAAGCTGGGATACGAATGTATCGGTTTGCTCAAACTGCGGCATGGGAGGCGCCTCCGCTTTGGCTTAGCCGAAGAGGATGATCAGCGCGATGAGCAACGAGAACAGGCCGGTAGCCTCTGTCAGCGCGAAGCCGAGCAGTGCGTTACCGAACATCTTCGGTGCGGCCGACGGGTTGCGGATACCGGCAGAGACGTAGTTGCCAAAGATGATGCCGATACCGACACCGGCGCCAGCGAGGCCAATGGCCGCAAGGCCCGCACCGATCATTTTTGCTGCTTCGACTTCCATTTTATTCTTCCCTTTGCTTTGAGTGCGGCCGTAAGGGCCAAGAAAAACCGATTAGTGATCGTGTAGGTGTAGTGCGTCGTGAAGATAGAGACAGGTCAGAACGGCAAACACATAAGCCTGCAAGAACGATACGATCGTCTCGAGGCCATACATCGCAGCGGTCACCGCGAGGGGCGCGAGCGCCGGCAGAACGAAGAAGCCGCTGAGGCTGACCGCAAAGCCACTGAGCACAACGAGCAGCGTATGGCCGGCCATCATGTTGGCGAACAGCCGGACCGAAAGCGTGATCGGGCGAATGAGGTAGGAAATTAACTCGATCGGCACCAAGAGCGGGACCAGAAAAATCGGTAGGCCCGAAGGCACGAAAAGCGTCAGGAAGCGCATGCGGTGCTTCACGATTCCGATGATCGTGACACCGACAAAAACGACCGCGGCCAAGGCAAAGGTGACGATGACGTGGCTGGTCACCGTGAAGGTTTTGGGAATAAGCCCTTGCATGTTCGCGAACAGGATAAAAATGAACAGCGTGAAGATGAACGGGAAGTAGGGCTTCCCGCCGTCGCCCGCGTTGTCGCGCACCATGTTGGCGACGAATTCGTAGGACATTTCGGATAGCAGTTGCATCCGACCAGGCACCATGCTGCCGCGGCGCATGCTGATCGTGAACAACAGAATGATCGCGGTCGTGATGACCACCATCCACAACGAGGAATTAGTGAAAGATAGGTTGGTGCTGCCAGCTGAAATATCGATCAGCGAGTGAATCTCGAACTGATGAAGCGGGCTTCCCCCAGCTTCTGCGGCGTGCGCCGTTGAGATAAAGAGTCCCACCAGTCGGCCTTCCTATTCCTTCGAGCCAGAGGGCGGCGTACCGCCCGTGGTGTCTTCAGTCGTCCGCTCGGCCATCCGCGAAACGCGGTAGGCGGAGCGGATCCCCGCCGCAAACCCTAGAGCCACCCACAGGATGAGCATCCAAGGACTCGTTCCCAGCCACTTATCGAGGAACCACCCGATGACGCCGCCCGCCAGGAATGCCGCGATCATTTCGAGCGCGACACGCATGCCGAGGGCAAACGCTTTCGGGTTAGCGTTCCCAGACTGGGCACCGTCCGGACGCCCATGACGGGCGGACTCGCGGGCCTTTTTGAGCTTGGCTCCCAGGTCTCGTAGCGGTTCAGGCCCGTCGTGGTCGCTCATCGAGCTCCTCTCGCGGTGCCGAAAACCCCAAAAAACCCCGGAATTCTGCCCAAGATCGCGCGCACCCTAATCATTGGGTATGACCAAGTCAACCCTCGTTGGAGCAGGCTTAACCCTATGATCTAAAACAAAAAATTAGAGTTCGCGGCGGCCCGTCCGGCGCCACCCTAACTTGCCTCGCGCAAGCCCTCCGCGCGGGTCAAATCGACCGAGACAAGCTGCGAGACGCCGCGCTCCTCCATGGTCACGCCATAGAGCCGGTCCATCCGCGCCATGGTCAAGCTATTGTGGGTGATGACCAGGAAGCGGGTGTCGAGGCTGTGGGCGATTTCGTCAACTAGGTCGCAGAAACGCCCGACATTGCTCTCGTCCAATGGGGCGTCCACTTCGTCCAGCACACACACAGGTGCGGGGTTGGTGCGAAACACGGCGAAGAGCAGGCTGAGGGCGGTCAGCGCCTGCTCGCCGCCCGAAAGTAGCGACATTTTCTGAAGACGTTTGCCCGGCGGGCTTGCAAAGATTTCAAGCCCGGCTTCGAGCGGGTCTTCGGATTCGGTCAATTCGAGGTGGGCGCGTCCGCCGCCGAACATCTTTACGAAAAGCTCTTTGAAGTGAGTGTTGACCTGCTCGAAGGAGGCCAAGAGCCGCTCGCGGCCCTCGCGATTCAGGCTGGAAATGCCTTGGCGCAAGCGGGCGATCGCCTGGACGAGGTCTTCGCGTTCATTCTGTAAGGTCGTGATCTGTTCGCCGATTTCCTCGGATTCGAGTTCGGCGCGCAGGTTCACCGGGCCCATCCCGTCGCGCTCCCGCTTGATCCGGTCGATGCGGGCTTCGATGCTGGGGGCGTCGGGGAGCGGTTGATCTTCTTTGTGCTCGGCCTTGGACAGCGCGTCCTGCGGCTCGCACTCCAAGCGCTCTTGAATGGCAGCCGCGATATCCTTGAGATGTTGCGTGGTTTGTTCGACTGCGGCTTCAACGCGAACCCGCTTTTCACGCCCATCGGACAGCGCGTCGCGGGCGGCTTTGGCCTCGGCATCGCAGACGCGGAGCGCCTTTTCGGCCAAGGCGAGGGCGTCGGCAGCTTCACGTCGTTGGACCTCGGCGTGATCGATGCGGCCGATGATGTCGCGGCGCTTTTGTTCTAGCTGCGCCGGGACGTCGGCCAGGCGGGTGAGCTCTTCGTTGACGGCATAGCGGCGTTCCCTGAGGGCCGTCATTTGTTCGGTGGCGCCCGCCGCCCGCGCTTCGGCGGTTGCGGTTTCTTCGCCGATCGCGCCGAGCCGTTCGCGGCGGCTGTTCGCAACATGGTTCAGGCGGGAGACTTCGGACTCGGCTTCGCCCAGGCGCTGGCGTGTTTCGGCAACGCCGGTACGCGCACTGGCCAAGCGCTGTTGATTGGTTTCTGCCGCAGGCAGGCGATCGCGTTCGGCCTGCGCTTGGGCGAGGCGCGCCGACTGTTCCTCGATGTCGCTGCGCAGTTGTTCGGCGCCTTGGCGTAAGGACACCATGCGCGAAATGATTTCGGCGGTTTGCCGCGCGCGTTCGGCCTCGGCCTCGAGTGCTTGATTGAGCGTCGTTTCGGCGCTTGTGGCGTCTTCCCGGCGCTGGGCTTCGCGTTGCCCGGCATCCACTGCGATGCGCTTGAGGTCGGCGTGGCGCATCCGATTGGCGTCGTTGGTCCGCGTCGCTTCCTTGAGTTTGTCGCGCAGCGCGGCAAGACGGGTGCGTTGGTTCAGACGCGTGGTAGCGGGCGTCGTGGCGTCGGCCGCCGCGGTGAACCCGTCCCAACGCCACAGGGCGCCTTCGCGGGTGACCAGACGCTGTCCCGGCGCGAGTTGACCGGCGAGTTGGGCCCCGCGTTCGGGCGAAACGATACCGATTTGCGATAACCGGCGTGCCAGCACCGACGGTGCCTTGACGTAGGCACTGAGCGGTTCGGCGCCGAAGGGAAGCGCGGGAGCGTTGATCATCGGTGCCAGTTCGCGCCAATGGACGGGGGCCCCGGTGTCGTTGGCGACGTTTAGGTCGTCGCCGAGCGCTGCGCCGAGCGCCGGTTCGTAACCCGGTTCGACGCTGACGGCGTCGATCAACGGCGGCCAGAGATCGTCTTCGCTGATCTTGAGGAGGTCGGCGAGGGCGCCGGACTCCGCGCGCAAGCGGGCGACCTCGCCTTCGGTGGCACGCAGTCCTTCGCGGGCCTGCTGTTCGGCTTCGTCGGCGGCCTTGCGCGCGTTTTCCACTGCATGGAGGTCGCGGCGGGCGCGGGTCGCGGTGTCGCGCAGTTCGGCGACGAGGGCCTCGGCTTCGCTCGAGGTTTCGACGTCGGGATTTTCGGCCGTCAGTTGGGCCAGTTCGGCATCCATCTCGGTCAGGCGTTGGGTGAGGCGGGCGAGCCGGCCCTCGCTGTCGCCGATCAATTGGCCTAGGTGGGTGCGACGGGATTCGATCGTGACGGTTTCTTCAGTGAGCGTTTGCAGAGCGGTTTCTGCCGTTGCGAGTTGACCGGCGATGGCGCCGCGGGTCGATGTCGCCTCTTCCAAAGCGGCGGGCTCGGTGGTCTGCGCCTGTTCGATATGCACCCGCTCCTCGGCAAGGCGCCCGACCCGAGCGGTCGCTTCGTCGAGAAGCTCCTGCTCGCGCCCACTGTCGCTTTCGATTTGGCGCAGCCGAGCAGCGAGGCCTTCCTGCTGCGCAAGGGTCCGCTGTTCTTCCTCGGTAATGCGATCGCGTTCGACCGCGAGACGATGCAAGGATGCCGAAGCAGCGGCCTCGGCTTGGCGGAGCGGCGGAATCTTTTCCGACGCGGCGCTTTGAGCCGTTGAGGTATGCGCGGCTTTTGCGGTCAACTCCGTGACCATGCGTTCGGCGTCGGCCAGCTGCGTTTGTGCGGTTTCCAGGCCGGCCGCCGCTTCGACCCAGCGCAGATGGAACAGCATGGCTTCGGCCCGGCGCAGGTGGCCGGAAATGTTGCGATAGCGGGTCGCCTGACGGGCTTGGCGTTTGAGCGCGCGCAATTGGGTATCGAGGGTTTGGATCACGTCGTCGACCCGGCCGAGGTTGGTTTCCGCCGCGCGTAGCCGCAGCTCGGCCTCGTGACGGCGCGAATGCAGCCCGCGGATACCGGCGGCTTCTTCCAAAATGCCGCGCCGTTCCTGCGGTTTGGCATTGATGATGGCGCCCACTTTGCCTTGGCTGACGAGCGCGGTCGATTGCGCGCCGGCGTTGGCGTCTGCGAACAGGAGTTGGACGTCGCGGGCCCGCACGTCGTGGCCGTTGACGACGTAGCGCGAGCCCTGTTCGCGCTCGATCCGCCGGGTGACTTCGAGTTTATCGCCGTCGTTGAACTGTGCCGGGGCACCGCGGTCGGCATTGTCGAGGTCGAGTTGGACCTCGGCCAAGTTGCGCGCGGGACGGTTACTGGTGCCGGCGAAGATCACGTCGTCCATTTCGCCGCCGCGCATCTTCTTCGCGGAGGTCTCGCCCATGACCCACCGAATGGCTTCGACCAAGTTGGACTTGCCGCAGCCGTTGGGCCCGACGACGCCTGTCGTGCCCGGCTCGATGATTAGTTCAGTCGGGTCGACAAAGGATTTGAAGCCGGTGAGGCGAAGACGGGTGAAATGCATGCGCGGAGGGACCGGGTACTAGTTGATAAGGGGGTCGACGACCTTTTGGAATTCGTCGAACGACATACCGCCGGCGACGACCCGACCGTTCACGACAAACGAGGGTGTCGATCGAATGCCGAATTCGGTCTCGCCTTGCTGGCGGCTCATCAAGACGCCGGCAGCGTATTCTTCATTTTCGATGCAGGCATCGAAGCGTTCCTGGCTCATGCCGCCCAGGCGCGCGAGTTTGGCTAACTCGCCCATCGGATCGGCGACCGTGGTCCAGCGCCGTTGCTGCTGAAACAGGACTTGGACGAACCCGTAATATCTCTTGGGGCCGCCCTCGGCCATGCAGTGGGTCAGGATCGCGGCCTGGTAGGCGGCGCCGTCGAGCGGGAAGTCGCGGAAGATCATCCGGACCTTACCGGTATCGACATAGGTCTTCATCACATCGGGCAGGACCGCGTTATGGAATTCGGCGCAATGCGGGCAGGTGAGGGACATATACTCGATGACCGACACAGGCGCCGCCGGATCGCCGACCACGACCTCAAGCGGTTTCACGTCCTGGGCCGAGGCGCCGGAAACGAACGGCGCTGCCAAGGCGAGCATCAAGACAACAAAAACCCGTAGGCCAACTGCAATTTGGGTCACAAACCCCTCCAACCACTAGATGTTGAGTATATGGAGCGGTCAGAGACCGCTCAAGCCGAGTCCATCCTGCCACTGTGGCAAAACTGTGGATAACACAATGCCGTCATGGCGCCGTGGGTGGGTTTAGCGGATCGCAGTCACGGTGCGGCCCAGCGTACGCAACGCGTCGGCCAGATCGGTGGCGCGGGTGCCGCTGATCTGTTCGGCAATGCGACGCTCTTCTTCGACCGTGAGGGCGCGCAATTCTCGCCGCTCGCTGATCGTCGGGGTCGGCAAAGGTCCTTGGATGATCGTGAGGCGGGCAACGGCCTGATAGCCGAAGAACGTGTTGATGCGATCCAGCACGACCGGGTGGAGATGTTCAAGTTCGGTGGCGAAGCCCGATCCCGCCCGCACGACTAGGGTGGCGCCCTCGTTGCGGTCGCGGCCGAACTGAAGGCGTTCCGGGCAACTGTAGCGCGCCATTAATTCGCCGACGATCGCGGGCCATTGGGTGAGAATTTCGCGCCGGGCGAAGCCGCGTTTGCGGAACGTCGCTTTGGTGACGTCGGCCAGCGCGGCGCTGGCCGGGCGCGGCCGCCAACTGCGGCGTTCCTTGGGCGCGGCGGATTTCGGCGGGGTCGGTGGGCTGGCCATCGGCGTATCATGATCGAGTACGCCGGGTACGTCACGCGCCGCAACGGTCGTGCTATAGCGTTGGGCGATGGCACCCCCACCGACACGTCCCGTCGCGACCGCCCGTCTGCTGGCGCAACTGCTGGCGTGGTACGACCAAAACCGCCGGATCCTGCCGTGGCGGGCACCGCCGGGTGGGCGCGCCGATCCCTACCGGGTGTGGCTTAGCGAAATCATGTTGCAGCAAACGACCGTCGCGACGGTGACGCCCCGGTTCGCCTCGTTTGTGGCTCGGTGGCCGGATGTCGATGCCTTGGCCGCGGCGGCCCTCGACGACGTGCTGCACGAATGGCAGGGGTTGGGTTACTACGCACGGGCGCGCAATCTGCACCGCTGCGCCCAGGTCGTCGTCGCCGAACATGGCGGTGTGCTGCCGGCCGAGGAGGCTGCCTTGCGCGCCTTGCCGGGGATCGGGGCCTATACCGCGGCCGCCATTGCCGCCATTGCGTTCGATCGTCCCGCGATCGCGGTCGACGGCAATGTCGAGCGGGTGATGGCGCGGTTCCACGGCATCGAAACGCCGTTGCCGGCGGCCAAAAAGGCGCTGGGCGCGGCCGCCCGTACCCTCACGCCGGCGGCGCGGGCGGGCGATGTCGTGCAGGCGCTGATGGAGTTGGGGGCGACGGTGTGCACACCGCGGCAACCGCGCTGCGCGCAGTGTCCGTGGCAGACGGATTGCGCTGGGCTGGCGGCCGGGATCGCCGCAACCCTGCCGCGTCGTGCACCTCGGTCCGCGCGTCCCGAGCGCCACGGCCTCGTCTTCTGGCTGGAGGATGCCGCAGGGCGTGTCCTGCTACGGCGGCGGCCGGAAACCGGTCTGCTGGGCGGTCTGTTTGAGGTTCCGTCGACACCGTGGCGCGCGACCCGCTGGGATCTAAGGGAAGGTCTCGCAGCGGCGCCGGCGGTTGCGGATTGGCGTCTGCTCGACGGGACGGTCGTGCACGTATTCACGCATTTTCGTCTAACGTTGCAGGTCGCAACCGGGCGGACCGGTAACGACGTGCCGCCGGGCGACTGGGTACCGCCGCAACGGTTTGCCGACTACGCCCTGCCGACAGTGATGAAGAAGGTCGCGCGGCTGGTGCGCGACCAGGATTAGTGGAGTTCTGCCCGCAGTTGCTGGCGGAGGAGGTCGATCGAGACCGCTTTGCCCTCGGCGTCGAAGTGCCAGAAGGTCCAGCCGTTGCAGGCCGGGGCGCCTTGGACGGCGGCGCCTACCTGGTGGATCGATCCCTCGACCGCGGCCCTGCCGCCGTCGGTGATAAGACTGCCGTCGGCACGGACCCGAGCGTGATAGCGGCGCTGGGAGTCAAACAGAACCTGACCGGGGTCGAGCAGGCCGCGTTCGATGACGCGGCCGAACGGGATGCGCGGCAGGGTGCGTTTGGACAGGGTGGTCTCGAGATCGCGCGGGCTCATTGGGGTGACCGACCTGAGGCGATCGTTGGCAACCGCGATGTAGCGGGCTTCGCGTTCGATCCCGATAAAGCGCCGCCCGAGTTTTTTGGCCACCGCGGCGGTGGTGCCCGACCCCGAAAAGGGGTCGAGAACAATGTCGCCGACGTTG
>CAYGKG010000111.1:0-9913 GCA_964350495.1 uncultured Alphaproteobacteria bacterium
GGCGGTTGCGGTGGATCGTCAGAACGAAAATACCCCGGGCTACCAACCGATGGCCGCGGAATACAATGCCTCGATCGCCTTTGAGGCCGCCCAGGCTCTCGTTTTCGAAGGTGCCGACCAGCCCAGTGGCTACACCGAGCCGATCCTGCACCGCCGCCGCCGCGACGCCAAAACCCGCGCCGCCTAAGCTAATCGCCCGACGTCGGGTTCTCGAGGGAATGCGGGGACCGCGGACAAAGGAAAGCGCGTTTGAGCGCTTGCCGCTCGGTTCCCTACGCGATACACCCGCGCACGACATGCATCCAAGAAGGCCCGCAACTTGATCCATATTGATGCCGTAACCTACCGAATTGCCGGTCGGCCCATCCTTGAGGAGGCCAGCGCAACCGTGGATTCCGGCCACCATGTCGGTCTTGTGGGGCGGAACGGCGCGGGCAAAACGACGCTTCTGCGGTTGATCACGGGCCAAATCGAGTCCGATCAAGGGGCAATCCGCCTTCCGGCACGGGCGAGACTCGGGGTGACCCAACAGGAGGCCCCCGACGGACCTGAAAGCCTCGTCGAAACGGTGATGAACGCCGACCGCGAGCTGACCGACCTGCGCCGCGCGGCGGAACACGAAACCGACCCCGACCGCCTTGGTCACATCCACGCCCGCCTCGCCCAGACCGACGGCTATGCCGCCGAGGCCCGCGCGGCCCGCCTCCTAGCAGGTCTGGGCTTCAATCACGACGCCCAGCAACGCCCCTGCGCCTCGTATTCGGGCGGGTGGCGGATGCGCGTTGCCCTTGCCGCCCTATTGTTTACCGAGCCCGATATCCTGCTCCTGGACGAGCCCACGAACCACCTTGACCTCGAAGCGACGTTGTGGCTGGAGGATTATCTTCGCCGCTACCGCGGAACAGTGCTCATCGTCAGCCACGACCGCAATCTTCTCAACAACGCGGTCGGCGAAATCCTTCATCTCGATCAGGGCAAGCTCACCCTGTACACCGGCACCTACGACCAGTTCGAGAATGCTCGCCGCGAACGCGCCGCTCAGGACGCCAAACAGCGTACCCGTCAGTTGGCCGAGCAGGCTCGCATCCAACAGTTCGTCGATCGATTTCGCTACAAGGCCTCGAAGGCTCGACAAGCGCAATCGCGGCTCAAGGTTTTGGCCAGAATGCAGCCGGTCGTTGAACTACCCGGCGAGGAGCGCACACCGATTACGTTCCCCGCGCCCGAAGAAATGGCGCCACCGCTGTTCTCCTGCGAAGACGTATCGCTAGGTTACGGCGACCATACGGTGCTATCGAATTTGAACCTCCGGCTCGACCCCGATGACCGAATTGCCCTGTTGGGCGCCAACGGTAACGGCAAGTCGACCTTTATCCGCTTTCTGGCGGGCCGGCTCGCCGAACAATCGGGCACGGTGACCCGGCCGAACAAATTGCGCGTCGGATACTTCGCTCAACATCAGGTGGACGAACTCGACATGACGGCGACGCCATTCGCGGAACTGTCGCGCCGCAGACCTAAAGACAACCCGCAACACATTCGCAACCAACTCGGCGGTTTCGGCTTTTCCAAGGAAAAGAGCGAAACCCCCGTTGCGTCGCTTTCGGGCGGTGAGAAAGCACGGTTGCTCCTGTCACTCATGTCGTGCGACCGACCGCACCTTCTTTTGTTGGACGAACCGACCAACCATCTCGATGTCGTCGCCCGCGAGCTCTTGGTCGAAGCGCTGAACGACTATGTCGGCGCCGTCATTGTCGTCAGCCACGACCCTCACTTGATCGAGACGACTGCCGATCGCCTGTGGTTGGTGGACGACGGCGGCATCTCGGGCTTCGATGGAGATATCGGCGACTACCGCGACCGCGTTCTCGGTCGCAGCGACGATAGCGGGAGCGAACGAAACAAACCGTCTAAGGGAAAGCAAGCTCGGCGCCGCGACCGCGCTGCGGAACGAAAGCGCATCGCACCGCTGCGGAAAAAAATCCGAGATGTCGAAAACCAGATCGCCGGCCTTCAAGCGCGTCAAGTCACCTTGAAAACCGAGCTTGCCAATCCGGAACTCTATCGAGACAGACCGGAACGCGTGATCGAAATCAACAAAGCCGTCGCGACGATCAAAGAGGAAATTGCCGCGGCAGAGAGCCAATGGCTCGCCCTACAAGGCGAATTGGATGTAGTGGACGAGCCTTCCGACGCTTAGGTCGGATCGAGGCCAGGGCGACGCGGAATCGGGATGTCCCGATGGATATAGACGCTCAACACCAAGCCAAAACCGATCAAGATCGATACCATCGCGCTTCCGCCCCAGGAAATCAGCGGTAACGGGACGCCAACGACGGGGATCAGCCCCATCACCATGGCGATGTTGATGAAAAGGTAGAGAAAGAAAGTCGTCGTCACTCCGACAGCCAATAGGCGTCCGAACTGACTTCGGGCCCGAAAGGCGACGGCGAAACCGTAAATCAGGATTGCGGCGTAAAGCCCGAGCAAGATCAACCCACCGACGAGTCCGAACTCTTCGCCGAGGGTGGTGAAAATGAAATCCGAATGCTTTTCCGGCAGAAAGTTCAGGTGGCTTTGGGTACCGAGCAAGTACCCCTTGCCCCAAAGACCGCCCGAACCAAGCGCGATCTTCGACTGCATGATCTGGTAGCCCGCACCGAGCGGATCGCGTTCGGGATTGAACAACGTGAGAACCCGCTCGCGCTGGTATAGGTGGAGACGCTCCCACACGAACGGCACCGCACCGAGCGCACCGACGAATACGAGCGCAAATTTCCACCACAGGACGCCCGCAGCAAAGAACAAGGCGCCCCCGCCGAGGAATAGCAAGATCGCCGTGCCTAGATCGGGTTCGACGAGAACCAACCCCGCCGGTATTAGGACCATCACGATCGGGACCAACAGCCAGCGAAATCGCTGCACGTCTTCGGCACTCAGGCCATGAAAGTAGCGCGCCAACGCTAGGACCAACGCGATCTTCATGACCTCCGACGGCTGTAGGTTGAAGAAGCCGAGATCGAGCCAGCGCTGCGCGCCCATCCCTACTTCGCCCATAACCTCGACGATGAGCAGCAGGACTAGACCAACGGCGTAGAGAGGATAGGCGAGGCGCAACCAGATGCGAATATCCACGAACGCAACGAACAGCATTAACGATGCACCGACGGTGAAGCGGACCGCTTGCCGCGACGCCCACGGATCCATCTTGCCGCCCGCCACGGAATAAAGCATGGCGATACCGAATCCGGCCGTCAGAAAAATCAATATGATGAGAAACCAATTGGTATTTCGAACCTTCTGGAAGAAGGTCATCTCATTCCCGCGATCGTCCACCAGAGCCATAGCGCTACCCACGCCCTTCGGGCTGCGGACGCACCGTCGCCAGCGATCCACGGCCTGCCCGCTCAAGCTCCTGGACCTTTATCAGGATGTCGCGCGCAAGTGGGGCAGCGGCCGCCGAACCCGATCCGCCGTGTTCGACCACCACCGACACCGCATACCGCGGCGCGGATGTCGGCGCAAATGCGACAAAAAGCGCGTGATCGCGTTGTTCCCACGGCAGCTCGTCATTTCGTAGGACACGGTTCTCGCGCTCGGTTCGGGTGATGCGCCGGACCTGCGACGTCCCGGTCTTCCCCGCGAGCGCCATCGAGGGATCCCTAATGCGGGCACCGAATGCAGTGCCGGTCGGAACGTTCGAGACTCGCCGCATCGCCTCGGCAACAAGCTGGAGCGCGTTTCGTCCGATCGGCATGCGCTCCGGCTCCGAAACGGCTTCGGCGCTCTCAGGCGCACCAAGGATGAGGCGCGGCTTGACTGCAAAGCCGCCATTGGCGATTCGCGCCGTCATCACCGCGAGCTGAAGCGGCGTCGTCAATACGAAGCCTTGACCGATGCCTGCCACCAGCGTTTCACCTTGTTGCCATGCCTCGCCAGTACGTGCTTTTTTCCATTCTCGGGTGGGCATCAACCCTTTTCGTTCGGCCGGAATTTCGATCCCCGTCTCCGCTCCTAATCCGAAGTGCCGTGCGGTCTCAGCAATCCGATCGATTCCGACGCGCTTGGCAACCTCATAGAAGTAGACGTCGCATGACTGCTCGATGGCATCGAGCATCTCCATATTGCCGTGGCCGGTCCGCTTCCAGCAGTGAAAGCGCTGGTTTCCGAGCTCAACATGTCCGGAACAAAAGACCTTCTGCTCAGGCGACATCAGGCCAGCATCCAGCGCAGCGATGGCCACGATCATCTTGAAGGTCGATCCTGGAGGATATTGCCCGGCAATCGCCTTGTTCATCAGCGGGTTGCGCGGATCGCCCGTCAGGTCGGTCCAAGCTTGCTGCGTTAGGCCAATGTTGAACGCTTGCGGATCGAAACCCGGTGTCGACGCCAGTCCCAGGACCTCGCCGGAGTGAATGTCCATCACCACGGCTGAGGCGCTCTCCTCGCCCAGCAAATTCATCATATGGTTTTGCAACTCGGCATCGAGGGACAGACGCAAGTCTTCCCCAGGCTGGCCCTCCCGCCGGTTGAGTTCGCGAATCACGCGGCCAAAGGCATTAACCTCCACGCGGCTGACACCCGCCTTACCCCGCAGGAACTCTTCTCGGGTCCGCTCCACACCGCTCTTCCCGACGCGAAAGCCCGGCAATTCGAGCAATGGATCGCCCGTGAGATCCCGTTCACTGACAGCCCCCACATAACCGATGACGTGCGCCATTTTGCCCCCGTAGGGATAGGCTCGCGTCTCGCCGATGTCGGGTTGGATCCCAGGAAGGTCGGGCGTGTAGACATTGACGCGCGCAAACTCCTCCCAGGTCAGGTTCTCCGCCACTGTCACCGGGACGAACGAACGCCGGCGCTTCACTTCGCGAAGCACTTTTGACCGCTCGTAAGCGTCGAGGGGAATTAGTTCGGCCAACGCCTCAAGCGTCTGAGCCACGTTGTCCGCCTGTTCGGCGATCAACACCACACGATAGTTCTGCTGGTTGTTCGCAAGTTCGACCCCGGTACGGTCGAGAACGCGGCCCCGCGGCGGCGGCAACAGCCGGAGATTGATCCTATTTTCATCGGCGAGCAGCTTGTACTGCTCGGATTCGATGACTTGGAGGTAATACATCCGTGCGGCAAGCCCTGTCACCAGCGCGGCTTGGGCGCCGCCCAATAGGAGCGCCCGGCGCGTAAACGTTCGATGGGTATTGAGGTCGCGCTTCACTAAATTCTACCGACAATACGTCGGGTCGCGCTCATGAACCAACTCATCACGGGATAGAAAGCCGCGGTCAGCAGGACTTGAACCAGCATCGTGCCGGGATTTGCAAAGGCGCCGATGTAGATCGATCCTAGCAACCAGATTGCGAAGAAAACGACGGGAGTGACGAGCGCAAAACCGAGCCACTCGACCACGAATTTCTTGCCAAGGAAGAAGCGTCGCTGCGACGCCATCACAAAAAGGACAAGCAAGAAGACCAACGCCCACATACCCAGCGGCCCGCCACTAAGGATGTCTTGGAGCAGCCCGAGAATGAACGCAAGCGGTCCGGGTAGAAGGTCCGGCCGATAAATACCCCAGTGAAACACAGCCATCAGCGCGAGCGGCGGCATGAGCTGCGCACTTCCAGGAAAGTTGTATGGAACAATGGATAGCACCACGAACACCAGGGCGAGCAGGCCCGGCGTTCCATTTCTGACGATCTGCGAGAGGCGGTCGCCGACTGAGTCGGACATGTCAGCGTTGACCATCGGCACCGCTTTCGAGACGCGGCAGGTCGTATCGGACGACACGAACGAATTCCAACCGGTGCCAATTGACTAACGGCTGCACTCTTACGCCACCGTCGCCGGTCGAGGCGACGATCCCGATCGGCAAACCCGGCGGCAGAAGTCCGCCGTGACCGGAGGTGACGATCGGATCGCCCGGCTGGACCTGCGCCTGGTTCGGTAGAAATACCAGCTGCGGCCATTCGGAGTTGTCGCCGGCAAGAACGCCCCGCTGACCGGATCGCTCGTTCACGACCGGAACCCGGGAGTTCAGATCGCTCAGGAGCAAGACGCGCGACGATCGCTCGCCCACCTCCGCGATACGGCCGACCATCCCCTCTGCATTCACCACGGCCTGCCCCTTGGCGACGCCATCTCGGCGGCCAGCATTGAGGAGAACAGTACGCACAAAGGGACCGCCCGCATCGGCCACGACGCGGGCCGCTACCACGAACGAAGACGTTTCTATTTTGGCGGAGAGCAAGGAACGAAAAGCGGCATTCTCGGCCTCGAGCCGCCGAGCGACCGTTTGCCACTGCAGAAGCCTCTCGTTCTCTTCTTTGACGCGCGCCAGTTCGGTGCGCAACTCGATAAGCTCACCGATATCGCGCACCACAGCATTAGCTGCGCTGACCGGTCGAGAAACCACATCGAGAATCGGGGTGAAGGCGTCGATAATGCCTAGTCGCGCTCGCTCCACGGCTGAATTGTCGAAGCGGCCCAAGAGCATGAGGGCAAACGCCGATCCGACAAGGAGCACGAAGGCGAAGCGCTGCAGCAGATTCCGAATGGGAACCGCAGCTTTCAGCACGCTACGTTGTGGCGCTCTCAACGCTCATAACTCCCATTGTTCCGGCCTCGCCCCTCCCCTGCGGCGTGGCGGTCAATACTGCTGGTACAATACGCCTTTCAGCGACTTCAATTCTTCAAGCGCCCGGCCAGTACCAAGCGCAACGCAACTGAGCGGCTCGTCGGCAATGGACACCGGAAGACCCGTGGCATTGCGCAAAACCATGTCGAGGTTGCCGAGCAATGCCCCGCCCCCGGTCAAGACGATCCCCTTGTCGACAATGTCCGCCGCAAGTTCGGGCGCGGTGTGCTCCAACGCGACTTTCACCGCCTCGATAATGGCGCCGACCGGTTCGGCCAGCGCCTCGGCGATCTGCCGCTGAGAGATGATGAGCTCCTTAGGAACCCCGTTCATGAGGTCGCGGCCCTTGATCTGCATCGAATCGCCGTTGCCGTCTTCCGGCGGACAGGCCGTGCCGATCTGCTGTTTGATTCGCTCGGCACTCGATTCGCCCACGAGAAGGTTATGGTTTCGGCGAATATACGCGATGATCGCCTCATCCATCTTGTCGCCACCGACGCGCACCGAACGCGCATACACGATGCCGCCAAGCGACAGAACCGCAACCTCTGTGGTGCCGCCGCCGATATCGACCACCATTGACCCAGTTGGCTCCGTCACAGGGAGTCCGGCACCGATCGCCGCCGCCATCGGCTCTTCGATCAAATAGACCCGTCGGGCACCAGCGCTTTCGGCCGATTCTTGAATCGCCCGGCGTTCAACCGCTGTCGAACCGGACGGAACGGCAATGATCACCTGGGGGCTGGCAAAGCTCCGCCGGTTATGCACCTTGCTGATGAAATGTTTGATCATTTCTTCGGCAATCTCGAAATCGGCGATAACCCCGTCGCGAAGCGGACGAATAGCCTCGATGTTGCCGGGCGTGCGGCCGAGCATCATCTTGGCTTCATCGCCCACGGCGAGGACCTGTTTCTTGCCCCGTTGGTTGATGATGGCAACGACCGACGGCTCGTTCAGGACAATGCCGCGCCCCTTGACATAGACCAACGTGTTGGCCGTCCCTAGGTCGATCGCCATGTCGGCCGACATTATTCCGAACAAATTAGAAAACATGTTTGCCAAGCCTCATCCCTACCGATCACAAAAATTCACGGCCATGTCAGGCTGACATCGCCGAAGGTGCCGTCTTTTCGCGCTTAACCAGAAGCTTGTTCAGCGCATTGATGTAGGCGCGGGCGCTTGCGACCAACGTGTCGGTGTCGGCGCCCAGTCCGTTGACCGTCTTACCGTTCTCCTCAAGCCGAACCGTTACTTCGGCCTGGGCGTCGGTACCGCCGGTCACAGCATGCACCTGATAGAGCTGCAGATTGGCGGTATGCGGAAACAAAGCGGTAATCGCATTGAAGGTCGCATCGACCGGACCGTCGCCCGTCGCGTGGGTCGACTTGGCGACTCCGTCGATTTCCAGCTCTAGGTCGGCGGTTTGCGGTCCCCGCGACCCCGCGACAACTTGCAGTGCAACAAACTGGATCCGGTCGTTCGTCCGAACTTCGTCGTCCACCAGGGCAACGATATCTTCGTCGAAGACTTCCTTTTTCTTGTCGGCGAGATCCTTGAAGCGACGGAACACGTCTTGAATGGCATTGTCGCCCAACTCGAAGCCAAGTTCGGTCAGCTTTTTGCGAAAGGCGTGGCGGCCGGAGTGTTTGCCGAGTACGAGATTAGATTGAGTCAAACCGACCGACTCCGGCGTCATGATCTCGTAGGTTTCGGCATTCTTGAGCATGCCGTCCTGGTGGATGCCCGATTCATGCGCAAAGGCGTTGGCGCCTACGATGGCCTTGTTGGGCTGGACCGCAAAACCGGTGATCGTTGATACGAGCCGCGAGGCCTTGATGATGTTCTCGGTCCGGATTCCGGTGCTATAGGGCATTGCGTCCCGGCGAGTCCGCAACGCCATCACGATCTCTTCAAGCGCCGCGTTACCGGCCCGCTCGCCGAGCCCATTGATCGTGCACTCGACCTGACGCGCACCGGCGGCAACGCCGGCCAGGGAATTCGCGACCGCCAGCCCCAAGTCGTTGTGGCAATGCACCGAAATCCGGGCTTTATCGATATTCGGAACCCGGTTCCGGACCTCTTCGATCAACGACGTGTATTCGGACGGAATGGTGTAGCCCACGGTGTCGGGAATATTGATGGTCGTCGCACCGGCCTTGATCGCTGTTTCGATGACGCGGCAAAGAAAATCCCGTTCCGAACGAGTCCCGTCCTCGCACGACCACTCCACATCGTCAGCGTAATTGCGCGCGCGGGTGACCGAGTCCTGGACTGCCTGATGGACATCTTCCGGCGACATCTGGAGTTTGAACTTCATGTGTAACGGGCTTGTCGCGATAAACGTGTGAATCCGCTTGCGTGCTGCGGGCCGCAAGGCCTCTGCGGCACGGTCAACATCCTTTGCGCCGGCTCGCGCCAAACCGCAAACGGTGGACTCTTTGACCAGTTTCGCAATCTCGTTGACGGCTTCGAAATCGCCGTTGGAGGCTATCGGAAATCCGGCCTCGATGACGTCAACGCCCATCGCCTCAAGCATCAAAGCAATGCGCCGCTTTTCTTCGAGGTTCATCGAAGCACCGGGCGATTGCTCGCCGTCGCGCAAAGTCGTGTCGAAGATGATGACGCGTTCAGATTCGGGAATGGTGTTCATGGTCTCGTTCCTTCAGACAATTGGATCACTAGACTTGTTCAACTCCCCTGAACGAGCCCGTATCCACATACGTGCCGCTCAGGGGCGCGTAAGTCGAAGGACGAGGATCCGGTCGCGCACGCACGCCAAGGCCGCCGGTGCCGGCCGCTGGGTGTTATCCAGTTGAGAAGTTTTGCTCATTGGATTCTTCACAGTGAATCAGTGCGTTAGCGAGTTACCTTACAGTGAATACTCGCAAAATTCGGTAAGAGTACTCACAAAACCAGACAATTGTGGGTTTTACGCCCTTTTGTGGCCTCGATGCAACAGGTTTCGATGAATCGTACGCGGTCAAAAGGACGAATTCGGCTCCAAAAGGAACGCCGCTTCGTCATCCGTCGTGGATCGGCCAAGAATCGCGTTGCGGTGGGGGAAGCGACCGAAGCGCGCGACGATGTCGCGGTGCTGCTGTGCAGCTTCGCGGCCCCGAGCAACGACATCGCCATCGGGAAGTTCTTCAAAGAGGCGAACACAGGCATCTTGGTGCACCAAGTTTTCGCTATGCATCATTGGCATGAAGAAAAACCATTTTTGTAGAAGCGGAAATACCATGTGGTGATCTTGATCGATCGCGCCGGTTGCAACCTCGACGG
>CAYGKG010000112.1:0-9906 GCA_964350495.1 uncultured Alphaproteobacteria bacterium
TCTATGTACCTTACGGCAAGGTCCTCTCTTATGGCGACGGTGGGCCGCTAGGCGCCCTTGTGCAGCCACCAGCCCTTTTCGTTGACCGAGTAGACCGGACGGTAGTGGCGGATGCGGTCGGCGTCGATGACCTGTTTGATCTGGTTGTCGAGGATCCAGGTCTTGCCGTCGAGTTCGACCGCGAGGACGGCGTGGGCGACCTTGAGGTTGAGGTCTTGCAGGACGACGATGCGCATGGTGTCGCGGTCGATGCCCAGCGCCGCCAGCGACATGAACTTGGCCACCGCGAAGTCCTCGCAATCGCCGAAGCGCTTGAAGAACTGGGCCGGGGTCGCCCAATAGTCCTTCACGCTCCAGTTGATCGGGTCGACGATGTACTTGGCCTGGTTCATGAAGGCGTTGACCTGTTCGAGCTTGGCCATGGCGGGCTCGTTCTTGACCTTGTTGAGGAAGGCCACCCAGGTCTTGAATTCGCATTTCTCTTCGGCGGTGACCTTGCACTCGCCGCTGTTCTTCTTGGCCTCGTCCTTGAAGCGGGCGAGCGCCTCGGTCCATTTGGGAAAGGGCTTGAGGCTGTCTTTCTCGATCGCGACGGTGCCCCACAGGCTGGGCCTGCCGGCGCCCGCGTCGGCGGCCTGCGCGGGCGGCGCCAGGACCACGGCCGCCGCCATCAAGACGGCCCCGGCAACGCCGGCGCGGAGCCTGGCAGAAAACCGCGTCATCGGTTCGGATACCCCAAAACCATCCCTCGGCGACCATCATACGATGCCCAGGGGTGGCTGAGAATTCATGGTTGCGTGAGGCGAACGCCGCCGGTATTTCGCGGCTACGGGGGTTTCACCATTGTCCGGGCGGGGAGCGGCCACTAGAGTCAGGCGCTGATTTTGCGAGGGAATGGCGGACCCCGACCGATGGCCGAGATGCCCGAAGACGACGTCCCCCGGGGCGTCAACAAAACCGTGGTTTTGGCCGCGCTCACCCTCGCGGTGATCGCGGTTTTGGGCGTCTTTTTCGTCTTTCGCTTTGTCGATTCCGAACGCCAGCGCGAAATGCAGGACTGGCAGATCCGGCTTGGGATCGTCGCCGACAGCCGCGCCGGTGCGATCAACGACTGGATCGAAGACCAGTTTGGGGTGATCCGCAGCTTGGGCGAGAACGCCTCGCTCCAGCTTTACGTCACCGAACTGTCGCTGCTGGGCGAGGATGCCGGCGACGACGACCTGGGCGAAGCCGGCTACCTGCGCAACCTGCTGATCGCGACGGCCGAGCGCGCCAAGTTTACCGAGCCGCTGACCGGCCCCGACCTCAACGCCAATGTCGAACGCGTCGGCTTGGCCGGGATGGCGCTGCTCGACCCCAACGGCAAGGTGCTGGTGGCGACCCCGACGATGCCGCCGATCGTCGGGCCGATCCGCGAGTTCCTGCAAAAGACGCCGCGCGGCGAACGCGGCTTGCTGGACATGTATCTGGGCAACAGCGACCAGCCGACGATGGGCTTTTCGCTGCCGGTGTTCGGCATCCAAGCCGATGCCGGCACCAGCGAGGTGCTGGGCACCATCATCGGCATTCGGATCGTCGGCGACGATCTGTACCGGCTGTTGCGCCAGCCCGGCGAGATCGAGGAAACCGCCGAGACCTACATCGTGCGCACGCGCGGGCCCAACGTCGAGTTTTTGTCGCCGTTGCAGGACGGCACCGCGCCGCTGCGCCGGGTGCTGGCGCAAGATACGCCCGATCTTGCCTCGGCCTACGTGATCGAGACGGCGGGCGGCTTCGGCAAGAAGGTCGATTACAACAACGAAGAGGTCCTGGTCACCGGCCGCACCCTGTCGGCGGCGCCGTGGGTGGTGGTGCGCAAGGTCAGCACCGCCGAAGCCCTATCGGCCGCAGAATCGCGCCTGACGACCATGCTGATCGTGTTCATCCTGGTCATCGTCGTGACTCTGGTGATGATCGTTGCGGTATGGCGCCACGGCACCTCGATCCGCGCCGCCGCCGCGGCCGAGCGTTTCCGGCTCGCTGCCGAACGATTCCAGAACCTGGGTAAGTTCCTGCGTGTGGTGACCGACAGCCAACCCACCGAAATGATCGCGGTGACGGCAGAGGGCCAATACACGTTTGCCAACAAGACTGCCGCCGACAATGCCGGGATGGACGTCGATGCGATGATGAAGACGACGATGGCCAATGTCATGGGGCCGGTCCGCGCCAAGTCGTTTGAGAAGCTGAACAAGGAAATCCTGCTCCGCGCCGAGGAGATCATCGCGAATCAGGAGCGCATCACCCACATCAACGAGTTCGACGACGAAAAGGGTCACCATCTGATCCGCTCCACGCATTATCCCTTGCGCGGCGACCGCGACCATCCGGCGGCGGTGCTGATGATGTTGGACGACATCACCGAGCTGATGGAGGAGCGCGAGCAGCGCGAACGGGTGTTCCGCGAACTGGTGGAAACGCTGGTCGATGTGGTCGGCCAGCGCGATCCCTATTGCGCCCACCACGCCTCGCGCGTCGGCGAGGTGGCGACGGCGATGGCCAAGGAGATGGACCTCGACAGCAAGGCGATCCGCACCATCGATATCGCCGCGCAGTTGATGAACATCGGCAAGACCCGGGTGCGCGGCGAGTGGCTGCGCCGCGAGGGGCCGTTGACGCCGGACGAGATCGAGTTGGTGCGGACCCAAATCCAGAAGGGCGCCGACATGCTCTCCCACGTCGAGTTCGACGGGCCGGTGGTCGAGATCATCGGCCAGGTGCAGGAACACGCCGACGGCAGCGGCCGGCCCCGGGGCCTCAAGGGCGACGAGATCAACCTTGCCGCGCGGATCATCGCGGTCGCCAACGCCTTCGTCGCGATGGTTAGTCCGCGGTCCTACCGCAAGATCGGCCGCAGCGTCGAGGACGCCACGGGCGAACTGATGCAAGAGCGCGACAAACGCTACGACCGCCGTGCCGTTTCGGCGCTGCTCCACGTGCTCGACAATCGCGGCGGGCGCGACAAATGGGCCGATTTCGCCAAGGCCCCGGTGCGGGAAACCGACGACGGGTCGGGGGTCGGGCGCGACCGGACGGCCTGAGGCGCGGCGGCCGAGGCCGCCCGTCTTGAACGCTACCGCGCTAAGGTGTCAGTCCAAGTCGCGCGCGACGCGGATGCCGATGTTGTAGGAAAACAGCTTAGCCGGGTGGCGGTCGCGGTAGGTCGAGGCCATCAGGCGCGGGATGTAGTACCACGAGCCCGAGCGGATGACGCGGCGTTCGCAATCGCCGTCGGTGCGGGGCCGGGCGATGGTGGGGGCGCCGTCGTGGGTCGGGTTCCAGCAATCCTCGGTCCATTCCCAGACGTTGCCGTGCATGTCGTAGAGGCCGAAGGAGTTGGGCTTGAAGGTGCCGACCGGGGCGTTGCCCTGGCCGTCCCAGGGGGTGCCGCACTTGCGGCAGTTGGCGTTGTAGGTGCCGGCCTCGTCGCCCCACGGGAAGAAGGTGTCGGTGCCGGCGCGGGCGGCATACTCCCATTCGGCCTCGGCCGGTAGGCGGTAGGGCTGGCCGGTGCGCTCGCGCAGGAAGCCGACATAGTCCTGCGCGTCCTGCCAGGTGATGTTCATGATCGGCTGGCGGCCGCGGCCCCAATGGTGGTCGCTCGGGATGTGGGTGCAGGGGCCCGCTTCGACGCAAGCGAGCCATTGGTCCCAGGTGATTTCAAAGCGGCTGAGCGCGAAGGGTTTGAGGACGGCGACGGGGACCGCGGGGGTTTCTACGCTTTTGCCGTCGTCGCGGCCCATCCAGTAGTTGCCCGGTGGGATCGCCACCATTTCGGGGCATTCGTCGCATTCCTTGAATGGCTTGCCCGATTGCTGCGCGGCCTTGGCTAGGAGCGAGCCGCCCGGGGTTTGCGCGCTTGCCGGCGCGGCGGCGAGGCCAAGCAAAAGCGCGCCGGCGAACGCGAGGGCGGCCGCGCGGGCGGGCCGCGGCCTAGCGATCGAGATCGCGGTTCCGGTAGATGTCATCGTCCGCATCGAAATCGAAGAACTCCTGCGCGCCGAGGGTGCGATCCGGCGCCGACTCGGCGGGCACCGATAGCGTGCGATCATCGCCCAGCGCGAGCCCGGCCGGCGCTTCGGCGGATAGATCGCCATCCGCCGCCGCGTCGTCAAGGCCGTCCTCGGTCTCGAAGATCACGTCGGTGTCGTCGTCGAACTGCGGCGCGAGGCCGCTCCCGGCGTCGGGCTCGGGCGCGTCCTCGGTGTCGATGAGCGAGGCAAAGGGATTTTCCTCGGTATCGGCCGGGCCGCCGAAGGGATCGGCATCGGTCGCCGAGGATTCTTCCGATTGGGCGAAGGGGTTGTCGGACTGGGCGTCGGTGCCGAGGTCGTCGCCGCGGAAGGCGAAGGGGTCGTCGGCGCGGGCGGCATCGGTTGCGGTCGGCAGCGGCGCGTCTTGGCGCAATTCGAGATTGGCGTATTGGCGGCACCAGTCGATCATCGTCGGCGTTGCCGCGCTGGAACGGGCGAACGCCGCCGCCTCGCTCAGCGTGTCGACATCGAGCCGACCGACCGACAGGACGGCGCGGTAGACCGTGGTCATTTCGGTGAACACCGCCGCAGCGAGGTTGATCTGCGCGTCGGTGACCTCGGTTTCGGCGTCGAGCACGCGCAGCGCAGTCTCGCGGCCCGCCGCCTGCAAGGTACGCCGTTGGTCGAGCACCAGAAGCGCGATCTCCAGCGCGTTTTCGAGCAGGAAACGGCGTTCGCAGCCGGTCTTGAGGGCCTGCCAAGAAAAGCGGACCTCTTCGTCGACGCGCAGTCCGACGAGGTGGAGGTTGCTCAGGTTGGCGGCGTGGTCGAAGGCCGACGCGGCGATATTGGACTGTACCGAAAAGCCAGTGAACAAATCCCAGGTTGCCTGCACCAGCACCGAGGCGTCGCGCCGGGTGCCCGGGGTGTCGTTGACGTCGGCTTCGTAATTGGCGCGCCCGACCACATCGATGCGCGGGAACAGGTTGGATTGCGCCGAGTGCTGGCGCGCCCGCGCGGCATCGACCAGATTGTTGGCGTTGGCGATCAGCGGATGGCTGCGCCGCGCGATGCGCAGGGCCTCGTCGAGCGAGGTCGGCAGCAGATCGAGCGGCGGCACCGGGGTCTCCATGTTGACCGGGTCGGGGAAGTCGCCGAATAGCTGCTGATAACGGGTGAAGGAATCCTGCAAGCTGCCGTTGAAGACGACCCGGCGTTCGCGCGCCTGCTGCAGCCGCTGGCGGGCGAGCAGGACGTCGGCGGCGAGACCCTGGCCGGCCCGCACCCGTTCGTTTTCGAGGTCGACCTGGCGTTGGATGCGCGCTTCGTTCTCGCGCACGAGTTGGAGCAGTTCGGTTTGACGCACCACGTCGATGAACGCGCTGGCGCCTTGGAACAGCGTGCTCTGGGCGGTGTTTTCCAGGAAATCGACGGCGGCGGCCTTGTCTTCGGCGGCACCGCGGCGTTCGAAGTTCTTTTGGAAGCCGTCGAAAACGTTCTGACGTAGGTTGAGCGTTGTCGATTGGCGCAGTTCCTTGGCCGGCTTGCCGCGGGTCGATCGCCGGGTCGGCGAATCGATCCGCTCGTAGCCGTAGTCGCTCGACAGGTTCACGGTGGGCAGGAAGAACGCCTTGGTGCCGCGCAGCCGCTGGTCGGCGGCGTTGACCCGTTCTTCGTCGGTGCGGATCACGGGGTGGGTGGCGGCGAGCTCGGCCAGGGCTTCTTCGAGCGTCACCGCCCGCGCCGGTCCGGCGACGCCAAGCGCCCCCGCCACAAGCGCCGCGGCGAGCAAGCGTACTGCTGTGTGCTGGCCCACAAGCATTCCGACCGAAACCCGTTTCATTCCCAGGCCTTAAGGCCTGTTTATCACGAACTGCCTTAAGATAGCCCGAGTCGCGTTCGATGGCGACCCGGTGCCTGCCGGGCCTCTCGGGGGTCCGTTAACCGGTTGAACTGCCAACAAAAATGGCCTTTGCAGGGGTCCGGCGGCGGCCCTATGCTCGGGCCCATGAGCGAAACGACGGTCGATCCAGCCCCGGCGGCGCCGGCGCCGAGCCAGCAGCCGCGTCCAAAGCGGCGGGGTCGGCCCTTTTGGCGGCGCTTCCTGTCCTGGTGGGGCGGCGGCCGCTTCGTCTCGCTGGTGATCTTGCTGGCGTTGGGGGTGATGCAAGCCTCGGAGATGGTGCCGGGGAACGCTACCTTCCTCGACCGTGCCCGCGCCGCAACCCTGCTGCCGCTGCGCAACGCGGTCTTCGACTTCTATCAGCGCCAGATACCGCGTGTGGCTCCGGAGGGCCACGAGCGGCCCGTCGTCATCGTCGATATCGACGAGGCCAGTCTCGCCGAGGTCGGCCAGTGGCCCTGGCCACGCGACGATTTGGCCAAGATGGTCGAGTTCTTGATGAAGTCGGGCGCGCTGGCGGTGGGCTTCGACATCGTGTTCGCCGAGCAGGACCGGCTGTCGCCGAATCTGATCGCGCTGCGCGCCGCGAGCCGCGGCCTGAGCGACGAGGTTTTGGCGCAACTCAAGGCGCTGCCCAGCAACGACACGGTGTTTGCGGACGAATTGCAACGCAGCCGCGTGGTGCTGGGTCAGGTTGCCAACAACGCCGAGAACGTGTCGGGCGATCTGCCCAAGGGGCCGCCCATGGCGCGGCGCGGCGAGCGCCCGGAGGCCTTCATCCGCAATCCGTTTCGTAACGCCGTGCGAAACTTCGAGACGCTCGAAACCGCGTCGCCGGGACTGGGAATGATCAATGTTGCGCCGGACGCCGACGGTATCGTGCGCCGCGCGCCGGCGATCCTGCGGGTGTCGGTGGAGCGCGAAGACGGCAAGACCCGGGAGAAAATCTACCCGTCGCTGGTCGTCGAAATGTACCGCGTCGCGACCGGCGATCCGCGGCGGCCGTTCTTTGTGGCCTCGAACGCGCTGGGGATCAGCGAGGTGGCGCTGACCAAGGATTTCTCGATCCCGACCACGCGCGACGGCGAAATCTGGGTCTATTTCGCCGAGCCCGGCGAGATCACCGGCGATCTTTATGTTTCGGCCAAGGACGTTCTCAACGCCACGCTGCCGCCGGCGCGGTTCCAGAACAAATTCGTCCTTGTCGGCACCTCGGCCGCGGGTTTGCGCGATATCCGCGCGACCCCGATCTCGAACAACCTGCCTGGGGTCGAGGTCCATTCCAATATGATCGAGACGATCTGGTTCCGCACCCCGCTGGTGCGGCCGGCCAACGCGCTGGGCGCCGAACTGACGGCGGTTCTGGTGGCCGGTCTGCTATTGGTCGTATTTCTGCCGATGATCGGGGCGATCTGGTCGCTGGGTTTGGTGGTGGCGGTGGTCGGCATCCTGGCCGCGGTCTCGTGGTTTTCGTTCGCCGGACTCAATGCGGCGTTTTTGACATTGCCGGGCCGCGCCCTGGTCGATTTTTCGTTCTTCGCGGTCACGATCCTGATTCTGTATTCGGTTCTGACGTTTTCCAGCTATTCGCGCACCGCCGCCGAACGCCGCCAGGTGCGCGGCGCGTTCTCGCAGTACCTGTCGCCCGCGCTGGTCGAGCAACTCGCTGACGATCCCGACCGCCTGCAGCTCGGCGGCGAAATGAAGAGCATGACGTTTTTGTTCTGCGACATTCGCGGCTTTACCGCGATTTCGGAGACGTTCAAGACCGACCCGCAGGGGCTAACCAAGCTGATCAACAAGTTTCTGACGCCGATGACCGACATCATCATGGACCGTCAGGGAACCATCGATAAGTACATGGGCGATTGCATCATGGCGTTCTGGAATGCGCCGCTCGACGATGCCGAGCATGCCGCCCATGCCTGCCAGTCGGCGCTGGCGATGTTTACGTTTCTGCCCGACCTCAACAAGGCGATCGAGGCCGAAGCGGTCGCCGAAGGGCGGCAATTCCATCCGATCAAGATCGGCGCCGGGATCAATACGGGCGAATGCGTGGTCGGCAACATGGGGTCCGAAAAGCGCTTCGACTATTCGGTGCTGGGCGATGCCGTGAACCTCGCGTCGCGGCTGGAAGGACAGTCGAAGAATTACGGTGTGAATATCGTCATCGGCGAAGAAACCCATCGCGAGGCGAGCGAGTTTGCAACGATCGAACTCGATTTGATCGCGGTGAAGGGCAAGGCCGAGGCTGTCCGTATTCATGCGCTGCTGGGCGATGCCGATATGAAAGCCAGCGCGCCCTACCGTGCGCTGATCGAGAAGCACGACGAGATGCTGCGGATTTATCGGGCGCAGAAATGGGACGAGGCCGAGGCAATGCTGCCGGTTTGCAACGAAGCGGCGCTCGAGGCGGGTTTCGACCTTAGCGTGTTGTACGAGCTCTATAGCGAGCGGCTGGCGCTCTATAAGTGGGATCCGCCGCCGCCGGAGTGGGACGGCGTGTTCGTCGCGACCTCGAAATAAGGTCTAGCGCTCGCGAAAGCCTTCGGAGCGCAGCTTGAGGACCGGGCGGACGATGAACTCGGCGACCGACCGGGTGCCGGTCTTGATATCGACCGAGGCAACCATGCCGGGCAGAATCGGGAATTCGCTTTCGGACGATCCGAGATAGTTTTTGTCGGTTTCGACGACCACCTTGTAGAACGAGTTGCCCTTGTCATCGACGGTGGCGTCGGGGGCGATCTGGGTGACCGTGCCGTCGAGGCCGCCGTAACGCACGAAGTCGTAGGTCGATACCTTGACCAGGGCGGTTAGGCCCTCTTCGATGAAGCCGCGTTCCTTGGGGTCGAGTTTTGCCTCGATCAGGAGCGCCTGACCGGAGGGGACGATCTCCATGATGATCTCGCCCGGCTGAACGACGCCGCCCAGCGTATTGACGTTGAGTTTCTTGATGATGCCGTCGATCGGGCTGGTGATGATCGTGCGGTCGGCCTGGCGCGATGCCTGTTGCAACTGTTCGCGGGCGCGGGCGAGTTCCTGGTCGATGCGGCCGAGTTCGGCGTTGGCGCCGCTCTGGAATTTCAACCGCTCTTCCTTGAGGCGTTCGCGGGCGCCTTCGAGCGCGGCGCGGGTCCGCGGGACGGCGACTTGGATGACCTCAATCTGTCCCTTGAGCTTTTCGATTTCCTGTTCGATTTCGAGATGCTCGACCCGCGTGGTGAGGCCGTCCTTGAGCAGGCCTTGCGAAATCTTGAACTTCTCGCCGAGGCGCCCGAGCTCGCGTTCGAGCGAGGCCTGCTGGGCCTGGAACTCCTGGACCTCGAGATCGCGTTCCTTCACCTGACCCTCGAGACCGCGCAGCGTGCTTTCGAGTTCGTTGCGGCGCCCGGCGTAGGTCCGGCGCTCGGAATTGGCGATGTCGCGCTGGCGCGCGGCGATGTCCTGGGGCAGCCGCAAATCTTCGCCCTTGGCCTCGGCTTCGAGGCGGGCGCGTTGCAGCAGCAGGCCGTCGATCTTGGCCTGGACCTCTTCGCGGTTGAGGTTCTGCGTTCCCAGTACGAGTTGCAGCAGTTCCTGACCCTCGGTGACGCGGTCGCCGGAACTGACATTGATCGCCTGGATGATGCCGCCTTCGAGGTGCTGGATGTTCTTGATCTGACCGGCCGGGACGACGACGCCCTGGGCCACGGCGACCTCTTCGAGCTGGGTGAAGTAAGACCAGATGATGCCGGCGGTGAGCAGGAAGATGATGAGATAGGCGACGACGCGCCAGCCCGGTACCGGGTTGTTGTCCATCAAATCGTCGAGCTTGCTCATGCGCGGTTCCTCTCGGCTTGCTTACGCTGGGCCAACCGGCGCCGCGCCGCGGCATCGAGCGGTCCGGCGGGTTTGGCGGGCGCGGCGGCCGCCGGGCGTTGCGGCTTTTGCACGGCCGGGGCGGGCTTGGCGGCTTGCGTCGGGGCGGGTTTGGCCGGCGCGACCTTGGTC
>CAYGKG010000113.1:0-9792 GCA_964350495.1 uncultured Alphaproteobacteria bacterium
GAACGCATCGAACATCGGTTGGATCAGAAACGGTTGGCGGTAGGAATAGACGTTAACCTCCTCAGCTGCCTGTACAGCCGGCGCCAAGCCCGCAAACCCACCGAGCATGAGCAGACCGGCAACAGCCAACCGGAAAAAACCTCGCAACATGGACTTCTCTCCCACTTTGACCCGGTCGATGCGACCTGAGTCCGTTGTTACATGGCCAGTCGTCGGTTTGCGTCCGATGCCGGGCTCTAAAAGCCTATGCGACGCGCCCTGCCGCCGATTTGACCTAGATCAAGCGATTGCAAATCAATCGCAACAAAGAGATGTTATCGTTATTGATAATCATTCGCAATAGAGATTCGTGTTTAGGTGATTTCGGGCGGCAGCGACGCCACGTAGCGCTGGCTTTAACGAATGGGGGCGTCAGCCGAGGTGAACGGACGCGAATTCCCGTACCGAATGGGCGATCGCGTCCGGCTGAAGCCCGTAATAACCGAGGAGGTCGTCCTGGGTACCGTACTTGTCGGGAAACCGGTCGGGAATGCCGAGGCGCAGGACCGGTGGCGCGTTCCGGCCCATTTTGTCCCCCAACAAATCGTTCACGGCGCTGCCTAAGCCACCGACGAGCGTATGCTCCTCTAATGTGACGATGCCGCGCACCCGCCCCGCGAGATCGAGGAGCGCTGCTTCGTCCAACGGTTTCACCGTGTGCATATGGAGGACGCCGCACGATAGCCCGCCCGCAGCGTAGAGGGTCTCGGCCGCCGCTAACGCGCGATTGGTCATGACCCCGGTGGAGACCAGCAAAATGTCGCCGGGGTCGCGCATCGCGATGGCTTTGCCGATCGTAAATCCATGTTCGGCGCGCGAAACGATCGGATCGCCGCCCTTGGCCAGCCGGATGTAGACCGGGCCCGGCATATCCAACGTTTTCGGCACGAAACGCGCCATCTCTTCTTTATCGACCGGCGCGACGACCGTCATGTTGGGGAGCGCCCGCATGATCGACAGATCCTCGATCGCGAGATGGGTCGGCCCGAGCGGCGCATAGACCAGCCCGCCGCCGTTACCGATGAGACGCACGGGTAGATTATGCAGGCAAAGATCGACCGCCACCTGCTCGAAGCACCGCCGCGTGATGAACGTCGCAATCGTGTTGACGTAGGGAATGAAGCCTTCCATCGCGAGACCCGCGGCCATACCGATAATGTTCTGTTCGGTCACACCCTCCATGAAAAACCGGTCGGGCATCTCCGCTTTGAACTCATCGAGCGTCCCGGCACCGAGATCGGAACCGATGAACACAACACGCGGATCGCGGCGTGCAAGTTCGTAGACGCAATCGAGGCTGGTCTTGCGCATGGTTATTCGAGCTCCGCGTACATTGCGGCGACATCGTCGTCGCTGATCTTGGATTTGTGATGCCAGTCGGGATTGCCTTCGGCAACTGCGATCCCCCTACCCTTCACTGTATGGCAAATGATGGCCGACGGCTGGTCGCGCTGAAACGGAACGGCCGACAGGATGCGGCGCAATTGCAAAACGTCGTGCCCGTCGACCTCATGGACGGCAAAGCCGAAAGCCCGCCACTTGTCGGCCAACGGTTCGAGATCCTGAACCACCGACGTGCGGTCATACGACTGCAGTTTGTTGTAATCGACCATCGCCACCAGGTTCGACAGCTTGTGTTTGCCCGCGCTTAGCGCGGCCTCCCACACGGATCCTTCGTTGATCTCGCCGTCACCCATGATGACAAAGACGCGGGAATCCCGCTTTTGCAGGCGCATCGCCAGGGCCTGGCCGATGCCGATGGACAGACCGTGGCCCAGCGCGCCGGTCGAGGCTTCGACGCCGGGCACTTTGGCGCGTTCCGGGTGGCCGCCCAGCATGCCGTCGAACTGACAGAAGCGGTCAAGCTCGTCGGTGGGGAAGAACCCCTTGTCGGCGAGAATCGCATAGAGCGCCAGGCAACCGTGGCCTTTGCTCAGGATGCAACGGTCGCGATCGGCCCAACGCGGCGTGGCGGGGTCGTAACGAAGAATATCGTCGTACAGGACGCGGAGCGTTTCGATCAGCGAGAATGCCGATCCGAGGTGGCCGCGTTTGCCGCCGTCGAGACCGCGAACAACCAGACGCCGCAGCGCCAAGGATCGTTCGTCAAGATCGTCGCCGACCACCCTTATGTGCGCTTCATGGGTCACGCCGCGATCTCCTTTTGGACGCGAGAAACGAAATCCTTGGCTTTGCCGAGTTGCCGCACGAGAACGTCGTTGCGGTTACGTTCGCCGTGGGCAAACGCGCGTTGCGCCCAGCGTTCGGGAATGAACTCGTTCAGTACGATCAACGCCCACCGCAACGCATAGAGCGGTGTCAGGTGTTGGAGGCGCACCGAAATGGACGGTTCGTCGGCGAAAATCGCCCCGGCCTTTTCCTCGAATCGCGCGGCGAGCGCCGCGTCGAGTGCCATGCCGGGGTGGAGAACGAAATCTGCGACCAGCTTGACCGGATCGTCCCAACCGAAATATTCGAAATCGCAGAAGATCAACGTGCCGTCGGCGGCACGGACGGCGTTGTGAAAACCGAAATCGGACGGCGACAGCGTGCGAAGGCGTGCGGGCAGCTCGGTGCCCCGGGAAACGCCCGCCGACGCGAGGCCGCGGAGCGCGCGCGCCCAACTGACATGCAGGGTGTTGTCGAAGCTATCTTGCAGGAAAACGGCGAGGTCGCCACGGAATGCCGCCTCGCGGGACAATCGGGCGCGGCGCACGACGATTTGGCGATGCAGTTCGTCGGGTGACAGACACGCTTCGCGGGCGAGCGACAAATCACCCGCTCCCCCGTGCCGGGAGAGATCGCGCAACGCCCGCACAAAGTCGGCGGCCGCATCGATGTCCGTGGGCGTCGGCGCGGTCACGGGATCGCCGTCGATCCATCCGAAGAGTGCGCACTGGGCGTCGCGGTCCGCGGCCATGGGTTGAGGAATGGAACGCAAGCCCTCGCCCCACATGTAGGTCAGACCGGCGAACTCTGCACTGAGCCGCTGGTTGCCGTCGGTGCCGCCGGCGAAATAGGTCTTGAGCGCGAAGCGCGACCCGTTGTCGCCGTCAACGCGGTAGACGCGATGGTTCCCCGCGCCGTGGATCGCTTCAAGGCTATCGACGGTGCCGCCACACAGACCCCGCGCGACTTCGGCAATCTGCGACAGTTGGTTCACGCGACGGCTCGTTCGGCATGGGCGAACAGGAGGTCGCGCAGGTCGAACCAATCGGTGGCCACTGCGTCGACGAGCCCCGCCGATGCGCCCTGCTTGGGGGCAAAGAGAATGCGCATTGCGTCGGACGGAAACGATTTGACGGCGAAGACCTCGGGCAGGTCATCGACAAAATGAGTGCAGCCCAGATTCTTGATGCGGGCGACCTTCTCGCAACGGGTCCCTTCGAAATAGATATCGTCGACACTAAAGGCGAGACCGCCCGGTTCGAAGAAGCGGTTGGCCCGCATCCACGCAAGGGCCGCGTAGCGCAGGTTGGGCCCGCCGTCGACCGCGTGAGAAAACACCGATTTATGGCTCACCACCACGAGCGGCACGCCCAAGCGACGCGCGCTGGCCACGAAGGCCGAGAAACCTGGACTGAGCTGCGCTTCGTCCATTCGGGGACCGTAGGCCTCGGCCTGGAGCAACTGCCAGGCACGATCGCCGTAACGGGCGCGCACCAAGTCGCGGATCGCGGTCTTTCCACCGGCAGGCGCTTCGTCGAGGTAATCCGCCTCGATCGCAAGCCGCGCAAAGAGCGCGTCGTAGGTGACGATCGTATTGTCGAAATCGATACCAAGAAGCATGACTACACCAGGTTGATCGTTTGCATGGTTTTGATGTTGTAGTAACGCGGGTTCGCCATCGGATCGACCACCTGCCCCGCACCGAACGCCGCGATAAGGCTGTCGACGGCGTCTTCGATCGTGTGCACCGGCACGAAGCCGAGTTCGTCGCGAATTTTCTGCGAAGAGACGTGGTAGGAGCGCATATCGTCCGTGGCCTGGGTGACGACTTCGACGCCATTGCCAACCGATGCCCGCACCATCTCGGCGATATCCGCCACGCTGTGGTTTTCGAAACCGGCATTGAAAGTCTTGCCGTCGATCGCCGCATCGTCGTACTGCAAGGTTTTGACATAGAGGTCTGTCATATCCTCGATATTGATGTTGGGCCGACGTTGCGCCCCGCCGAACACGGTGATCTTGCCGTTGTTAATCGCGTGGTTCGTCAAGATGTTGACCGTGAGATCGAGGCGCAACCGCGGGGCATAGCCGCACACCGTGGCCGGGCGAATGATGAGCGTGGTGAAACCGGGCGCACGCTCTTCCGCCAAAACCTCCTCGCACATCGCCTTGAATTTCGAGTAGTCGGTCAGCGGTTCGAGCGGCAGGTCCTCGGTGACCTCGGGATCGTCTTTGATGCCGTAGACGCTCGACGACGAGGCATAGACGAAACGGCGAACGCCCGCGGCCTTCGCGGCGCGCACCAGCGGCCGGAACGCATCGTAGTTGATGGACTTCCCAAGTTCCGGGTTCAGCTCGAAACTCGGATCGTTGGAAATGCAGGCGAGATGGATCACCGCATCGCAGCCGCGCATCGCGTCGGCAACCACGGTCGGATTGCGAAGATCGCCCCTGACCTCGCGAAGGTTCGGATCGTCCTTAAACGAGGCGAACACGTCGCCATAAATGTAGAGGTCCAGCACCGTCACACGATGGCCGGCAGCGAGGAGTTTCGGCACCAGGGCGCTACCGACATAGCCAGCGCCCCCGGTCACCAGGACGTTCCAAGTTTTGTTTGTCATGCGGAGACCACTTTGAGGGGACGATGTTCGACTTCGGCGCGGCCTTTCCATCCCATCGCGATGTCGAGCATCGCGTGGCAGACCGCGAGGTGGGTGATTTCGACGAATCCGTATTCGCTGGACGGGACATAGACGTTGATGTCGCCGAGATTACGCAACAGGTTGTCGGGAGTGAAACCGGATAGGGTCATGACCCAGCAACCGCGCTTTTGCGCCGCGAACACGCCGTTGAGGATGTTCTGGGAGTTACCGGAACTGGAGATCGCGACCAGGATGTCGCCTGGCTGCGCGAACATTTCGATCTGTTTCGCAAACACTTGGTCGAAGCCGAGATCGTTGCCCAGGCACGTCAGAAAGGCGGGGTCGTTGAACGCCAAGGTTCGGATGCCGCCAGCCTTGGTGTAATCCTCGGCCATATGGCTCGCGACGGTCGACGACCCGCCGTTGCCAATGAACATCAGCTTATTGCCGGCGTCGTGGGCAGCCTGCGCCCGTTCCATCGCCGTCGCCATGACGTCGGCTAGGTCCACACGGTCACCCATCGCGTCGGTCGCGACCATACGGCGGTCCATTGCGCCCAGCGTCGAGAAATACGCCGAAAGGTTCTGTTTTGAGAAATCAACCGCCATAGCGCCCTACTTCAACAAGGTTGTGATGTACTTCTGAACGGGGATCTTCTCGACCGATTGCCGATGGCCGACGATCCCGACTTTCAACGCACCGACGGCGTTGCCGATAAAGCCTGCGACTTCCATATCGACGCCCGTCGCAACGACCGGCGAGGTCACCGCCAAAAAGGCGTCGCCCGCGCCGACCGTATCGACGACCTGACGGGTGAACGCCGGCACGCGCCGCACGTCGGTCTCGCGGTCGTAGGTAACGCACCCGTTCTGACCGTGGGTGACGACGAAACGATCGCAATCGATCGCATGGGCCAACCCGTCCGCGATGACGTCCTCGATGTCCGAGAATCGGTCGCCGGTCGCAAGCTGGGCCTCCGGTCCGTCGATGCAAACGTAGTCGGCCCGGTTGTAGCGGGTGACCATGTTGTAGCCGAGGTTCGCACTGTTGCTTTGCGCATTCACTGCAAGGAACGGTGCCGTGTCGGTGATCGTGCGAATCGCGCGCGGAGTCATCATGCCGTGGCCGAAGTCGGTGACGATCACCGCGTCGAAGTCGCGAGCGCGATCGCCGATCATGTCGCACAACTGCTTTTCAATCGTGCCGTTGAGCGGCGTGTCGTCGAAGTGATAGACCTCGAACAGTTTTCGCATATGGCCGGGATCGACGTAGCGGCTCTTGCGGATGGTGGGCAGACCGGGCCGATAGAGGCTACGGATCGTGACGTTGTCGCGGATCGTGTCGCGGATGAGGCTTTGATAGGACTCGCGTTCGCCCAGGACGGTCACGACTTCGACGTCCTTGACGAAATCGGCGACATGATTGGCTGCAGCGATCACGCCGCCGGCGAAGACCTCGCGGCCCGAGTAGCGCGACGCGATGATGTTTTCTTTGGCCGACTTGCCCATCGGTTTGGCGTAGAGGTATTCGTCGATAATCGCTTCGCCGACCAACAGGACGCGCATGTCCTTGATGCCCTCTAGGGCACCGAGGGCGCTCTCAAGGTGCGCTGCTTTGTCGAGCCCGTTGAGGTATTCCATCACGTCCGGGTCGAAGACATTCAAGTGACGGTTGATCAACGACGACGACGAGAAGGTGATGTCGTCGGTATAGACCACCCGACCGCCGTGGCGCTCGACAGCCTCACGCTCCATCCTGATCTTGCCGGTAAGGTCTTCGCCTTCGTTGGAATAGTCGGAGCCCTTGACGTAGACGTTGGGCCGAATCAGTTCGAGGAGTTGTTCCGCGCTGGGCCACTCGTTGACCCCAATCCAGTCGGTGCAACCGAGGGCTGCCAGCATTTCGGCACGCAAGCCGCCGGTGAATACCGGCCGACCCGGTCCCTTGTTGACGAATTCGTCCGGTGTAACGGTGACGATCAGGACATCGCCTTCGGCGGCGGCGGCCTCCAGGTGTCGCACATGGCCCATGTGGACGAGGTCGAAGACCCCGTGGGCGAGGACGACCTTCTTGCCCCGCGCCTTCAGCGCGGCCGAGATCGCGGCCAATTCGTGCACGGATTTGATTTTGTCGCGGGCGCGGCGCGGCGTCCGGGCGATGTCGAGGGGAATGGCTGCGGATTCGCCTAGGGCCATTTATGCCTCCCTACCCGGCAATTTTTGCCGAGTCCTGGGCACAATACGCCCCATAGCGGCGTCGCAATCGAAGGGGCACGTGCGGTTGTGTTCCATGTCGCAGGCATTCTCCGCGCAGTTTGGTTAACGTCCGGTAAATCTGGCCCTTGCCTGACCGTCGTTAACCTTGATGACGAAGACATACCGGTGCATCAGCCGTGCCAGACAGGGTGCGGGTGGCTCATTCCTTGCACGGGGTACAGCGGATCCGCCGCACAAGGCCCCTATCGCTCATGTCTTTCGTCAGCTTCGATTTCAACGTTCTAGGCGACTATTTCGCCTCCGGTGTTTCGCTGTCGGCGTCTGTGCGTACGGCTGTCCTACGCAATGGCGAAATCGGTCAACTGATCGCCGCCCGTGACCAAGTTGTGCCGCCGTGGCGGCAACGCCAACGAATTCCTGACAAGTCTCTTGAGCAGCGGGTCTTTTCCCAAGCGGCGTTGATCAATCCCAATGATCCTCTTTTCAGTCGGCGGGACCTGGACGACGACTCGAAGTCTCTTTTTGCCGCCTACAAGGGGATCAACCAGCTTCTCGATATCGCGCGCTACGCTCAGACAACCCAGGGGAAGGCGCTGTCGACCCTCGTCGACAGCAAGTTCCAGACGCGTATCGCTGAGCTGGAATCGTTCGTCAATAACGCGAAGTTCAATACGCTCTCGCTGGTCACAGGGCTCCTTGAGGCGGACCTCGATTCGTCGATCATTCTGCCGCAAAAAGAGATCGCGCCGCGCTTCAACGGGGCGATCATCCTGGAAAACCGCAACGATCCCATCCCCGGGCTCACCGCGACGGATCAATTTACGGTCCAGACCAACGATGGCACCACGGTTCGCTCGGTGACGATCACGATGAGCGACGTCAGCACCGATCCCAACGATTACACGCTCGACAATATTTCGGCATACGTGAATACCCAGTTGGTCAATGCCGGTATTTCGACGCAGATATTCACCGAACGCTACGGCGAGACGGAGTACGGCTTTCGCATCGACGTCGGTTTCGGCGAAACGGCAACGCTCAGCGCGGACGCAGGCACGGAATCGAGCGCCGTCTATCTCGCTGGGCTTCGCGGTCAGGGCCCCTCGGGCGGTGGGTTTGTATCGAAGATCGACGATCTCGGCGCAGCCGATCCAACCGAGGTCTTCTATCACCAGATCGACACAACCGATCAGGCCGACGCCGCCAACGGTGTTGCGGTCGACAGTACGGGTTCGGTTTATGTCGTCGGCAAAACGGCCGGCGACCTCGGTAGCCAGCAAATCGATCCGAACAACAACGACGCCTTCCTCAACAAGTACGACGCCGCCGGAAATCTCGTTTTTACCCGGCGCCTCGGCGCCACCGAAGACGGCGCCGGTTTCGCGGTCGCGGTGGACAGCAACGACGACGTCATTGTCACCGGTCAGGTTCGCGGCGCGCTGACCGCGAACGCGTTCGGCGGCAACCTCGACACATTCGTAACGAAGTTCGATAGCAGCGGCCAAGAACTTTGGACCCGGCAGGCCGGGCCGTATCTCGACGATCTGGGGCTTTCCCTTACGGTTAACAGCAGCAACGAAATCTTCGTTGCCGGACTGACCCGGTCCGAAATCGCGCCGGGCGAAGGGTTCAACGGCGGCGACGACGCCTTCGTCACCAAACTCGATAGCAGCGGCGCACAAATCTACAGTCGGCAGTTCGGCGACGGCGGCGACGAGCAACACACGGCAATCGCCGTCGACGGGTCCGGCAACGTCTTTCTTGCAGGCACCGACGATGGCGTCGGCTTCGTCCGCCGGTACGGCGACGGCGACGCTACCGCCCAGGACTGGGAGTTCACCGGGACCCTCGCCGCGGATGGATCCGTCAGCGGCCTTACTGTCGAGGGCGACGGCGACATCTATGTCACCGGGTACACGTCGAATACCGCATTTTTCGGCGCCGCCACCCCTGTGTCCGCGCACGCCGGCGACACCGACGGGTTCGTGGCCAAGCTTTCCGGTACCGATGGGTCGGTCACGGCAGGCACCTTCCTCGGGACGACTGCAACGGACCGGGCCTTTTCCGTCGCCGTCGATCCGGCGACCGAAGAGGTTTACGTAACCGGCGAAACCGCCGGCACATTGGCGGGCGAGTCCTCAACCGGGATCACGGACGGATTCGCAATCAAGTTCGATGCCGCGCTGAACGAATCTTGGCGTCACCAGTTCGGCGGCGGCTACGACCAGCGGGGATCGTCGATCGCCTTCGACGCCAACGGGACCAACATCCTGTCGCGGATGGGTCTGCCGACGGGCGAGGTTCCCGCCGACCCGGCAGACTCCATCACCAGCGTCAGTACCGTTCGTCCCGGTCAGTATTTCTACGTGTCGGTCGACAACGGCCCGCTCAAACAAGTCACCATCGACGACACCGACTCGTTCGGTTTCCTCGCGTTCAAGATTCGCAGCGCCATCGGTTCCGGCGGCCAAGGCACCGCACGGTTCATCGACGACGACATTTCCGGCCGCTTCCTGCGGGTCAGCGCGCTCAATGGGCACAAGGTCGAGTTGTTGCCGGGTCCCAAAGGGCTGGATGCGCTCAGCGGGATCGGTTTGCGTCCCGAGGTCCTTTTTGGCGAGGTCACCGACGACGGCAGCGAGGGTTTCGTAGAAACCAATTTCGGCCTCGGCCTGACCAACGACATCAATCTACGCTCTGAAGCGGCAACCGAGGATGCGATTACC
>CAYGKG010000114.1:0-9733 GCA_964350495.1 uncultured Alphaproteobacteria bacterium
GACCGGGTTCGCGTGGTCGCGGTCTCCATTGGCGACAATTGCCCAATCGTCGATACGCCGCTGCGACAATTGACCGAGCTGTTTCCCGACCTTCACATGCGGATTGTCGGCATCGTGCGCCGCGAAGGCATTATCACGCCGGGCGGCGACGATCAGATATTGGTTGGCGACGAGGTCTACTTCACCGTCGATACGACACAAGTGCAGCGCGCGATGTCCACGTTCGGGCATGAAGAGAAGGAAGCCCGACGAATCGTCGTGATCGGCGGCGGCAACATCGGCTTATTCGTCTCCAAACAAATCATCGAGGGGATCCCAGACGTTCGCCTCAAGATGATCGAAGTGAGTCGCGGGCGCGCCGAAAGCGTCGCCGACCAACTTGAACGGGCGGTCGTGATCTACGGCGACTCCCTCGCCGCGGAAATCCTGGCGGAAGCGAACGTGAAGGAGGCCGATGCCGTTATCGCCGTGACCAACGACGATCAGGTCAACATTTTGAGTTCGCTCTTGGCCAAGCGCGAAGGCGCCAAACGGGCCACGACCTTGGTCAACAACATGACCTACGGTCCCTTGGTTCGCTCGCTAGGCATCGATGCCGTCGTCAATCCGCGCGCAATCACTGTGTCGCGAATTCTTCAGCACATCCGCCGCGGTCGAATTCGTGGCGTTCATTCGGTGCGCGACGGCATGGCGGAAATCATCGAAGCCGAGACCCTTGAGACGTCGCCGTTGTCCGGGAAATCCTTGCGGGACGTGAAGCTACCGGCCGGTGTCATCATCGGGGCGCTGGCCCGCGGCGACGACGTCATCATTCCACGCGGCGAAACCGTCATCGAAACAGGCGACCGCGTAATCGTGTTTGCTACCCGCGACATGGTGAAGAAAGTCGAGAAGATGTTCGCCGTCCGGCTCGACTTCTTCTGAGTCGAAGGGCCGACCGCGGCGTCCAATGGTTTCAACACAGATCAACGTCATCGGATGGGCAGCGACCATCCTCGCAGCGTTCATGTTGCTGCCGGCAGCGCTGTCGTTCGGTGTCGCGGAACCGGCGACCGGCGCAGCCTTTGTCGTAGGCGCCGGCCTGACGCTTTTCGTCGGCGGCACGGCCGTGATCGCGACGCGGGGTACGGAACGCCGGATCGACCTTCGCGGCGGATTCCTGACGGCGACGTTGCTGTGGACGCTTGCGCCTGCGTTTGCGGCTATACCGTTGATTCTGTCGGGTTCGTTCGCATCGTTCCTCGACGCCTATTTCGAGGCGCTTTCCGGCTTCACGACCAACGGCGCGACCATCCTGACCGACCTCGAGTCGGTGCCGCGCGGGATACTGCTGTGGCGGGCCATTCTGCAATGGCTCGGCGGATTCGCGATCATCCTTCTGGCGCTCGCCCTGCTAGCGTTCGGCGGGGTAGGGGGAATGAATCTTTTCGTTTCGCCAATGCCGCGCGGCGACCGCGAGACCTTGCTGGGCCGCGCCCAACGCGCGGCACGCTCGCTGTGGTGGATCTATGTCGGCCTCACGGCCCTTTGTATCTTCGCCCTCGTGGTCGTCGGCATGACGCCGTTCGATGCCACTGCCCACGCACTATCGACGATTTCGACCGGTGGGTTCAGCACGCGCACGACCGGGGTCGCGGGGTTCGATAGCATCGGAGTGGAAATCGTCCTGATGGTTTTCATGGCATTGGGCGCGCTCAATTTTACCATGCTGTGGTCGGTGACCCGAGGCCGTTACACGCCAATTCTAAAGGATGGCGAGACCCGCTATTTCCTAGTCATCGCGTTTTGTGCCACGGCGATGATCGCCGGCACGCTGATTGTCTCGCAGGGCCTCGGCGTCGGCACCAGCGTGCGAACCGCTCTTTTCGATGTGATCTCGGCCCTGACAACCACCGGTTATGGCGCCGGCAACGGTTTGGCCGTCGCTGCGCTCCCCGTGATCGGCCCTGTTGCGTTGATGGCCCTGATGCTAATTGGCGGGGCGACCGGATCGACGACGGGCGGCATACGCCTGATGCGACTCTCGGTGTTTTTCAAACTTGCCGGCCGCGAGCTATCGCGCCTTACCTATCCGCACGGCGTGGTGCGGTTGCGCTACAGCGGGCAAATTATCGACGAACCGACGTTCCGCAGCGTTTGGGGCCAGTTGATGATGTTCCTGTCGTTCCTTGCCCTCGCCGCCGTGATTTTCGGGGTCTTGGGCTTCGACCTCCAGGGCGCTTTGGCACTTGCTGCGACGACCCTCTCGACCACCGGCGCGGGTCTTGCGCTGACGGCGCCGGACCTGTCCTATCCAGCGTTTTCCGATGCCACAAAGTGGACGCTTTGCGCGATGATGGTGATCGGTCGCTTGGATCTACTCGTCGTTCTTGTGCTGTTTACCCCATCCTATTGGAGGAACTAGTCGTGTCGCGGATTGCCTACGTTAACGGCAGCTATGTGCCCCACAGTGCCGCTGGCGTGCATGTGGAAGACCGCGGCTACCAGTTCGCCGACGGCGTCTACGAGGTATTCACGATCGATCGCGGACGCTTGGTCGATGCGGCGGCCCACTATGACCGACTTTGGCGAAGCCTCCACGAACTCTCCATGACGCCACCGATGGCGCCACGGGCTTTGGATGTCGTTCTCCATGAGGTGGTCCGCCGCAACCGCCTGCGCCGCGGCATCGTATACCTCCAGGTCACCCGCGGCGTGGCCCCACGCGACCATGCATTCCCGGCATCGGCCGAACCGGGCATCGTGATCACGGCACGCCGTGGCGGCAGGCCCAGCCTGGGGAACAGAGAGAACGGTGTTCGGGTTGTTACGGTCGCCGACATTCGTTGGGCGCGGTGCGATATCAAGTCGATCTCGCTGCTACCCAATGTCCTCGCCAAGCAAACCGCACGGGAAGCCGGGGCCTACGAGGCCTGGCAGGTGGATCGGGACGGGATGGTGACCGAAGGCGCCTCCAGCAATGCCTGGATTGTCGACATCGACGGAAATCTCGTGACCCGCCCACTGACCAATTCCATTCTGGGCGGCATCACCCGGCAAGTTCTGAAACAGCTCGCCGACGAACACGGGATTCGCGTAATCGAGCGCGCCTTTTCGGTGGCGGAGGCGAAGGCCGCGCGCGAGGCGTTCGTCACCAGCGCGACCAGTTTTGTCACACCCGTCGTTCAGATCGACGACCAGGTGATCGGCAACGGCAGACCCGGATCGACAGTGGCGCGCCTCGGTGCGCTTTACGACGCGCACGTCGATGGCGCGGTGCTCACGAAAACGTCAGCGAAGATCGAATTAGCACATTCCTGGGTCACCGAGATAGATTTGCCATGCCCGTCACGCTAGAGTTTTCAAACGACAGGCATGCCATTCGTCGTAGGTCGGGGACGAGCACCGGCCTGGGGGACGACGTATAAAACAAGAAAGGACGAGGGCGCCAAAATGTCGTCAGCTAAGTCTCAAAACGTCCAAGACGTCTTCCTAAATCATGTTCGCAAGAACAAGCTCTCGGTCACGGTCTTCCTCGTCAATGGCGTTAAGCTACAAGGCGTGATCAGCTGGTTCGACAATTTTTGTGTCCTATTACGCCGCGATGGCCACGTTCAACTCGTTTACAAACATGCGATTTCCACCGTCATGCCGTCCCAACCGGTCCAGCTGTTCGATCCGTCGGCCGAAGAATCCGGCGAGGACGACGCCTAGCATCGACGGCGGTCGCCCTTGACCGCCGGTGCGGGCCGCAAAGACGCGATTCCAACCGCCGCCGCGGTCATCCATCCCTTTTTTCGCAGCGGGGGCGCCGGTAAACGGCTGCCCGAGGCGTCGCTCGACGAAGCGATCGGGCTCGCCGAAGCAATCGGGCTCGATGTCAGGTTGCGCACCGTCGTGGCGATGGGCAACCCTCGGCCGGCAACGCTGTTGGGATCGGGCAAAGTCGCTGAAATTGGTGCGACGCTGAAAGATCTCGGCGTCGAAATCGTGGTGATCGACGCCGCATTGACCCCCGGTCAGCAACGCAATCTGGAACGCGACTGGGATTGCAAGGTGATCGACCGGACCGGCTTGATCCTGGAAATCTTCGGCGCCCGGGCCCGAACCCGGGAGGGCCGGCTACAGGTCGAGCTCGCGTCCCTGAACTATCAGAAAAGCCGCCTCGTCCGATCATGGACACACTTGGAGCGGCAACGCGGCGGCTTTGGCTTCTTGGGCGGTCCCGGCGAACGCCAGATCGAAGCCGACCGGCGAATGATCGCCGAGCGAATTACCCGGCTTGAAAAAGAACTCAAAGGCGTCAGCCGGACCCGAACGCTGCACCGCGAAAGCCGTCGTCGGGTGCCGTTCCCGACGGTCGCGTTCGTGGGTTACACCAACGCCGGCAAGTCCACCCTGTTCAATCGGCTGACCGCGGCCGAGGTTCTGGCAAAGGACATGCTGTTCGCCACGCTCGATCCGACCATGCGCGGGCTGACGTTGCCGAGCGGCGAGCGCGTTATCGTCTCGGACACGGTCGGGTTCGTGTCCAATCTGCCGCACGATTTGGTTGCCGCCTTTGCGGCGACCCTGGAAGAGGTCCGCGACGCCGACGTTATCCTGCACGTCCGCGACATGGCCCATCCCGACCACGACCACCAAAAAGAGGACGTCCTGGGGATTCTGAAACAGATCGGACTTCGTCAGGATACGCCGGTGATCGAGGTTCAGAACAAGATCGACCTGCTGCCTGACGAAGAAAAGGACCGACTCGCCGCGCTGGCCGCCGGCGCCAAGGACGTCGCAACGGTATCGGCCGTCACGGGCGAGGGGTGCACCGACCTCATGACCCTCGTGGGCTGGCACCTACGCAGGGCACGCGAAGTCTGCGAATTCCGTTTGCCGTCCCAGGACGGGAGCGCCATCGCCTGGCTCCACGAGCACGGCGAGGTGACCTCTCGGCTCGACGAGCAGGGGATGACCACGATTCAGGTCGCCCTTTATCCCGCAGACGCCCGCCGGTTCGAACGGCGGCAGGCGGACAAGAAGCTCATCACCGCCGATTGAGCCCGCTCCGGTTGACTCGGGCGGATCGAAACCGCTATCAACCCAGCACTCTCGACAGAGAGTGCTAAACCCCACAACGGCTCAATAGAGGCACATTCCAGATGAAGATCAGGCCGCTCCAAGATCGCGTCATCGTCAAACGGATCGAATCCGAGCAGAAGACCGCTGGCGGGATCATCATTCCCGACACCGCGCAGGAGAAACCGCAAGAGGGCGAAGTGATCGCCGTCGGACCCGGCGGGCGCGACGACAACGGCAAAATCATTCAGCTCGACGTCAAGAAGGGCGATCGGGTTCTATTCGGAAAATGGTCGGGGACCGAGGTCAAAGTCGAAGGCCAGGATCTTTTGATCATGAAAGAGTCCGACATCATGGGCGTTCTCGCCTAGGGCGGTTTCTTGTCTAGTGCAGCGTAAGTCGACCGTCGGCGTAGCGGATATCCCCCGCGCCGACGAGGTCGACGTTGGCGAGGCGCACAGAATGAATCCGCGCCTCGATCTCTCGCTCCCAATAGGCGAGAAATCCCTGGATGACGGGAAACCGAGGCGCAAGGTCGTACTTCTGGAGAACGAAGCTCTGAAGGACGGTTGGGTAATCGGGGAGATGGTAGAGGATCTCCGCTGTGGTGAGACGATACCCTTTCAACTCGAGATCAATGCTGCTCGGCATGTTGCACCTCCAGGAAAACGATCAATCGTCTTCTATGGTGACCGACCTACAGGTGAAGTCAATTACAGAATGATTTCAATGATTTAGCACTCGTTCCTGTCAAGTGATATTTAGCGCAACCCGCGCAATCCTTGACACCGCGCACCAGGGGACTATATCCCGCCTACGCTTTGGCACTCGGGGCCCCTGAGTGCTAACGGATACCGGGTGGGGGTGGGCACAAATCCGTCGTGCCGACACCCATCGTGGCCCAAATAACAAACCGACCGGAGTTGGAAGTCATGGCAGCCAAAGACGTTAAGTTCGATCGTGAAGCGCGCGACCGCATGATTAAAGGGGTCAATACCCTTGCCAATGCAGTGCGAGTGACCTTGGGACCGAAGGGGCGCAATGTCGTCCTCGACAAGTCCTACGGTTCGCCGCGCATCAGCAAGGACGGCGTATCCGTCGCGAAGGAAATCGAACTCGAGGACAAATTCGAGAATATGGGCGCTCAAATGGTTCGCGAAGTCGCGAGCCGGACCAGCGACGAGGCCGGTGACGGCACCACGACGGCGACGGTGTTGGCTCAAAGCATCGTCAATGAGGGCGCCAAGTCGGTCGCGGCGGGGATGAACCCGATGGATTTGAAGCGTGGGATCGACAAGGCGGTCATCGCCGTTGTCGCCGAGATCAAGAAGGCCGCCAAACCCGTCAAGACCGAGTCCGAAGTGGCCCAGGTCGGCACGATTTCCGCCAATGGCGAGCGCGAAATCGGCGATTTCATCGCCGAGGCCATGCAGCGCGTCGGTAAAGAAGGCGTCATCACGGTAGAAGAAGCCAAGGGCATGGACACCGAACTCGACGTTGTCGAGGGAATGCAGTTCGACCGCGGTTACCTGTCGCCTTACTTCGTGACCAATGCCGAGAAAATGCTGGCGGACCTCCAGGACGCCTACATCCTGCTGCACGAGAAGAAGCTTTCGAGCCTGCAGCCACTGCTGCCGGTGCTTGAATCGATCGTCCAGACCGGCAAGCCGCTTGTGATCATCGCCGAAGACGTCGAGGGCGAAGCCCTGGCGACGTTGGTCGTCAACAAGCTCCGCGGCGGCCTCAAGGTCGCGGCCGTCAAGGCCCCTGGCTTTGGCGACCGGCGCAAAGCACAGCTCGAGGACATTGCGATCTTGACCGGCGGCACGGTGATTTCCGAAGACCTCGGGATCAAGCTTGAAAACGTGACCATCGATATGCTCGGCACCGCCAAGACCGTGTCAATCACCAAAGAAGACACGACGATCATCGAAGGGTCGGGCAAAAAGAAAGACATTCAGGACCGCTGCAACCAAATCCGCGCCCAGATCGAGGACACCACCTCTGAGTACGACAAGGAAAAGCTGCAAGAGCGTTTGGCCAAGCTGGCCGGCGGTGTTGCAGTGATCCGCGTCGGCGGTGTAACCGAGGTCGAAGTAAAGGAACGCAAGGACCGCGTCGACGACGCGCTGCACTCCACCCGCGCAGCAGTGGAAGAGGGCGTTGTACCGGGCGGCGGGGTCACGCTGCTCTATGCCAGCCGTGTCCTCGACAAGCTCACCGGCGAGAACCACGACGAGCAAATGGGTATCAAGATCGTCCAGCGGGCTCTGCAACAGCCGCTGCGCCAGATCGTCGAGAATGCCGGCGTGAGCGGCGCTGTCGTTGCCGGCAAATTGCTCGAAGGCAAGGATAACCGCCGCGGCTTCAATGCCCAGACCGAGGAATACGTCGATATGGTCAAAGAAGGGATCATCGATCCGGCGAAGGTCGTCCGGATCGCCCTTGAGGACGCCGCGTCGATCGCCGGTTTGATGATTACCACCGAAGCGATGATTGCCGATCACCCTGAGAAGAAGGGTGCTGGTCCCGCGATGCCGCCGGATATGGGTGGTATGGGCGGCATGGGTGGTATGGGCGGCATGGGCGGTATGGGCGGTATGGGCGGCATGATGTAGCCCTGGCGCCTCGCCAAATGATACGAAGGGCCGTGGAGAAATCCGCGGCCCTTTTTCTTTGATCGAAGACCGACCATGACCGAGCCTGTTCTCGCCGATGTGGCGGCAATCATCGAAGCGTGCGGCCGCGACGTGGTTCTACCCGCCTTTCGGAACCTGGCCGGCCACGACATCGGTCTCAAAGGTCCGAACGACTTCGTGACGAGCGCCGACATCGCCGCCGAACGCTACCTCAGCGAGGACTTGGCAAAACTGCTGTCCGGTGCGGTGATCATCGGCGAGGAAACCGCCACCGACGAGCCTTCATGGCGCCAAACGCTTGGATCCGCGGACCATGTCTGGCTGATCGACCCGATTGACGGGACTGCCAATTTCGCCGCCGGCATTGCGATCTTCGGCATCCTTGTCGCGTTGGTACAAAAAGGGGTGACGACCCATGCCTGGGTGCATGACCCGGTCTCGGGCGAAACAGCGGTCGCCCACCGCGGCGCTGGGGCATGGATCGGCGGTGAGCGATTGCGTGTTGCCAACGCCAAGCCTACCGCGCAGATGCAGGGCTGCTTGAACCTGCGGTTCGCGCGTGACACCGAAAGGGCCGGGCTTGTTGCGGCCATCCCGCAGATTGCCCCGACGCTTGAGCTGCGCTGTGCCGTGCAAATCTATCTTAATGCCGCGGCGGGCCGGTCGGATTTCGCGGTGTTCCACAAAATGTACCCCTGGGACCATGCCGCCGGCGTGTTGCTCCATGCCGAGGCTGGCGGATACGGCCGGCACCTCGACGACACGGGCTACAGGCCCGATGGACCGATCTGGGGCAATCCGATCTTGTTGGCCCCGGGGCCGGAAGCCTGGGCGGCCCTCCGGGCGCTTCTGTTTCCCACGACGCCGAACGGCGCCTGACGGTGATCCGAACCGGGGAGGGGCCTAGCGGCGGACGAAGTTGAATCCCCCGAAGCCCTGTTGTGCCGCCATAATCTCGATGCGGTTGATATTGATGTTGGCCGGCGCGGTCAGCACGTATTCGATGACGTCCGCGACGTTGTCGGCGCTGATCGGATCGAGCCCTTTGTAGGTCGCATCAGCCTTGGCCGAATCGCCGTGGAAGCGCACCAGGGAGAACTCGGTTTCGGCGGCGCCGGGCTCGACCGAGGTAACCCGGATGTTCTTCTCGACGAGGTCGGCGCGGAGATCGAGCGAGAACTGGTGGACGAACGCCTTCGACGCGCCGTAGACGTTGGCCCCAAAGTAGGGGTAAGTGCCCGCCACCGAACCAAGATTGACGACGTGGCCGCCACCGCGCGCCACCATCCCCGGTAGGACCGCGCGCGTGACATACATCAGCCCCTTGATGTTGGCATCGACCATTTCGTTCCAATCGTCGAGATCGGCGGCGTCAGCGGCGCTGAGACCGCGGGCCAGGCCGGCATTGTTGACCAGGCCGTAAATCTCGGAAAAAACGGTCGGCAGGCTCTCGATCGCGGCAAACACCGCCGTTTGGTCGCGGACATCGAGGGTTACCGGGTGGAGGCCGGGGCCGAGTTCGTCGGCCAGCGCGTCGAGGCGATCGGTGCGACGGCCCACCGCCACGACCAACACGCCCGCCGCGTGAAGCCGGCGTGCGGTCGCCGCGCCAAAGCCCGAGGTCGCGCCCGTGACCAGCACCGTCTTGCCTGCAAGATCGACCCTCACGGCGTCACCACGCCCTTGGCCCGTTGCCACAACGCTTCCATCTCGTCCAAGGATGCCTCCTCAATTGGTTTTTTTTGTTCTTTAAGAGACGACTCTATGTATTTGAATCGACGTGCAAATTTGTCGTTCGTCGACCGAAGGGATTCCTCGGGATCGATGCCGAGGTGGCGCGCCAGGTTGGCAACTGCGAACAGCAGGTCGCCCATCTCGTCGGCGATTTGGGTTCTCTCGCCAGTCGCAATCGCTTCCACCAGTTCGGTCCGCTCTTCCTCGATCTTGGCCATGACCGGACCGATATCGGGCCAGTCGAAACCGACTAGAGACGCCCGTTTTTGCAACTTCTACGCCCGTTTGATGGCGGGCAGGGCAGCCGGTACGTT
>CAYGKG010000115.1:0-9522 GCA_964350495.1 uncultured Alphaproteobacteria bacterium
ATCAAAGCCGACGTTCAAGGTTCCCTCGAAGCGATCCGCGCATCCCTCGAAAAGATGTCGACCGACGAGGTCGCGGTGAGTGTCGTGCACGGCGGCGTCGGGGCGATCAACGAATCCGACGTCACATTGGCGACGGCATCGAATGCGCTCATTCTCGGGTTCAATGTGCGGGCGAACGTCCAGGCGCGGGACCGGGCAAAGCGTGATAGCCAGGAAATCCGCTACTACTCGGTGATCTACAACGTCGTCGACGATATCAAAGCCATGCTATCGGGCATGCTTCGACCGGCAATCAAAGAGACGACGTTGGGTCAAGCGCGCATCAAGCAAGTCTTCGCGGTATCCAAGGTCGGCAAGGTTGCCGGTTGCGAGGTCATCGAAGGTGTGGTTCGTCGTGGCGCGCGGGCGCGGTTGTTGCGTGACGATGTTGTGGTGCACGAGGGTGTCTTGGGCATGCTGAAGCATTTCAAGGACGATGCCCGCGAGGTCCGGGCCGGTTCGGAATGCGGCATCGCGCTTGAGAATTTCCACGACTATCACGAAAAAGATGTGATCGAGGTCTTCGAAGTCGAAGAAATCGCCCGCACGCTTTAGCGCCCCGCCCGTACCGGGCCGTGCGCGGTTCGCAAACCATGCCGAGAAACCCGAGTAAATCAGCACAGCAACGCCAGCATCGCGTCGGCGAGTTGCTCCGTCACGGCCTCGTCGACGAACTTGCCCCGATGGAGTTCGCGGACGGCGCGGTCACCGGCGGCGCGGTGACGATTTCGCAGGTTCGCGTCAGTACCGACCTTAAGCAGGCGCGCGCATTTGTCTTTCCCCTGGGCGGCAACAGCGCAGAGCAACTGCTCAAGGAACTCAACGCGGTCGCGCCGCGCATCCAAGGACCGCTTGCCCGCCGCGTCGGCTTGCGCTTCACGCCGCGCCTGGAGTTCGTCCTCGACAATACCTTCGACGAAGCCGATCGCATCGAATCCCTTCTCGCGCGGGCCAACGCCAAGCCGCGGTCGGCGTGAACGGCTGGATTCTGCTCGACAAGCCCAAGGGCCTTTCCTCGGCCAAGGCCGTCGGGAGGGTCCGGCATTTGTTCGACAGGGCCAAGGCCGGCCACGGCGGTACCCTCGATCCCTTGGCGTCGGGGCTGCTGCCGATTGCGCTCGGCGAGGCAACCAAAGTCATCGGCTATGTTCTGGATGGTACCAAGGGCTACCGCGCCACGGTGACCTGGGGCGAAAGCCGCGATACCGACGATGCCGAGGGCGCGGTCACGGCGACCAGCGCAATGCGACCCGATCGGGCCGCAATCCTGGCTGCATTGCCGACCTTTACCGGACCCATCAGCCAACGGCCGCCGGCCTATTCGGCGCTCAAGATCGCGGGACGCCGGGCCTATGCGCTGGCCCGAGCGGGCGAGGCCGTCGTCCTCAAATCCCGCGAAATCGAGGTCTTTTCGCTGGAATTGATCGAAAATGGCGCCGATTACGCGATTCTTGACGTGATTTGCAGTAAGGGCACCTATATCCGGGCGTTGGTCCGCGACCTGGCCCAAGCCCTCGGTACGGTCGGCTACCTGGGCGATTTGCGGCGGACCCGGGCCGGCCCCTTCACCGAGGCGCAGGCGATTTCGCTGGCCTGTCTAGAGAGCTTGGGCCATAGTGCGCGCCTCGCGGAAGCTTTATGGCCGCTTGAGACCGCGCTGGACGACATCCCGGCGCTGGCCTTGGACGGAGACGCTGCGGCAAAACTACGCCACGGCCAATCGATTGACGTTTCCACGGGACTCAGGGACGGCATCGTCTTCGCAACGTCGGACAGTGGTCCGGTGGCAATGGCGCGGGCGATCGGCGGCACCTTGAAACCGTTACGTGTTTTCAATTCGGGATAGGAGATATCCGATGTCGATTACGGCAGAGCGCAAAGCGACGCTCATCAAGGAATACGCGACCAAGGATCAAGACACCGGGTCGCCCGAAGTTCAGGTTGCCATTCTCACCGAACGGATCACCAACCTGACCGAACACTTCAAAGACCACAAGAAAGATGCCCATTCGCGGCGCGGGCTTCTGATGCTCGTCAATCGGCGCCGCCGTCTGCTCGATTATGTGCGGGACTGCGATGTCTCGCGCTACGAGCAGCTCATTCAGCGACTCGGCATCCGAAAATAGCGGTGTACTTGTCGTGCACGGCCCTTCGGTCCCGCCTTCGGTGGGCCCCGGCTGTGTCCGCACGTCCGCATGAGACGGTCGGTCGCTGACCACTCGTGGAGCGCGCAAGGGGTGCGCTCCAACAGCAAGCAAGGAAGATAAAATGTTCAACGTCGTCAGGAAAGAATTGGAATGGGGCGGGCGAACGCTCGTTCTGGAAACCGGTAAAATCGCGCGCCAAGCCGACGGGGCGGTCCTCGTCACCTACGGTGAGACCACCGTGCTTTGCACCGCCGTCGCGCAAAAGACGCCGCGGGCCGGGATCGACTTCTTTCCGCTCACCGTCAACTACCAGGAAAAAACCTTCGCCGCCGGCAAGATTCCGGGCGGCTTCTTCAAACGCGAAGGCCGTCCCAACGAAAAGGAAACGCTGACCTCGCGTCTGATCGATCGGCCGATTCGGCCGCTCTTCCACCACAGCTTCCGTAACGAGACCCAGGTCATCTGTACGGTGTTGTCGCACGATCTGGAAAACAACCCCGACATGGCGGCGTTGATCGGCGCCTCGGCGGCTTTGACGATTTCCGGCATTCCGTTCCTCGGTCCCATCGGCGGCGCGCGGGTCGGCTACGTCAACGGCGAATACGTGCTCAACCCGTTGCCCGAACAACTCGCCGAATCCAAACTCGACCTGATCGTGGCCGGCACCAAAGACGCCGTGCTGATGGTCGAATCCGAAGCCGACGAACTCAACGAAGAAGTCATGCTCGGCGCCGTCATGTTCGGCCACGAGTCGTTCCAGCCGGTGATCGATGCGATCGTCTCGCTGGCCGAATCGGCCGCCAAGGACCCGTGGCCGTTGCCGGAAGAAGTCGACAGCAGCGACATGAAGGCCCGCCTCGAATCGCTGGTCGGCGAAGATATCCGTGCGGCCTACGGCATTCGCGAGAAGCAGGCCCGCACCGACCGCCTCGCCGATGCCCGCAAGAAAGTCGCCCAGGCCGCCGAGGAAGAAAGCCTCGATTCGACGGTCGCCTCGGGTCTCTTCAAGAAGATGGAAAAAGCCATCGTCCGCGGTCAAATTCTCGACAGCGGCGTGCGGATCGACGGGCGCGACCTCAAGACCGTGCGGCAAATTTCGGTCGAGACCGACATTCTGCCGCGCGCCCACGGTTCGGCCCTGTTCACCCGTGGCGAGACCCAGGCGCTGGCGGTGACCACGCTCGGCACCGGCCAGGACGAGCAGATCATCGACGCGCTCGAGGGCGAGTACCGCGAACGCTTCATGCTGCACTACAATTTCCCGCCTTACTCGACCGGCGAAACCAAGTTCATGTCTTCGCCGGGCCGCCGCGAAATCGGTCACGGCAAGTTGGCGTGGCGGGCTCTGCGCCCGTTGCTGCCGGCGGCCGACGTGTTTCCCTACACCATCCGGGTTGTGTCCGAGGTCACCGAGTCCAACGGGTCGTCCTCGATGGCCACGGTATGCGGCTCCTCCCTGTCGATGATGGGCGCCGGCGTGCCGTTGCGCGCGCCCTGCGCCGGCATCGCGATGGGCTTGATTCTCGAAGACTCCGGGTTTGCGGTGCTGTCCGACATTCTCGGCGACGAGGATCACTTGGGCGACATGGACTTCAAGGTCGCCGGCACCGAAGCCGGCGTTACCGCGTTGCAGATGGACATCAAGATCACCGGTATTACCAAGGAGATCATGGAGGTTGCGCTGGCCCAGGCCCGCGACGGCCGTCTGCATATCCTGGGTGAAATGTCGAAAGCTCTCTCCGCCCCGCGCGGCGAGGTCAACGACAACGCGCCGCGTATCACCACGATCCAGGTGCCCAAGGATAAGATCCGCGAGATCATCGGCACCGGCGGTAAGGTCATTCGCGAGATTTGCGAAGTAACCGGCGCGAAGGTCGATATCGAAGACGACGGCACCGTGAAAGTGGCGAGCTCCAACACCGAATCGGCTGAGGCCGCGGTGAAGTGGATTCGCGACATCGTCGCGGAGCCCGAGATCGGCGTGATCTACCGCGGCAAGGTGGTCAAGGTTGTCGACTTCGGCGCCTTCGTGAACTTCATCGGTTCCAAGGACGGCCTGGTTCACATCAGCGAACTCGCCCCGGGCCGCGTCGGCAAAGTCAACGATGTCGTCAACGAAGGCGATGAAGTCTGGGTCAAGGTCCTGTCGTTCGACGATCGCGGCAAAGTCCGGCTCAGCATGAAGTCGGTCAACCAGGAAACCGGCGCCGAAGATGGCGCCGAAACGGCGGCAGAAGCGGGCGAGTAACCCGTCGGACCACGCACGATTCCGTGAGGCGCACGGGCCGTCGGTTGGCGGTCCGTGGCCTTACGGCTTGGTCTAGCGTGGAATCATTCTATATTGAAGGGGACGGCGCCGTTGTGGCGGCCGGCGAGGATGCCAAACTGTGAAACCCCTCAATAGTATGCGCATGTCGGGCTTCGACGTCCTCCCTCTGGTCGAGGGCGGCAAGGGTATTTCCATATCCAACGGCGAAAGTTCCGGTGCCTGGGCGGCAGCGGGCGCGGTGGGCACGTTTTCGGGCGTCAATGCCGATTCCTACGACGCCGACGGGCGCTTGATCGCGCAGCACTATTCCGGCCGCACGCGGGTCGAGCGGCACGAAGAACTCATTCAATACGCCATCGACGGTGGCGTCACCCAGGCCAAGATCGCCCACGAAATTGCCGGCGGGCGCGGGCCGATCCACATGAACGTCCTGTGGGAAATGGCCGCTGCCGAACGCGTCTTGGTTGGCATTCTCGAACGCGCGGGCAAACTGGTGCACGGCGTCACCTGTGGCGCCGGGATGCCCTACAAAGTGGCCGAAATCGCGGCCCATTTCGGGGTTCACTACTATCCGATCGTCTCGTCCGGCCGGGCATTCCGCGCGCTGTGGAAGCGCGCCTATCACAAATTCTCCGAGCTTCTCGGCGGCGTCGTCTACGAAGACCCGTGGCGCGCCGGCGGACACAACGGTCTTTCCAACAGCGAAGACCCGGACAACCCTGAAGATCCCTATCCGCGGGTCCTCGAGTTGCGCGAGCGGATGCGCGAATTCGGCCTCGGCGAAACGCCGATCATTATGGCGGGCGGCGTGTGGTTCCTGCGCGAATGGCAGGACTGGATCGACAATCCCGAGCTTGGGCCGATCGCGTTTCAGTTCGGCACGCGACCCTTGCTGACCGAAGAAAGCCCGATTTCGGACGCTTGGAAACAGCGGCTTCTGACGCTCAACGAAGGCGACGTGTACCTCAACAACTTCAGCCCCACAGGGATGTGGTCCTCGGCCGTCGAGAACACCTTCCTGCGCGAGTTGAAGGAGCGCCATGACCATCAAATCGCCTATACTCGCGAACCGATCGGCGATCATGACGTCGAGTTCCTGACCGGACCGCGCAAGCAGCCGGTGTTCGTCACCGCCCACGACAAAGCCCGCGCCGAACAGTGGATCGCCGCAGGCTTTACCGAAGCGATGAAAACACCGGATTCGACGATGATTTTCGTCAGACCGGAAACGATGCGCGAGATCCGGATCGATCAGACCGAGTGCATGGGGTGCCTCAGCCATTGCCAGTTTTCGAACTGGTCCCAGGAAGAGGGACACACCACCGGCAAGAAGGCCGACCCGCGCAGCTACTGCATTCAGAAAACCCTCCAGGTCATCGGCCACAGCGACGAGGTCGAGAACCAGTTGATGTTTGCCGGCCACGCCGCGTTTCGGTTCAAGGAAGACCCGTTCTACTCGAACGGCTTCGTCCCAACCGTCCACCAGTTGGTGGACCGTCTCGTGACCGGGGATTAGCGCGGTGGTCGCGGCCGATCGGTCCGAAAGCGCCGCCACCGCCCAGGAACGGGTGCGCGTCGCGGGGCTGCGGCCCACCCGTCAGCGTGTCGCGCTCGCGCGTTTGCTGTTTTCCGGCCCGGCGCGCCACGTCACCGCCGAAGCGCTGCACGGCGAGGCGAGCGGGGAGGGAGTGCGGGTGTCGTTGGCGACGGTCTACAACACCCTGCATCAGTTCGTACGCGTGGGGCTCTTGCGCGAGGTCATGGTCAATCCCGGCCGCTCGTACTTCGATACCAACGTCGGTGCCCATCACCACTTTTTCCACGAGACCAGCGGCGAGCTCGAAGATATCGACGCCGCCCAGGTCGACCTGTCGACCCTGCCCGCGGCCCCCGCCGGCACCCGCATCGAGCGTGTCGATGTGGTCATTCGGCTCCGCGACCGACAGCCATAATCCGTTAAAAATCAATGATATGAATGGTTTATTAAAACCATTCTAAACTATTGACTCGTGCCCGCCGTCGCCCCATATTGAAGCCTCGGGCAGCGCTCCGCTCGAACGTCAGTCCCACCCCGATTTCCAAGAAAAGCACTGGAGGACACCGATGCCAGCTCTCAAAAATTCCAAGACCGAGCAGAACCTGAAGGACGCCTTCGCGGGCGAGTCGCAGGCGAACCGCCGCTATCTCTATTTCGCGCAGAAAGCCGACGTCGAAGGCTACAACGATGTGTCGACGGTATTCCGTTCGACGGCCGAAGGCGAAACCGGCCATGCCCACGGCCACCTCGAATTCCTCGAGGAGACCGGCGATCCGGCAACCGGCGAACCGATCGGCACGACCGACAAGAACCTCAAGGCCGCGATCGCGGGCGAAACCCACGAATACACCGACATGTATCCGGGCATGGCCAAGACCGCGCGCGACGAAGGCTTCGGCGAAATCGCCGACTGGTTCGAAACGCTGGCCAAGGCTGAAAAGTCCCACGCCGGTCGTTTCCAAAAGGCGCTCGACTCCCTCTAAACACCCTCGACACGAAAGGCGGGGGCGGCTTCAAACCGCCCCCGTTTCGACTCCCTATGAAAGAAGGCTCCACCGAAGCCCCGATCCGCCATCCGATCGATTGGCAAGACCCGTCGTTTACCGACATGGACGCGCTCGACACCGAGTTGCGCCGAGTCTTCGATATCTGTCACGGCTGCCGCCGCTGTTTCAATCTGTGCGACTCGTTCCCGCGCCTGTTCGACTTGATCGACGACTCCGAAAGCGGCGAACTCGATTCCGTTGCTAGCGCCGACTTCAAGCCGGTGGTCGATGCGTGCACGCTGTGCGACATGTGTTTTTTGACCAAATGTCCCTACGTGCCGCCGCACGAATTCAACCTCGATTTTCCCCATCTCATGTTGCGTTACCGCGCCGCCGAACGCGCCCAGGGTATCAAGCCCGGTTTGGCCGAAGCCCAGTTGACCAAGACCGACCGCAACGGAACCCTCGCGCGTCTCGCCGCGCCGCTCGCAAACTGGGCGTCGGCGCGCGGCAATCGCCTCACGCGCCCCATCTTGAACGGCGTCGCGCATGTGCATGAAGACGTCGAGTTGCCCAAGTTCCACCGCGAAACCTTGATGGCAAAGGCTGCCCATCACCCGATCGCGCGCAATACCGCCGCACCGGCCGCGGGGCGCAAAGTGGCGCTCTACGCGACGTGCTTCGCCAACTACAACAATCCCGATATCGGCGAAGCGGCGCGCCGGGTCTTGGCCCATAACGGCGTCGACGTCGAAGTCGTCTATCCCGAGTGCTGCGGCATGCCGCAGCTCGAAGGCGGCGAGATCGACGACGTCGCGGGCCGCGCTCGGCGTATCGCCGCGGTGATGGCCGGATGGATCGACGACGGCTACGACATCGTCGCGATGACCCCGTCCTGCGCGCTAATGCTCAAGTTCGAGTGGCCGCTGATCGTGCCCGACAGCGCACCGGTCAAACGCCTCTCCGAAGCAACGTTCGATCTCTCCGAATACATTGTCGACATCGCCAAAAAGGAAGGCTTGGCCGATGGCCTCAAGGCCCTCCCGGGCGGCGTCGCGGTTCACCTCGCCTGCCACGCACGGGCCCAGAACATGGGCGCCAAGGCGGCCGAGCTGCTGCGTTACCTCCCCGATGCCTCGGTCACCATTGTCGAACGCTGCTCCGGGCACGGCGGCTCCTGGGGCATCAAGACCGAAAACTTCCCCGTCGCCCTCAAGGTCGGCGCCGCGGCGGCCCAGCGCACCGCCGACGCCGATGCCGCCTTCGTCGTCTCCGAGTGTCCCTTGGCCGGCAAACATATCGTCCAGGGCATGGAAAAAATCGACGGGGCGATCGCCAAACTTTCGGAAGCCAAATCGTTTCACCCGGTCGAGCTTATCGCCCGCGCCTACGGGTTGGTCGAATGACTCGCGAAAACCATGAAATCGTCCGCGCCGACCTGATGCCGATGGACGCCTATGCAGCCGTCCGCAAGCAAAAGCGCACCGAGGTATCGGCGATCAAGCAAGATCGCCGAATCGGCGTCGGTCCGTTCGCCACCTTCTATTTCGAGAATTACGACACGATGTGGATCCAGGTCCACGAAATGCTGTTCATCGAAAAGGGCGGCGAGGCCCAGATCGAAGACGAGCTGACGGCCTATAATCCGTTGATCCCAAAAGGAAAAGAACTGGTCGCGACGCTCATGTTCGAGATCGACGATCCGGTTCGGCGCGACACCGAATTGCGCCGCCTCACCAATGTTGAACGCACCGTGACCCTCCGTCTCGGCGGCGAGACGATCGCCGCGGTTCCCGAAGGCGATGTCGAGCGCACTAAGGCCGACGGCAAGACGTCGTCGATCCACTTTCTGCGCTTCCCGATGAGCGCCGCCCAAATCGCTGCGTTTCGCGATTCTACGACCGAGGCGGTGCTGGCGATCAGCCATGAGCATTACGGTCACATGGCCGTCGTGCCGCGCGCCGTACGCACCGCTCTACAGAGCGATTTCGACTAGGCGCTACTCGAACTCTTCGTCGGGGTAGACGCCCCACAGGATATCGCGCCGCACCCAGCCGCGGCGGTCGTCGATTTCGATTTCACACCACCCCTCGGCGCAGCGGAGCAGGTGGCCTTGCACGCCGGGTTCCGCGAACAAAACCGGCGGACTGTCGTCGCTCGGCCGCCGCCGTACCGTGCGCAGCGTGCCGGTAATCACCGCCCACCGATCGGGCGACAGCAAACGTCGGTGAACCCACCCTTCGGCGCCCTCGTAGTCGCGCACCCGGATCCATTGGTCGAACTCGGCGATCGCTTCCACGGGTAGGCCCGCGCGCTTGAACACCCACTCGACCGGATACTGCGTCCCCGGACCGGCGCGTACGTTCACGGTGTTGTGTCGCAGCGACACGAAGTGGGGCGCATAGTCGCGCTGGGCCCCCGCGCGTTCGGCAACAAGACCGCTCGCCGCGACCGCAAGGACCAACGTCCCGGCGCGCGCGATCGACCAAAGCCTCTGTCCCAATATCCGCACGCCGCTATATGCCAACCGTGGCGCGCCACGGT
>CAYGKG010000116.1:0-9468 GCA_964350495.1 uncultured Alphaproteobacteria bacterium
TTGCCACCTCGACGGCATACTCGTCGGCAGCGTACATGGCCGGATCTTCGCGAAACATATTCCGAGAAAACTGGTCCAGCACCAAGATCAGCGCCAACGCCGAGCGCGGATTAGCGCTCCAATCATCGAGGTCGCGCGCCGCGGCCTTCTCGTAGAGGGTGCCGAATTTCTGGCGAATCACCGCGTCGAACGCCGGGTCTTTTTCGAACCACGCTTTGCGAAAAACGAACGCACCGGTTTCGTCTCGGTCGCTGAACCAGAAATCGATGACTTCTTCAGCCGCACGGTTAGCCATATCGCTACTCCCCTTTTCGCTGCCTCCGCGCATGGCGTCGGACCGCCCAGTGGAACGTTCCCCACAACAACAAACCGCTTACCGCCAGCGCAATCCACGATTGCCAAGGCATTGCCGTCATGTTGTGGCCGAGAACGACCATGACGACGGTGACCGGCAGAATACCCAATCCTGTCGCGAGCGCGAATGTTGCAAGGCTCACCGTTGTTAGTCCGGCGGCATAGTTCACCAAATTGAATGAGATAACCGGCAGGAATCGGCTCAGGAAGATGGCTTGCCAACCGCTACGCGCAGACCAGGTGTCGACGCGAAGGCGATGCCGGTCGGGCACCACTGCCTCCACAAACGGTCGGCCCAGCCACCGGGCCAAACCGAACGCAACGAACGCACCAAGCATGGCGCCAACCCACGTTATCACCGCCCCCCAAAACGGGCCGTAAACCAATCCGTTCGCGAAGGCAACGAACTCGGCCGGAAATGGAATGAAGGAATGAACGACCATCAGGCCGATGGACCCCGCAACGCCCCATGCGCCAGCGTCCCGCATGACCTGCGCGAAGGCTTCCGTCGAGATATCCATGTCGTCCAAGGACGGCAACGCGGGCATCACATAGCGCGCAACTAAAAAACCGGCAAACGCCACGACGACCACAGTCACGAGCGCCCTGACCCACAGTCTCCTGCGCCTGTTCAGTCTGCGTTCTGTCGTTCGCCTCGAATGCTCCACTGGAACGACCCCGCCCCACCAACTCTTCTGACATTAGAAGACAAAAAAGGGCCGGCGCGAGGCCGACCCTTTCACACTCCGGCGAGGGAACCCTAGCCGGTCAGTTCTTTGTCTTGTCGACCAACTTGTTTTGCGAAATCCACGGCATCATCGCGCGCAAACGCTCGCCAACCTCTTCGATCGGATGCTCCGCCTGCCGCGCCCGCACAGCCTTGAAGCTGGTCTGCCCTACCTCGTTCTCCAGCATCCAGTCGCGCGCGAATTGGCCGGTCTGAATCTCGTTCAAGACCCGTTTCATTTCAGCTTTGGTTTGCTCTGTGATGATCCGCGGACCGCGCGTGTAGTCACCGTACTCGGCCGTATTGGAGATCGAGTAGCGCATGTTCGCGATCCCGCCTTCGTAGATCAGGTCGACGATCAGCTTGACCTCGTGGAGGCACTCGAAATAGGCCATTTCCGGTGCGTAGCCTGCCTCGACGAGCGTTTCGTAGCCAGCCTGGATCAAACTCGTCAGACCGCCGCACAACACGACCTGCTCGCCGAATAGGTCGGTCTCGCACTCCTCGCGGAAACTCGTTTCGATGATTCCTGCACGGCCGCCGCCGATTCCCGAGGCATAGGACAACCCGATATCGTGGGCGTTGCCGGTTGAATCCTGCGCGACGGCAATCAAGCAGGGAACGCCGCCGCCTCGGACATACTCGGATCGCACCGTATGGCCCGGCCCCTTCGGCGCCACCATGAACACATCCAGGTCGCTGCGCGCTTCGATTAGTTTGAAGTGAATGTTCAGGCCGTGGGCGAACGCGAGCGCTGCGTTCGGCTTCATATTGTCGTGCAAATGATCGCGGTAGATGTGGCGCTGCAATTCGTCGGGGGTCAGCATCATGACGACATCGGCCCACTTGGCGGCCTCAGAGACGTCCATGACTTTGATGCCGGCCGCCTCGGCCTTGGCGCGGCTGGTCGAATCCGATCGGAGCGCGACGACAACCTCTTTGGCACCCGACTCTTTCAAGTTGATGGCGTGCGCGTGGCCTTGGCTACCGTAGCCAACGATCGCGACTTTCTTCGATTTGATCAGGTTCACATCCGCATCGCGGTCGTAATACACGCGCATAGCTATCCTCTTGGTGGGTGGTTGTTCAAAGGGCGTCAGAACCCCGACTGATGGCCACGACGCCGGTCCGCGACACGTCCACCAACCCTAGGGGCTTCATCAATTCGACGAAGGCATTGAGCTTTTCGCTGGCGCCTGTCAATTCGAAAACAAAGGAATCGTTTGTGCTGTCGACCACGCGGGCCCGGAAAATATCCGCAATGCGCAAACTTTCGACCCGCGGCTCGCCCTTTCCGGAAACCTTGATCAGGGCGAGCTCGCGCTCTACGAACGGCCCTTCTATGGTCAAATCGCTTACCTTATAGACGGGCACCAGGCGGCTCAGTTGCGCTTTGATCTGTTCGATCACCATCGGTGTTCCCGATGTGACAATCGTGATGCGCGAGCGTAGATTCGATGGATCGGTTTCGGCGACCGTTAGACTCTCGATGTTGTAGCCACGCCCGGAAAACAATCCGATGACGCGAGCGAGAACGCCGGCTTCGTTATCGACAAGCAGCGCGATCGTGTGCCGCTTCGCGCGTTTTTCCGTCATCGCCATAGGAACGCCCTAAACCAACGCTTTGCCGGCGTCCGACACTTCGCGGACCTCCGACGCGCCGAGGATCATTTCGTTGTGGGCCGATCCAGAGGGGATCATCGGGAAGCAGTTCTCGGTTTGATCCACAACGATGTCGGCGAGCACAGGACCGTCCGTTCGCAACATTTCCTCGATGACGCCATCGACGTCGTCGGGACGGTGAGCCCGTAACCCCTTTGCGTGGAAGGACTCAGCCAGCTTGACGAAGTCGGGCAAGGCTGCCGAGTAGCTTTCAGAATAGCGTCCGCCGTGCAGGAGCTCTTGCCATTGGCGCACCATGCCCATGTATTCGTTGTTCAGGATAAATATCTTAATGGGCAGCTTATACTGAACGGCTGTGGACAACTCCTGAATGCACATCAGGATCGACGCTTCGCCCGCAATGTCGACGACGAGGGCGTCGGGATGGGCGAGTTGCACGCCGATCGCAGCCGGCATGCCGTAGCCCATCGTGCCAAGCCCGCCCGAGGTCAACCAATGGTTAGGCGATTCGAACTTATAGAATTGGGCGGCCCACATCTGATGCTGACCGACTTCGGTCGTGATGAAGGTCTCGCGGTCCTTGGTCAACGCATAAAGGCGTTCGATCGCATATTGCGGTTTGATGACCGAATCGGTCTGGTCGTAGCGCAGGCAGTCGCGACCGCGCCATCCGTCGATCGTTCGCCACCAATCCTTGAGCCCCTTCTTGTCGCAGGCAAGCCCTTCGCTTTTCCAAACGGCGATCATGTCTTCCAGAACCGAACCGACATCGCCGATAATCGGAATATCGACAGGCACGTTCTTATTGATTGAGGACGGATCGATATCGATGTGGATTTTTTTGGACTTCGGGCTGAACGCATCGAGGCGACCGGTGATCCGGTCGTCGAACCGTGCACCAATGCAAACCATCACATCGCAATCGTGCATCGCGAGGTTGGCCTCGTACGTGCCATGCATGCCCAGCATCCCGATGAACTGCGGGTCCGAACCGGGAAACCCACCCAAACCCATTAGCGTGTTTGTCACCGGCGCGCCCGTCAGGCGCGCCAGTTCGGCAAGTTTTTTCGAGGCCTCGGGGCCAGAGTTAATGACCCCACCGCCCGCGTAGAGAATCGGCCGCTTAGCGCCCGCGATGAGTTTGACCGCGCGGCCGATAGCGGCGGAGTCGCCCTTCACGCGAGGCTGGTAGGTCCGGTGCACGACCTTTTCCGGACCGACATATTTACCCTTGGCCATTTGGATGTCCTTCGGCATGTCGATGACGACCGGGCCCGGTCTACCGCTTCGCGACACATAGAACGCTTCGTGCACCACTCGCGCCACGTCGTCGGCACGTTTGATCAGGTAGTTATGCTTGGTACACGGACGGGTAATACCCGTGGTGTCGGCCTCCTGGAACGCGTCGTTGCCGATGAGGTGCGTTGCGACCTGGCCGGTGATGCAGACGATGGGCACGCTATCCATCAGCGCATCGGTCAAGCCTGTCACGGCATTGGTGGCGCCGGGGCCGGAGGTGACGAGCACCACGCCGACCTTGCCGGTGGAGCGGGCATAGCCTTCCGCAGCGTGCACCGCGCCCTGCTCGTGGCGAACAAGGATATGCCGAAGTTTGTTCTGGCCGAAGATCGCGTCATAGATCGGCAAGACTGCCCCACCGGGGTAACCAAACACGACCTCGACACCCTGATCGAGCAAGGCTCGAATGATCATTTCGGCGCCAGTCATTTGATCTCGGCTCATCGCAACACCTATTTGGCTCCTCCGATCACCGAATAACGAAACCGCCCTTCGCCCTGATCGATTCGAACAAGGTTACCCAGGCGGTTTTTGGTTGGGTGATCGGAGGCTCCAGAAACCCCCGGATTCCTTACAATTCGCGGGAACCTAACTGCTTCGCCCAAGAGGGTCAACCACTATTGACGAATTTTCGCAAAGAAATCGTTAATAGAGATTTCCGAATCTTGCTCAATTCTTGGCCAACTCGTAATTTGATTGCGGTTCCATGTCATTTGCCGTTTGGCGAGCCGCCGAGTTGCTTGCTGACCTAGTTCGATCGTACGCGCCCGGCTGAGCTCGCCGGCTAGGTAACTGGCCATTTCGCGGACGCCGACAGCCCGGCGAGCTGGGACATCGAGCGGGACTCCGAGGTCGATGAGCGCCCGAACTTCCTCCGGACCGCCCCCCTCAAACATCGCAACGAAGCGCGCGTCAATGCGGCGATAAAGCGTTTCGCGGGGCACCTCGAGTACCGCGCGCACGATAGCGCCGCCTAGCCCGCCTTGCGGTGGATCGCGCTGCCATAGGGTAATCGAGCGTCCCGTCGCGACGACAACCTCCCAAGCCCGCACCAAGCGCTGGCTGTCGCCCGGCTCAAGCACGCTAGCCGACTCGGGGTCCCGGGCTGCAAGCGCGGCATGAAACGCGGTCGGCCCGAGCCGCGCCATCGTCGCGCGCGCCTCGTCGCGGACTTCGGCGGGAACTTCGGGGATCGGCGCCAGACCTTCGACCAGGGCGCGGAAATACAGCCCCGTGCCGCCGACGACAATCGGGGTCAGGCCCGCCGACTTTGCCGCAGCAATTTCGCGGTGGGCATCGATGCAGAAGGCCGCCACGGACCAAGGCTCCGCCGCCGGTAGCGTTCCATACAGCCGGTGCGGTACGGCGTTCTCCTCGGCGGGCGACGGACGCGCGGTCAGAACCCGCAACTCGCGATAGACCTGCATGCTATCCGCGTTGATGATCGTCGCCCCGCCCGTCCGCTCGAGACGGGAAGCAAACTCCAAAGCCAAGGCCGACTTGCCACTGGCTGTCGGACCGGTCAATAAGACGACGTGCGGTTCCATAAATGATGAGTTGGTCGTTGTGCCAAAGCCTTACCAGTCTGCTCTTCTCTGTATCACACCGAGTGGCCGCGCATGACCGGGGTCGTGACACTTATTGCCGATACGCGCCGCCAACGCCTTGACGCGGCATTGGTCGACTCGCTGGTCCGGGCCTTGACGGATGCCGGTCTCACACCGACCGCACCGGCGTGGCTGAGCGCCACCGAAGCGGTCGACCTAACAATCGGGCCGGGCGATCTCAAACGTGCCCGCGCTGTCGCCGAGGCGGCGACGGCGGGACATGCCATCGACGTCGGCGTGCAAGCGGCCGACAACCGGCGCAAAAAGCTTCTGATTGCCGACATGGATTCCACAGTTATCGACCAAGAATGCATCGACGAACTCGCAGCCGCGATCGGCCTGCGAGACAAAGTATCTGCAATCACCGAACGGGCGATGCGCGGCGAGATCGAATTCGAGGGAGCGCTGCGCGAACGCGCGGCCATGCTGGCGGGCTTGAGTGCGGCGGATATGGGCGCCGTGTTGAACACCCGCATCACACTCAACCCGGGCGCCCGCACCTTGGTCGCGACCATGCGGGCGAACGGTGCCTACACAGCGCTTGTCTCGGGCGGGTTCACGTACTTCACCAATCGAATCCGGGAACGCGCCGGGTTCGATGTCGATCAAGCCAACGAACTTCTGACCGACGCCACTGGCAAACTCAGCGGTACCGTGGGCGAACCCATCCTCGGGCGGGCCGCCAAGCGGGAGGCTCTCGAAAACCTTGTCGCCGCACGCGGGCTCTTGATCGGAGATACTCTGGCCGTTGGCGACGGCGCGAACGACTTGGCGATGATCGAAGCGGCAGGGCTCGGTGTCGCGTTCCACGCGAAGCCCGCCGTTGCCGCCCAGGCCGACGTTCGGATCGAGTATGCGGACCTGACAGCACTCCTATTCCTACAAGGATACCGGCGCGCCGAGTTCGCCGAGCCCCCTTCGAAATAAAAGGGGGCACCCCACGGCGCCCCCTCTTGTTCGTCTAGGCGGGTCGTCCGCTCAGCCTTGATCGAGCCGCACCGCCACAAAGCGCAGGTCGCCCGACCGCTCCACCAGAAGCAGCACGGATTTCCTACCCGATTCCTGCACGCCCTTGATCTTGTCCGCGACCTCCTGTGGGCTCGCGACCTGCTCTTGATTGACTTCGACGATCACGTCGCCGGGACGAATCCCGCGTTCCGCCGCCGTGCTGTCGCCTTCGACGCCAGTGACCACGACGCCCTTGGACTCCTCGCCGAGTTGGAATTCGTTACGCGATTCAGCGGTGAGCGGCGACAACGTCATGCCGAGGACTTCGCTGCGCCCCGGGGTCGGGGCATTCGGTGCGAAGGCCGCTTCCTGAACCTCTTCGAGTTCACCGACTTTGACGCGTAGTTTTTTCTCTGCGCCCTTACGCCAAACCACGACGTCGACCGTATCGCCGATTTCGGTATCGGCGACGATGCGTGGCAGGGTCCGCATCTCGACAACCGGCCGATCCGCGAACTGCAAGATCACATCGCCAGCTTCGATACCGGCCTCGGCTGCGGGCCCGCCGTCGTTGACCTTGGACACCAATGCGCCACGCGGCTTGTCGAGACCCAGGCTCTCGGCGATCTCGTCGTTCACCGTTTGAATTTGGACGCCCAGCCAGCCGCGCTTGGTCTCGCCAAACTCGATAAGTTGCTGGACAACGCGTTTGGCGAGATTGGAGGGAATGGCAAAACCGATGCCGACCGAGCCACCCGACGGGGAGAAGATCGCCGTATTGATGCCGATCACCTCGCCGTCGAGGTTGAACATCGGACCGCCCGAATTGCCGCGGTTAATCGAAGCATCGGTCTGGATGAAATTGTCGTAGGGGCCCGCGTTGATGTTACGGCCGCGGGCAGAAATGATTCCCGCCGTTACCGACCCACCGAGGCCGAAGGGATTGCCGATCGCAACGACCCAGTCGCCGACCCGCGATATCTCCGAATCGCCCCAAGGCACCGAAGGTAGATCTTGGTCGGCTTTGACCCGCAGCACCGCGAGGTCGGTCTTTTGATCGCGGCCGACGATCTCCGCTGGAAACGATGTGTTGTCGTCGAAAATCACTGTGATCTCATCGGCATCCGCGATGACGTGATAGTTGGTCACCACGATCCCGGATTTATCGATCACGAACCCCGAGCCCAGCGACTGCGCCCGTCGCTGCGGCCCGGGCACGCCGTCGCGCTGCTGGCGGTCAAAGAAGTCCCGAAAGAAGTCTTCGAACGGCGACCCTGGCGGCGCCTGCGGGCGTTCGTTCTGTACGACTGCGCGTGCCGACTGCGAGGTCGAAACATTCACCACCGCTGGCTTCAAACGCTCGGCGAGATCGGCAAAACTAATCGGTCGGTCGGCGGCTTGCGCCACCGATGCCAACGCCATTGCGGCCAAGACGAAGAACGCCCCTAGCGACCAGACCCACTTTCGAAGAACGTCGTCGTTGCGCTGGCGTCGGAGGGCCACGCTGGAACGGGACCGATCGGTATTCGACATCGAGGCGATACTCCCACAGGCGGGCTGGCTACCACGATTGGTTTGGCCTATTCCCATAAACACGGCTAGCCCCGGATCATTCCGGCGCGCCAGCCGGTTCAATATATGGCTCCAGGCGTTGCTGGGACAAGCCAGCGGTCGGTGGGGGCTATCGGCGAACGAGCGCAACCAGACCGAGGCCAGCCACCGCCAAACCGAGGCCGACGACGCGCAAGGCACCGTTCTCCTGCTGAAGAGCCGCAGCCATCAACCGTTTCATCCGGTCGGGCATGAGCGTGTAGAGCACCCCTTCGAGCACAAGAGCGATACCGAGGCCGAAAATAAGGTCTTCCATCGACGGCCCCGGCAGACGGCTATCACCGCCTTGTTATCGTTCCTTACGCTCGGCGCGACCGCTAAGCGCTATTGCCGCGAAGCCCGATCGGGAAACAAAGCGCTCTCGAAGTCCTGGAAGTAGCGGAAAAACTCGCTATCGGGGGACAGGACCATACTGGTGTCTTCCTTGGCCAAGGTGTTCTCGTAGGCCAGCATCGCGCGATAGAAACCGAAAAACTCAGGGTCCTGACCAAAGGCGTCGGCAAAAACCTTGTTCCGCAGAGCATCGCCCTCGCCGCGAAGGATCTGCGAATCGCGCTGGGCTTGGGCTGTGATCACCACGCGCTCACGGTCGGCCGTTGCGCGAATGCGCTGGGCTTGCTCGGCGCCCTGGGCGCGGAACTCGGCCGCCTCACGTTCACGTTCGCGTTGCATGCGGCGGAAAATCGCCTGACTGTTTTCGGATGGCAGATCTGCGCGTTTGATTCTGACGTCGACCACTTCTATGCCGAGGTTGACCGTTTGTTCACCGACAAGGCGCGTAATTTGCGCCATCAGCGCAGGCCGCTCCTCGGTCAACACCGACGACAACGGCACCTCGCCAAGGACGCGACGAAGGCTTGAGTTCACGATCGGCCCCAACCGCGTTTCGGCTACCGCCTGCGTCTGAACCGAGATAAAGAACTTGAGCGGATCGACGATCCGGTAGCGCGTGAACGTATCGACAACGAGCCGCTTCTGGTCCGCCGCAATGATTTCTTCGGCCGGGCCATCGTAATTCAAAATGCGTCTATCAAGCGTCTCGACGTTCTGAATAAACGGAATCTTGAAATTTAACCCCGGTTCGGAGATGACCCTCTTTGGGTCGCCGAATTGAAGCACAATGGCCTGTTGGGTCTGGTGCACGGTGAATAGCGACGAAGCTGCCCCGATTACGACGATGAGAGCCGCAACGGCTAGAACGATGAGGGCGCTACGTTTCATTGGCTGCCTCCTGCGCTGCCGCTCGCAGCGGGCGAACGGGTCAGTTCATTAAGAGGAAGATAGGGGACGACGCCGCTC
>CAYGKG010000117.1:0-9314 GCA_964350495.1 uncultured Alphaproteobacteria bacterium
CCACCGCCGTGACTCGAATGCGTAAGAGACCGGCGCCACTGATCGCCCCGCCGGTGACACCGGCGCCCACGGCTTTGGCCACCGGCATGCTCTCGCCGGTTATGAGCGATTCGTCGACCTCGCTATGGCCGTCTTCGACGGTGCCGTCGACCGGGATGCGTTCGCCCGGCCGCACCACAACCAAATCGCCCGCAACCACCTCGCTGAGCGAAACGGCGATTTCGCTGCCGTCGCGGACCACCCGGGCGGTCTCGGGGCGAAGTTTCATCAGCGCCCGGATTGCCACCGTCGTGCCGCGCTTGGCGCGGCTTTCGAACCAGCGTCCGAGCAGAACGAACGTGATAATCGCCGCCGCGGCTTCGAAATGCAGGTGACCGCCGGGGTTGAAGGTCGGGTAGAACCAAAGAAACAGACTGAAGAAATAGGCCGCCGATGTTCCCAGCGCGACCAATAGGTCCATGTTTCCGCTGCCCGCACGCAACGCTTTGAACCCGGCCACATAAAAGCGCCGACCGAAATAGAACTGAACCGGCGTCGCCAACGCAAATTGCAGCCAGACCGGCATAAACCCATGACCGCCAAACAGCATCGCGAACATATTGGCGATCATCGGCGCCGTCAGAATTGCGGCGCCCGCCAAATGCAGCAGTTCCCAGCGTGCCTTGCGGGCGGCCCGGCGTTCCTCGTCGGCCCCGGTTGCGCGATCGTCCTGGTGCAGCGTTGCCCCGTATCCGGTGCGGGTTACCGCGTCGATCAGCACCCGTGGATCGACCAAGCCCTTGAGTGCATGGACGGTGGCGCGTTCGGTCGCCAAATTGACCTCTACCCGCTCGACGCCGGCGACCTTGCCCAGGACTTTCTCGATGCGTCCGACGCAGGTCGCGCAGGTCATGCCGGTGACATCCAAGGTGAGCTCTTCGTCCGGAACGGTGAACCCGGTACGGCTCACGGCTTGCGCCAATGTCCGGGCATCGGTTTGCGTCCCGTCGTAGGAGACCTGGGCCCGTTCGGCGGCGAGGTTGACGCTGACATCGGACACGCCCGGCACCCGTCGCAGAGCCTTTTCGACCCGGGCGACGCAGCTGGCGCAGGTCATCCCCTCAACCGGTAGGACGATCGTGTCGGTCGCTTTTGCAGTGGCGACGGTGGCGGCGTCGTGGTCGGCAATGCCTGAAATGTTCATGCCCGAACTATAGTGCTTCCAGTTACAGGAAGGTCAAGGTCTGTCCCGCGCTTGACGTTGCCGGTGTTCCCCTGCTTAGTTCAAACCACGCCGCGGCTCGCCTCGGTCATCACCGTTTTTCACATCAAGAAGACCTGATAAGGTGTTGATATGGCCGAAATTTCTATGAGGGAAATCCTCGCGCGGGTGGCCGCCGGCGGAACCCTTTCCGAGGCCGAAGCGGGCCGCGCATTCGAGTTGATGATGTCGGGCGAGGCGACGGCGGCGCAAATCGGCGCGTTCCTGATGGGGTTGCGCTTGCGGGGAGAGACCGTGACCGAGATCGCGGGCGGCGTCCGGGTGATGCGGGCCAAGGCCCTCACCATCGACGGGCCCGAGGGTGCCATCGACACCGTCGGCACCGGCGGTGACGCGGCCGGCACCTACAACATCTCCACGGCCTCCGCCTTCGTCGTTGCGGCCAATGGCGTGCCCGTCGCCAAGCACGGCAACCGTGCGCTGTCGTCTAAGTCCGGGGCAGCCGACGTCCTCACCGAGCTCGGCGTCAACGTCGATTGCGACATGGCGCTGGTCAAAAAGGCGCTGTGGGAGACCGGCATCTGTTTCATGATGGCCCCGCGCCACCACGGCGCGATGCGCCACGTCGGCCCGGCGCGCGTCGAGATGGGCGTGCGCACGATCTTCAATCTGCTTGGTCCCCTGGCCAACCCGGCGGGCGTCAAGCGCCAGCTCACCGGCGTTTTCGCCAAGGAATGGGTCGAACCGATCGCCCGCGTGTTGGCCAACCTGGGCAGCGAACGCGCTTGGATCGTCCACGGCCACGACGGCCTCGACGAGATCACCACGACCGGGCCGACCTGGGTCGCCGAACTCGACAAGGGCCAGATTAAGACCTTTGAAATCACGCCTGAGGACGCTGGCCTGCCGCGCGCCACGATCGGCGATCTCAAGGGCGCCGACCCGGCCACCAACGCGCTCGCGCTCAACGCCCTGCTCGACGGTCATCCCGGCCCCTACCGCGATATCGTCCTGTTCAACGCTGCGGGTGCGTTGATCGTTGCCGGTAGGGCCAAGGACCTCAAGGAAGGCGTCGCCCTGGCCGCCAACGCGATCGACACCGGCGCGGCCCGCGCGGTCCTCGAACGCCTGATCGCGGTCTCCAATGAAAGGCCGCCGATGTGAGCAACGCGCTCACCCAGATCTGCGCCGACAAGCGGCGGCATATCGCCGCGCAAAAAGCGCTGCACAGCGAAGCCGATTTGCGGGCCCGGGCCGCTGCCCAATCGCCGCCGCGCGGGTTCAAAGCCGCGCTGGATCGGGCCGCCGCCAACGACGGTTATGGCTTGATCGCCGAAATCAAGAAGGCGTCGCCCTCCAAGGGCTTGATCCGCGCAGACTTCGACCCCCCGGCTCTCGCCCGCGCCTACGAAACCGGCGGCGCGACGTGCCTATCGGTTCTCACCGATACCCCGCACTTCCAAGGCGCCGACGACTATCTTGTCGCCGCCCGCGCCGCCGTCGCGCTGCCGGTGCTGCGCAAGGATTTCATGCTCGAGCCCTATCAGGTCGTCGAGGCCCGCGCCCTGGGCGCCGACTGCATTTTGATCATCATGGCCGCAGTCGACGACGCGACGGCGGCCGACCTCGAAGCGACGGCGAGCGACCTTGGCATGGACGTGCTGGTCGAGGTCCACAACGCCGCCGAACTGGCCCGCGCCCTGAAGCTCAAATCGCGCCTGCTCGGCGTCAACAACCGCGACCTCACGACCCTCACGGTCGATCTCGCCACCACCGAAGTCTTGGCAGCCCAGGCGCCGCCCGGCACGACGCTGGTATCGGAAAGTGGGCTTTATACCCCAGGCGATCTCGCCCGCATGGCGGCGACCGGCGCGCGCTGTTTCCTGGTCGGCGAATCGCTGATGCGCCAGGACGATGTCGCTGCGGCGACCCGCGCCTTGCTGGCACGGGCAGTTGCCGAAGTTCAGGCCTAACCGTGCGTGCGCCAACCCAATTCCAATATCTGCGCGTCCTTCGGGACGCGGCCCGGCGCGGCGCTCCGCAGGATGAGCGGCTGAAACGCGCCCGCAGCGGGGCGCCAAGGCCACGATGAACGCCAAGCTCACCCACTTCGACGATGCTGGAAATGCGCGCATGGTTGACGTCGCCGGCAAGGAAGAGACCGAACGCACGGCCACCGCCGGGGCCACCGTGACGATGCAACCCGCGACGCTCGCGTTGATCATGGAAGGCAAAGCCAAGAAGGGCGACGTACTCGGCACCGCGCGCCTTGCCGGCATCATGGCCGCCAAGAAAACCCCCGACCTGATTCCGCTATGCCACCCGTTGGCCCTGACGTCGGTCGCCGTCGACCTGACGTGCGACTCGGCCCGCAACGCCGTCGACATCACCGCGACCTGTAAGCTACGGGGACGCACCGGGGTGGAGATGGAAGCCCTCACCGCCGCCAGCGTCGCCGCGCTCACCGTCTACGACATGTGCAAGGCCGTCGATCGCGGCATGGTCATCTCGGGTGTGAAATTGCTCCACAAAGCCGGCGGCAAATCCGGCGAGTACAAAGCGTGATCACCGCCGTCGCGCTCCTCGCGCCGCAGCAAGTAGCCGCTCATCCTGAGGAGCGCCGCGCCGCGCCGCGCCCCGAAGGCCCCCTCACCCGGCTTTCGCCCGCCGCTGCGCGCTTTCATGTACCGGCGACGGTATTCCTCCCCCTGCCAGCAGGGGGAGGTCCGGCCGCAGGCCGGGGTGGGGGTCGGTTGCGAGGGCCCGTCGATGTGGGTGCGGACCCCCTCCTTAATCCTCCCCCTCTCCGAGGGGGAGGGATTTCTCCGGCCGGCACCCATGCCTAAATCCTCCCTCATGCCCGTCGCCGATGCGCTGGCCCGCATCACCGGCGCGCTGCATCCTTTGGCGCCGGAAAGCGTCAGCCTGGCCGACGCCTATGGCCGGGTGCTCGCTGAAGACGTCGCCGCCCGCCTCACCCAACCGCCCGCCGCGGTCTCGGCGATGGACGGCTACGCCGTGCGCGCCGCCGACGTCGCTGCTGTGCCGACCGACCTTGCCGTCGTCGGTGAGGCGCCCGCCGGGGCGTCGTTCGACGGGATCGTCGGCCACCGTGAGGCCGTGCGTATCTTCACCGGCGCGCCGGTGCCGGTCGGCGCCGACGCCATCGTCATCCAGGAAGACACGGTCCGCGACGGCGATACGGTCACAGTTAATGAGGGCGCGCCCGAAGGCCGCTTCATCCGCCCGGCCGGGCTCGATTTCAGCACCGGCGACGTGCGCCTCAAGAAGGGCCGTCTCCTCACCGCCCGGGATATCGGCCTGGCCGCTGCGATGAACGTGCCGTGGCTAATGGTGACGCGCAAACCGCGCATCGCGCTGCTCGCCACCGGCGACGAAATCGTGCGCCCGGGCGACTCGCTCGGCCCCAACCAGATCGTTTCGTCCAATGCGCTCTCGCTGGCCGCCCTGATCAAGGCGCGCGGCGGCGAACCCATCGACCTCGGCATCGCGCGGGACAACCGCGCCTCGCTGACGGCGATGGCCGAGGGCGCGCGCGGCGCGGACATGCTGATCACCCTGGGCGGCGCCTCGGTCGGCGACCACGACCTCGTGCAAAGCGTGCTGGGCGAACAGGGTCTGGCGGTGGATTTCTGGCGCATCGCCATGCGCCCCGGCAAACCGCTGATGTTCGGCACCATCGGCGACACCCCGATGCTGGGTCTCCCCGGCAACCCTGTATCCTCGCTGGTCTGCGGCCTGATCTTCGTCGCCGCAGCGATCCACACCTTGCTGGGCCGCAGCGGCGACTACCTTGAGACCGACATCGCCTGCCTGGGCCGCGATCTACCGGAGAACGACGAGCGCCAGGACTACCTCCGCGCCACCCTCGCCCGCGACGCGGGCGGCGCGCTGATCGCGACGCCCTTCGACAAACAGGACTCGTCCATGCTGTCCCGCCTCGCCGCCGCCCAAGCGCTGGTGATCCGCCCCCCCGGCGCGCGGCCCGCAAAGAAGGGCGACCCGGTCCCCATCATCCGCATCGAGGCGCCGGATCAGGGGCTTTAGCGGCATTTGCGGGTCCGACGATGGGTTCGCTGAATCATTCTTCCGGCTCGATTATGCCTGCCACGCAAGCCGTCAGTCCTGGTCGCCCTGAATGGCTTCGGGCGCTAGGCCGGTTGGCGCGCGCAATCACGTCGCTACTCTGCGGCGCTGCGGTCAAGTTTGTATTCGCCAACGAGACTCTCAAGCGGAATGCCCCAGACGCCGTGCAGTTTGCGCACCATGTCCATGGTAAGTGCGCGTCGCTTGTTCAGTATCTCCGAGGCGCGGGCTGGTGACCCCAACAGGTCCGCGAGATCGGATTGGGTCAGGCTCGCTTGCTCCATATGAAACCGGATCGCCGCGATCGGATCGGGTGGATCGATCGGGTGATGCTCTTCTTCAAAAGCGTCGATCAATATCCCAAGTACTTCCAGTTCCGCGTGTTCTGGGCTGCCGGGCGCCGCGTCCCACAGCAGTTTGAGCCGCGATAGTGCGCGGTCATAATCGGCCTCGTTGTGGAGGGCTCGAATGTCCATGTGGTTTACCTCAGTAGAGGTCGACGTGAGCCGCGTCGATCCTGTCATAGTCGGTGTGGCGGCCGACAAATTTCACGAAGACGATTCCGGCGCTGTATTTGATCGCCACGACGAGCCGGAATTTGTTGCCGCCGATATTGAACACCACCCGTTCGCTGCCGACGATGCTGGCGCTTCGGTAGAATTCCTTGACCTCAACTGACGACCGCCAATTCGCCCGTTTCGCGACCGCATACCAGGCGCGCAGTGGTTGCTCGGCGTCAGGATTGATCCGCCAGAATGCTGCCAGGGACGATCGCTTAATAATTCGCACCAGCAAGGATATTCCCAACTTGGGAAATATAGCAACGATTCCCCTATCTTGACCCTCGAAAAGAACTAATGTAGAACATCTAGCGATGTTGCCCATTTGTTCCGCGTGTCGGTCGCTGCAAAACCGAACGCCAAACCCCGAGGGACCTGGATGCTGACCAAGAAACAGCACGAACTTCTCCTTTTCATCCACAAACGCCTGGAGGAGGACGGGGTCTCGCCCTCGTTCGAGGAGATGAAGGCAGCGCTCGACCTCAAGTCCAAATCGGGCATTCACCGCCTAATCAGCGCGCTGGAGGAACGCGGCTTTTTGCGCCGGCTGCCCCACCGGGCGCGGGCGCTAGAGGTTGTGCGGATGCCCGCAGAAAGCGTCCCCGACGGTCGGCCGACCCAGGTTCCGATCGATGCCGCCAACGTCATCCGCGGCAGCTTTGGCGCGCCGCGGCCCCACGCGGTTGCGATCGCCGAAACGGCGGACGCCGTCGATCTGCCGCTCTACGGCAAGATCGCCGCCGGCGCCCCGATCGAAGCGCTGCGCGATCCCGAGGGGCACATGGGTGTACCCGCGTCCATGCTCAATCCAAAACGCCGTCACTACGCGCTCTCCATCGACGGCGATTCGATGGTCGATGCCGGTATTCTCGATGGCGACGTCGTGGTGATCGAAGAATGCGAAACCGCCAGCGACGGCGAGATCGTCGTGGCCCTGGTCGACGACGAAGAAGCCACGCTCAAGCGCCTGCGCCGCCGCGGCTCGTCGGTCGCGCTCGAGGCCGCCAATCCGGCCTACGAGACCCGCATTTTCGGCCCCGACCGGGTCAAGGTCCAAGGCCGCCTCGTCGGCTTGATCCGCCAGTATCACTAGGTCGCTTCGGCGGGGTCGCCCCCCGCTAGAGGCACGATCGCGGCACAGCAAGGCGACTTCCTTGTGACGAATATGTGCGCGAGGACCGTCCACGCGGACAAGATCGGCTCATCCTGAGGAGCGCCCGGTAGAGCGCGCCCCGAAGGACGGGGACACCGATTGTGATCGCCGGGACAGGAAGCGTGATTGGCGGCGCGATGTGGTTGTGCCTACGATTAGCCGGAGGTCTACCGAAGGCGCGGCGCATGGCGTGCTCGCGGCGCAAGGCGCGAACGCCCGTAACGTAGAGACATTACGGAGACTGCGGGCATTGGCTATGTTTCGGCGGAATAGTGTGTGGCCGCAGCGGGTGTCAGCGCGGGCGGGGCACTCGGAACCGCCAAGCCCTTGTTCCTACATGTTTAATTGTCTTCCTACGACGCCAGAAAAACGATGTTGTTGAAGAACAAGGAAATTTTGGCTTCGTTTGGTAAGAAAATTGATGCGCGAGATGCGCCTCCCGCACCGACCGTGCCGCGCTATACTTAACTCGAACATCGGGTGGCGGCCCCTTCGACGGCTTGCGCCCCTTTGGAGGATCGTACCATGACGGACACCCGCCCCCAGCAAGCCCTTCACGAGATGATCGTCGCGCCGAGCGCCGACGAAGCCGCGCGCCAGGAATACACCTATGCCATGCGCCAGTACTTGCTCGCCGATCTGTGGCCCGGCACGCGCAAAGTGTGGGACACGCAATACGCTAAAAAATTCCACAAGGAGCACGGCCGCGACCCAGCCAAACGGACCGAAGTCGCCAAGATCATGCAGCGCGATCCCTACTGGCAAATGGGCAGCTCGCTGCGGCGCATCAATCAGGAAATCATGTGGGACACCTACGGCGAGAAAATCGAAAAGCACCTCGACGATCTCATCGCCAAGGCCAAGCGTTACCGCGACAGTAACGCCAAGGCCGGTTCGCTGATGCTCGACCCCAATCTGGCGATCCCGCGCTACCACACGGCGGTCGATATCCACATTCAGCCCGGCGGCTACCATACCGACCTGACGGAGGACGACGTGTTCGCCGGCGCGCTCTACGACGACGTGATCTGGATGTTCTTTGTCCATGCCGGCGGCGGCCTGAACGATTCGGCGGGCCGTTCGATCATCGCCTGGCTTAAGCAGCAACACCCGAAGTTCGCGCCCAAGCGGATCCTCGACATGGGCTGCACCGTCGGTCACTCCACCCTGCCCTACGTCGATGCTTACTCGGGCGCAGAGGTCCACGCGATCGATGTCGGGGCGCCGGTCCTCCGCTACGCCCATGCCCGCGCCGAAGCGCTGGGCAAGGCGGTTCACTACAGCCAGCAAAACGCCGAAGCGACGAATTTTCCGGACGGGCATTTCGACCTCGTGGTTTCGCATCTCATGTTCCACGAGACCTCGTCCAAGGCGATGCCGGCCATCTTCCGCGAAGCCCACCGCCTGTTGGCGCCGGGCGGCATCATGGTGCACCAGGACATCCCGCCGGGACGCTTTATGGGCGACATCGTCAATCAGACGTCAATGGATTGGAACACCCACTACAACGCCGAACCGTTCATCGCGAAACTGATGGATCTCGATCACGGTCAACTCGCCGTCGATGCGGGCTTTACCAAAAAGAGCGTCAGGGAATTGGATATCGACGCGTTGCGCGATCCGGTCGGTCACCGCGCGGTCGGCAATTTGCAGCACATCACCTACGCACAAAAATAGCCGCGCCGCTGAGCTGTAGTAGCGGCCGTTAGCCGATCGGTTCGATTGCGCAAATCAGGTGGCGGCGGTCGCGGACCGGGTTGGTTCCCTGCGACCGCAATTCGGTTTCGAGGACCTGCTCGGCGATCAGCCCGCTGGCTTGGTGCAGCCGCGTGAACCCGGCGAACAGGATCGAGACGTCCTGGCCGCCCAGTGTGCCCGACATGCGTCCTTCGCGGCGGATAACCAAATAGGCCTCGCTGCCCACCGTCTCGATGCCCGCGACCGAAATTGCGGCATCGACCGCGACCTGACCGGCGGCATCCTGCGACGGCTCGTTCCGCCGTTGCTGCGCAATGTCGTGCGACATTTTCCCGGCAAATTCCGCTTCGGGCACCATCGATACCGCCGAGTCGCGCAGGGCGACATACGCCTCGTCATCGATCGGATGTCCGGCGACTTCCTCGACCTGAACGTCGGCCGGTTGCCCGCCCTGGCCGAAGTAGAGCGCCACCGCGTAGGTTGAGACGCTGCCGATCGACCGCGGGACGTTTCGGATTTGCGCGTTCAGCACGGTCCCGTCCGTCCCGACCGTGGTTTTCTCGATAACGATTTCGGAGTCGTCCGCCCGCGCCCG
>CAYGKG010000118.1:0-9283 GCA_964350495.1 uncultured Alphaproteobacteria bacterium
CAACTCGCCGATCGCCGACGTGTTCGTCATTTGGGGTAAAGACGACGAAGGCAAGATTCGCGGGTTCGTCCTTGAAAAAGGCATGAAAGGTCTGTCGGCGCCGAAGATCGAAGGCAAGTTCAGCCTACGCGCGTCGATCACCGGCGAGATCGTGATGGACAATGTGTTCGTGCCCGAAGCCAACGCCTTTCCCGACATTCGCGGCTTGGGCGGGCCGTTCGGGTGCCTGAACAACGCCCGCTTCGGCATCGCCTGGGGCGCGCTGGGCGCGGCCGAGTTCTGCTGGCACGCGGGTCGGCAGTACACGCTGGACCGCAAGCAGTTCGACAAACCGTTGGCTGCCAACCAGTTGATCCAAAAGAAGCTTGCCGACATGCAGACGGAGATCAGCATCGGGCTGCAGGCTTGCCTTCAAGTCGGACGTCTCAAAGACGAGGGTCGCGCCGCGCCGGAAATGATCTCGCTGATCAAGCGCAACTCGTGCGGCAAGGCGCTGGACATCGCGCGGATGGCGCGGGACATGCACGGCGGCAACGGGATTTCGGACGAATTCCATGTCATTCGCCACGTCATGAACTTGGAAGCGGTCAACACCTATGAAGGCACCCACGACGTCCACGCCCTGATCTTGGGGCGGGCACAAACCGGCATCCAAGCGTTCAAATAGGCCGAACCGAGTAGCACCTACGACTGCGTTGACGCGGGTCGAGGGGCCGCGCCGACGGTTTCGGCGCGCGCATCCCTTGCTTGTCGTACTGTCCCTAGCCTTGTTACCGCTGCGGCTTGGCCCTAGCGGGTGCCGCCGTAGCGGATCTCGTCGCTCCAAAAGCGCTCCAACGCCTGGAGCGTTTCGTTCATCGCGCCCAAAGTGGGGGCACCCAATGGGCCACGCGCCAACGTCACGACATGGGTCTCGTAAAGCGCGTTGATCTTTTCGTAGAGTTCGAGGCCCTTGGGCGACAGCCGCAGCCGGATCGACCGACGGTCGTGCGGCGAGCGTTCCTGTTCAAGGTAACCGTTCTCGACCATCTTCTTGACGTTGTACGAGACATTCGACCCGAGGTAATAGCCCCGGCTTGTCAGCTCGCCGACCGTCATTTCGTCGCGCCCAACGTTGTACAGAATGAGCGACTGGATATTGTTGATATCCTGAATGCGTAGTCGGTCCAGTTCGACCTTGACCACGTCCAGGAATCGGCGATGCAGACGCTCGATCAACTGCAGGGAGTCAAGATAAACCCTCTTGAACTCCTCGACGTTCTCGCTACCGGTTGTATCCGCCATTCTTTTTCGTTCCTTGCGGCGCAGCGCGGAACCCCCATAGCATCGCGCTGGAGGGAAAGTAACGCGGCCTAGCCCTTCCTTCCAGTATTTTCTATAGAATCAATGCATAAGGGCGTTAACGTGCGCCTATCGCTCAAGCAGCACCCTGCATTAACAACGCGGTTCCCCATGTTTCAGAACGATCTCCTGCACGGCAAACGCGTCCTCGTCACCGGCGGTGGCACTGGTCTTGGCAAATCGATGGGCCATCGATTGGTCGAACTTGGCGCCGATGTCGTCATTTGCGGGCGGCGCGAGCAGGTGTTGAGCGAGACTGCCGCCGAGTTCAACAGCGTTCGCGACGGCTGTGCCCGTTGGCATGTATGCGATATTCGCGATCCGGAAGCCGTGGCGGCAATGGTCGACACGGTCTGGAACGACGCACCACTCGACGCCCTGCTCAACAATGCCGCCGGTAACTTCATCGCGAAATCCGAAACGCTTTCGCACCGCGCGGTCGACGCGGTTCTGAGCGTCGTGTTGCATGGGACGACCTACGTCACCTTGGCGTGCGGGCGCCGCTGGCTCGCCGAAAAACGTCCCGGCAACGTGCTGTCAATCCTCACAACCTATGCCTCGACGGGTTCGGCCTACGTCGTGCCCTCCGCGATGGGCAAAGCAGGCATCCTGGCTATGACCCGGTCGCTTGCCGTCGAATGGGGCGGACGCGGCATCCGGCTCAACGCAATCGCGCCCGGCCCGTTCCCCACCGAGGGCGCGTGGAAACGATTGTTTCCCGAAGGCATGGCCGAGAAGCGGATGCTCTCGCGGATTCCGTTGGGTAGAGTAGGCGCGCACCAAGAACTGGCCGACCTCACCGCCTTTCTCCTCGCCGACCAGTCGGGCTTCATCAACGGAGAGACGGTAACCATCGACGGCGGAGAATGGCTGAAAGGCGCCGGCCAGTTCAGCATGATGGAAGAGCTTACCGACGAGATGTGGGAACATATGAAACAACAGGGCAAGGGCTGACCGATCGTGGCAACACTGTTCGTGGCAAGAAGCAAAGCGCTGCAGGATTGGGGTCACGGCGTCGGGGTCACCAAATTCTTGTTCAAGGTCGGCGTGGTGGACGGATCGATCGACGAAGCGATTGCGGTGATGAACGCGGAAAAAGTCGCCGGCAGCGACGACTGGAAGTACCTGGAGAAACAGGACACCGAACTCGACGATCACACGGTGATCGAACGCGTGGGGCGGCGCGAACAAGCGTTAGACCCCGATTTCTACCCAAAAATCCGTGGCGCGCGCGGCATCTTCAAGGTCAAGATCGACAACGTCGAAAACGACATGATGTTGCGCGCTGCGCTCGCGAACGAGAACCAACAACTGAAGACGCTCAAGGCAAAGGATAAAGACATTGCCGCCTACCTCCTGCGCCGTGCAGGCGAGGATCGTGCGGCCTAGTTCCGCGCATAGTGCGCGATCCTTCGGCATGATCATCCGCCCCACCCTGCCCGGTGAATTCGCTCTTCTCCCGCCTGAGAGACCAAGATGAACGCGCCACAACCCGCCTACCCGCGCACCCGGATGCGCCGAAACAGAAAAGCCGATTGGGCTCGCCGATTGGTGTCCGAGAACCGACTGTCGGCCGACGACCTGATATGGCCGGTCTTCGTGATCGACGGCGTCAATCGGCGTGAAGCGGTTTCTTCGATGCCGGGCGTGGACCGCCTCAGCATCGACCACCTTACCGAGGCCGCGGCGACTGCCGCCGAGCTCGGCATCCCGGCCATTGCCGTCTTTCCTGTCGTCACCCCGGATCGACGGACCGACGACGGCGCGGAGGCGACCAACCCTGAGAACCTCGTCTGCCGCGCCGTGCGCGCCATCAAGGCGGCATGCCCCGACCTTGGCGTCCTGTGCGATGTCGCGCTCGACCCCTTCACCGCCCACGGACACGACGGCTTGGTGCGTGACGGGAAGATCGTCAACGACGAAACCGTGAGCGTCCTTTGCCAACAGGCTTTGGTGCAGGCGGATGCCGGCTGCGACATCATCGCGCCCTCCGACATGATGGACGGGCGGATCGGCGCAATTCGCGACGCCCTCGACGGGGCCGGGCACCAAGACGTCTCGGTCATGGCCTATGCCGCGAAATACGCCTCCGGTTTTTACGGGCCGTTCCGCGAGGCGCTCGGCAGCGCGACAAAGCTCAAGGGCGACAAGCGAACCTACCAAATGGATCCGGCCAACGGCGACGAGGCCCTGCGGGAGGTCGCCCTCGACATCGCCGAGGGCGCCGATATGGTCATGGTCAAGCCTGGCATGCCCTATCTGGATGTCGTTCGACGTGTCCACGAGACGTTCGGCGTTCCGACGTTCGCCTATCAAGTGTCCGGGGAGTACGCGATGCTGAAAGCGGCCGGCTTGAACGGCTGGCTCGACGAACGGCGGGTCATGGCGGAATCCCTCCTCGGGTTCAAACGGGCGGGTGCCGCGGGCGTCTTGAGTTATTTCGCAGTTGACGCGGCGCGCATGATTCGCGAAGGGTAAGGCCATGGTCGATTCATCAACACCCAGCCAACGCCGCTATCCCAACATGATCGGCGCCGGCCTCATCGTCGGGATTCTCTTCGGCTTGGCCGTGGGCGGCGCGCTCGACAACTTCGGCCTCTGGCTGCCGATCCTCGGCGGATTGGGGTTGGTCGTCGGACTCTTGCTCCATGCCGGCCGAGGACACGACGTTCCCTGAAATCCCGCGGCTGGCGCTTGGCCTTGGGCGCTACTGAACAGGGGCAGGCCTCATGCGCTGGATCATCCGTACCATTGTTGGCCTAGGAGCGATCGTCGCCGTAGCCGCTGCCGGCGGCTTCTACTGGCTCTCGCTGTCACTGCCGCAGACTAAAGGAACGATCCTTGTGCCCGGCCTCGAGCAGGGCATCGACATCCTTCGCGACCGTGACGGCGTTCCCCACATCTTCGCCCGGACCGACCGCGACGCATGGTTCGCCGTGGGCTTTGTCCATGCGCAGGACCGGCTGTGGCAAATGGAAATGAACCGCCGGATCGGCGCCGGGCGCCTCGCGGAAGTAGTCGGCAGCGGCGCATTGGGCGTGGACCGGTTCCTGCGCACCCTCAGCGTCTATCACTACGCCGAGCGGACCTACGCAAACCTCTCGCCCGAAACGCAGCACGCGCTGGATGCGTATGCCGACGGGGTCAATGCGTTCTTGGAAAACCGGCGCGGGCCGTTGCCACCGGAGTTTCTCTTTTTTGGGCATGAACCGGAACCCTGGCGTCCCGCCGACTCGCTCGTCTGGGCCAAAATGATGGCGTGGGACCTCGCCGGCAACTGGAGCGAGGAAATCCTCCGCGCCCGCCTGGCGACGACGCTATCGGCCCCCCAGATAGCCGAACTCTATCCTGAGTCTGCCGAAAACACGTCCGTCCTTGAGCGTTATGCGGGTCTCTATCGAACGCTGAACCTCGACCGGGTTGCAGAAGCTGGCAAACCGCTCGAGCGCGAGCGCCACAACGGATCGAACAACTGGGTACTCGACGGCTCGCGGACGGCGACCGGCAAACCCCTTCTTGCCAACGATCCGCACCTCGCGCTCGGCGTTCCGGCGCTCTGGTATTTCGCCCACATCGACGCGCCCGGCATCCAGGTGATCGGCGCGACTCTGCCCGGCACACCCTTTGTCGTCCTTGGGCGTACCGACCGAATCGCGTGGGGGTTTACCAACACCGGCACCGACGTCCAAGACCTCTACATCGAAAAGCTGGACGGCGCGGATCGTTACGTCACGCCCACTGGTTCTGCGCCGTTCGAGCTGCGCAAGGAGATCATTCGAATCAAGGGTGCCGAGCCGGTCACACTCGACGTCCGTATCTCCCGCCACGGACCGATCATTTCAGACGTTGTCCCCGACGCCGCGTCGATCGCCGCCGAAGGGCATGTTGTTGCGTTCGCTTGGCCGACGCTGAGCGACGACGACCTAACCGCACAGGCCGCCCACGACATGAACCGCGCGGAGGACTGGGCCGCGTTCTACACCGCCCTCCAATCTTTCCATTCGCCGCACCAAAACATTGTCTATGCCGACACCAGCGGCAACATCGGCTTTTATGCACCCGCACGTGTCCCCGTCCGCAGGCCCGGGCACTCCGGGAACGAACCGGTCCCCGGCTGGACTGGCGCCTACGACTGGCAGGGTTTCGTTCCGTACGACGCGCTGCCGCTGCTGTTCAACCCTGAGGCGCGCGCCATCGTCACCGCTAACAACAAGATCGTCGCAGACGACTACCCCTACTACCTGACCTACGACTGGTCCGAACCCTACCGCGCCGACCGAATCGCAGAATTGCTCGCGTCACGGTCGCAACATTCGATCGAAAGCTTCAAAGAGATTCAAGGCGACATCGTTTCCGGCGCCGCCAAGGAATTCCTCCCGCTTCTGCTCGCGGCCCCCACCTCGTCGCAACGCGCGGCCGAAGCCAAGGCGTTGTTGGCGCGTTGGGACCATAGGATGGACCGCAATCGACCCGAGCCGCTGATCTATGTCGCCTGGTACCGCGAATTGACCCGCCTGGTCTTGGCTGACGAGCTTGGCGCGTTTTTCGAGGATTACTGGGGTTTGAAACCCCGCGTCATGCGCGCTGCGCTCGGCAATCCGGCAAGCGCCCTGTGCGACGACCGAACGACCGAGATCGAAGAGACCTGTGCGAACCAGATCGCGGCGGCGCTGGACCGTGCGTTGGGCGATCTCACCGATCGCTACGGCGACACGATGGATCGCTGGCAATGGGGCGACGCTCACCGAGCCCGCGCCGAACACCGCCCGTTCCACGGGCAACCCCTAGTCGGCAATCTCTTCGACATCGAAATACCGTCGGGCGGCGACAGTTTCACCGTCAATGCGGCGCATCACCGAATTGGCGACGCGGAGCATCCTTTCCGGCAGTTCCACGGCGCTAGCTTGCGGGCGATTTACGACCTGGACGACCTCGACCGGTCGATCTTCATCCATTCCAGCGGGCAGTCGGGCAACCGCCTGTCATCCCATTTTGCAGCCTTCACGACGCAGTGGCGCGATGTCGCCTATATCCCGATGTCGATGCGGGAGGCCGATGCCGACGTCGGCGCGATCGGCCTGCTTTTGCTCCGACCGGCACCGTGAACGTGGTGCGTCCGTCGATCGACGATATTCGGGCCGCTGCGGCGGTGATCGACAGCGCAGTCCTCCACACGCCGTGCGAACACGGGCAAATCCTGTCGAAATTGGCCGAGACCGACGTCTGGATAAAGTTCGAAAACCAACAGTTCACGGCGTCCTTCAAGGAACGCGGGGCCCTGAACAAGCTGATCTGGCTGCAATCGCAGGGGACCGTTCCCGGCGTGGTCACGGTCTCGGCCGGCAACCATGCCCAGGGTGTGGCCTACCATGCCCAACGGCTCGGGGTCGGCGCGACCATTGTCATGCCGCGCCACACCCCGCTGAACAAAGTCCAGGCAACCCGAGCCCTTGGGGCCCATGTCGTCCTAGAGGGCGACGACCTGGAAGCTGCAAAGCTGGTGGCCGACCGCTTGGCGGAGGACGACGGACTGATTCCGATTCATCCCTACGACGATGCCCAGGTCATTGCCGGCCAGGGAACCGTCGCGCTCGAAATGCTGAGCGATGTTCCAGACCTGGATTGCCTGGCGGTGCCGATCGGCGGCGGCGGCTTGATCGCCGGCATGGCCATCGCGGCGAAGGCGATCAAGCCAGCCATTCAAGTCATCGGCGTCGAAGCAGAATTGTACCCGTCGATGGTCAACGCGCTAGCGGGACTGCCCCCGTCGCGCGGCGGATTGACCGTTGCTGAAGGTATCGCCGTCAAGAAAATGGGCCGGTTGACCACCGAGATCGTCCGCGACCTCGTTGACGACATCGTCACCGTCGGCGAAGCCGCGATTGAACGGGCCGTGATTCGCTACCTCGAGATCGAGAAAACCGTTGCCGAAGGCGCGGGCGCGGCAGCCCTTGCGGCGGTGTTCGCCCACCACGACCGGTTCGCCGGGCGGAAGGTCGGCGTCGTCCTTAGCGGAGGCAATATCGACTCGCGGTTGCTGGCTTCGATCATTCTTCGCGTCCTCTTCCGCGACGGCCGCCTGTTGCGGCTGGAGATCGATCTCAGCGACACACCGGGCGCTTTGGCTGACGTTGCGCGCCTGATGGCGGACGCCGAGGCGAATATCATCGAAGTCGCCCACCAACGGATTTTTTCCCAAGTGTCGGCAAAGGCGACTGAGATCGAGATCGTCGCCGAGATTCGCGACCGCAGCCATGCCGAAAGCGTCGTGGCGGCGCTTCGGGCCGCGGGATACACGGTACGCCTGCCCGATCAAGGTTAACGTATTCGTTGGCAAAAGCGGACGCCGACACCGTGGCTTCGGCCTGGAAAAATCGTACAATGCGCCCTAGATCAGGAATGCGAGGCTGCCCTGTCTGCCCGGTGCAGGCCTCGACGCATTGGTGCGGCCCCTTTTGCGGGCTTTATTTCGGGCATAACGACGCTGAAAGGTTCAGGCGGGGCGAATAATCCGAATGGAAGCCGGCCACAACCAACCGATAATTATCAACAAGAAGGTCAAGAAGGGCGGCGACCATGGTCATCATGGCGGTGCCTGGAAAGTCGCCTATGCCGACTTTGTGACCGCGATGATGGCGTTCTTCCTGTTGCTATGGTTGCTGTCGACGACGACGGTCGAGCAACGCTCCGGAATCGCCGACTATTTCACCCCGACCACTTCCCTGCGCTCGGGCGAGAGCGGCGCCGGCGGAATCCTTGGCGGCCAGACGCTGAGCGACTCGGGCGCCAAGATCGGCGAAGGCGGGACGCCTTCGGTGGTCGTTGAACTGACACCGCCCGGCAGCCGCGACGCCAAGGAGAAGGATATCGAGGAACTCGCCGCGAAACGGGAGCAGGAGTCCTTTGAGGATGCCCTGCAAGCACTGAATAAGGCGATCACCGATTCCCCAGAACTCTCCGATCTGAAGGACAACATTCAAGTCGATATGACGTCGGAGGGGATGCGCATTCAAATCGTCGACCGCGAAGGCGGCGCGCTGTTCCGAGCCGGATCGGCCGAAATGAACGCCCGGACCCAACAACTTATCGGGCAAATCGCAAAGGTGGTCGCGACGTTGCCCAACAACATTTCGATTTCGGGACACACGGACTCGAACCCGTTTAGTCGCGGCGACTATTCGAACTGGGAGCTGTCTTCGGACCGGGCGAACGCCAGCCGGCGCCAGCTTGTTTCGTCCGGCATCGATCCAACGAGAATCGTCCAGGTCGTCGGCAAGGCCGACCAAGAACCGCTTGTCGAGGAAGACCCGTTTCTGCCCGAGAACCGCCGCGTGAGTATCGTTTTGCGGCGCACCTCGGCAGTGCTGCCGCCGGGCCTGTTCAATTAGCCCCCGAACGCCGCGCGCGGGATGAATCAGGCGCCGCAAACCCCGCTTGTGCGTTTCTACCGAACGCCGTCGATGCAGTGTCCCTACCTGCCTGACCGGACCGAGCAGCTCGTTTTCACCCACCTTGGCGCAGGCAGCGCGGACCGGATGCACGGGGTTCTCGCGCAGGCAGGTTTCCGACGAAGCCACAACATCGCCTATCGGCCCGACTGCCCAGCGTGCAATGCCTGTGTCCCGGTCCGCGTTCGTGCGACAGCGTTCTCACCCTCGCGGTCCCAGAAGCGAATCCGGTCGTTGAACAGAGAGACGACGAGTATCGTTTGTGCGGCCGAAGCGAGCCAGGAACAGTTCGATCTATTCGTCCGCTACCAGCAGTCGCGGCACGGCGACGGCAGCATGGCCAAGATGGATTTCGCCGACTATCAAGCGATGGTCGAGGACACGCCGATCAAAACGTTCATTGTCGAACACCGCGACGCCGATGGGCGGTTGATCGCCTGCGCGCTGTCGGACGTTTTGGCCGACGGGCTCTCGATGGTGTACAGCTTTTTCGA
>CAYGKG010000119.1:0-9275 GCA_964350495.1 uncultured Alphaproteobacteria bacterium
GCCTATGACGGCGCCGAACGCTTCAAAAAAGACTCCGGCATTGCCTATCGCGAGTTCGAAGTCACAAGTCCGACCCAACGCGAACAAGCCATCCGCAGAATGGCACGGGACGGCGCCAACATCGTCGTCGGTATCGGGTTCGCCCAGCAGCCGGCGGTCGAAAAAGTCGCCAAAGAGTTTCCCAACACCAAGTTCGCCATCATCGACGCCGTCGTCGACCTGCCGAACGTCCGCTCCATCGTGTTCAAGGAACATGAAGGATCGTTCCTCGTCGGGATGGCCGCCGCGCTGGCGTCCAAAACCGGCAAGGTCGGTTTCGTCGGCGGCATGGACATCCCCTTGATCCGCAACTTCGCCGCCGGTTACGCCGAAGGCGCCAAGTACGTGAACCCAAATATCGAAGTGTTCCAGAACATGACCGGGACGACACCGGCCGCCTGGAACGATCCGGGTAAAGGCGCGGAACTCGCGCGCAGTCAGTTCGGCCGCGGCGCCGACGTCATCTATGCCGCCGCCGGCGGCACCGGTGTCGGCGTCTACCAAGCCGCCGTCGACGACGGCAAGCTCGCGATCGGGGTGGACTCGAACCAGAACTATCTCCATCCCGGCACGATGCTCACCTCGATGCTGAAACGGGTCGACGTTGCCGTCGAAAAAGCATTCGCCGATGCCAAGGGCGGCATGTTCACAGCCGGCATTCAGTCGCTCGGCGTGGCTGAGGGCGGCGTGGGCTGGGCGCTCGACGAGCACAACCGCAGCCTGATTACGTCCGAGATGGAGGCCCGCATCGAGCAGGCCCGCAAAGATATCGTCTCGGGCAAGATCACGGTCAACGGGTACAAAGGCAGCTAACCCCTAGGCCCGCTATCGGTTCAGGGCTGGCGATGCGTCGTCGCATGGACAGATACGTTCCGTGACCCACTCGGACATCGGCGTATCGGCGCCCAGCGGCAATGCGGCGCCAGCCCTTGAACTGCGCGGGATCGACAAGTGGTTCGGTCCCGTCCACGCCAACAACGGCGTGTCGTTCCAGGTCCCGCGCGGCACCATCCACGGGATCATCGGCGAAAACGGCGCCGGCAAATCGACCCTTATGAGTATCGTTTACGGCTATTACCAGGCCGACGGCGGCGAGATCCGCGTCAATGGTAGACCGGTCAAGATTACCGGACCGCAGAACGCCCTCAGTCATGGAATCGGTATGGTTCATCAGCATTTCATGCTGGTGGAACCCTTTACGGTCTTGGAGAACGTCGTGCTGGGCGCCGAGAGCGGACGGCTCCTCGCCCCCAGTCTCGCCCGCGCCCGGGCCGAACTCGAACGCCTCGAACGCGACTACGCGCTGGACGTGAACCCCGACGCTACCATCGAAACGTTGCCAGTGGGGTTGCGCCAGCGCGTCGAGATCCTGAAGGCGCTTTATCGCGGCGCCGATATCTTGATCTTGGACGAACCGACCGGGGTGCTGACGCCGCAGGAGGTCGATCAATTGTTCGACATCCTTCGGGCGCTGCGCAACCAAGGCAAGACCGTCATTTTGATCACCCACAAGCTGCGCGAGATCATGGCGCTGACCGACAACGTCACCGTCATGCGCCAGGGCGAGGTCGTGGCCAACGTCAAAACCACCGAGACATCGCGCGAACAGTTGGCCGAACTCATGGTCGGACGATCCGTTCTACTCAACGTCGAGAAGACGCCCGCGACCCCCGGAGCAGAGGTTCTAGCGGTCAACGATCTCGGCGTACGCGACGGCCAAGGCGTCCGCCGGGTCAAAGGCGTGAGCTTTAGCGTTCGCGCCGGCGAAATTCTTGGTATCGCGGGCGTTGCCGGTAACGGTCAGTCGGAGCTCCTCGAAGCGCTCGCCGGCATACGCCCCATCGAAAGCGGAACCATTCGATTCAAGGGAGCGGAAATCGACGCGGCGCACATGCGCGACGCGCGCGAAATGCGCAAACTGGGGATGGGGCACGTCCCGGAGGATCGTCAACGGATGGGCTTGGTGGTGTCGTTCCAAGCAAACGAAAGTTCGATTCTCGGTCACCACGGCAACGAAAAATACACCGGCACGGTCCTGATGCGTCAGGGCGCCATCGTCGAAGACGTAGCCGAAAAAATGGAACGCTTCGACGTGCGGCCCTCCAACCCTTTGCTCCGCACCTCGGCATTCAGCGGCGGCAATCAACAAAAAATCGTGCTGGCGCGGGAAATGGATCAAAATCCCGATCTCCTTCTCGTCGGGCAGCCGACGCGGGGCGTCGACATCGGCGCAATCGAGTTCATCCACAAGCGCCTCATCGCCATGCGCGACGAGGGCAAGGCTGTCCTACTCGTCTCGGTCGAGCTTGACGAAATCCTCTCGCTGTCGGACCGCATTATCGTGATGTTCGACGGCAACATCGTCGGCGAGGTCAGCCAAGCCGAGGCCGACGAGAGGAAACTCGGCCTGATGATGGCGGGCGAACGTCTAGGCGCCGCGGCATGATCGCCCCGGCCCCGCCAGCCCAGGTCCCCCGCTGGGTGACCCACGTTCTGGTGCCGGTCGCCAACCTGGCGGTCGCGTTCATCATCGCTGGGGTTATTATCGCGCTGATCGGGGAAGACCCCTGGCAGGCGATGAAGCTGTTGGTATTGGGCGCTTTCGGTGCGACCGATTTGATCGGCTTTACGCTCTACTACACCACCAACTTCATCTTCACCGGTCTTGCCGTAGCGATCGCGTTTCACTGCGGTTTGTTCAATATTGGCGGCGAAGGACAGGCCTATATCGGCGGCCTCGGTGTCGGCCTGGTCAGCCTTGCCCTGGTGGGATGGCCCGCGCCGATCGTGATCCTCATCGCCATCCTCGCCTCGATGCTGTTCGGTGCGGCCTGGGCGTTCATTCCGGGCTATCTCCAAGCCAAGCGCGGCAGCCACGTGGTGATCACCACCATCATGTTCAACTTCTTGGCCGCGGCACTGATGACATATTTGCTCGTCGAGGTGCTGATCGAACCCGGCCAGCAAGGTCCGCAAAGCCGCGAGTTCGATGCCAACGCATGGCTTCCGTTCATGCATGACGTGTTTGGCGCGGTGGGCATCGAGATCGGGCAATCATCGCTGAACCTGTCCTTCGTGATTGCGTTGATCGCCGCCGTTCTGGTTTGGGTGTTCGTCTGGCATACCCGGTGGGGATTCGAAATCCGCACGGTCGGCGCCAATCAGGCAGCGGCGGTTTACGCCGGCATTTCGCCCTCGCGGAACATTATCCTGGCCATGCTCGTTTCCGGCGGTCTTGCCGGCATGGTCGGTATCAACGAAATCATCGGCGTTCATCACCGTCTGATACTCGATTTCCCGGCAGGATTCGGGTTTGTCGGCATTGCGGTGGCGCTGATGGGCCGCAACCATCCCCTGGGTATTTTCTTTGCCGCCCTGTTGTTCGGGATGCTGTACCAGGGCGGTTCCGAACTGAGCTTCGACATTCCGACGATTACCCGCGACATGGTCGTGGTCATTCAAGGTCTCGTCATTCTGTTCTCGGGCGCGATGGAGCATGTTTTCCGGCCGCACATCGTGGCGGCCTACCTGCGCATCGCCGGGCGGCGAACCGCCATGGCGGCGGAATAGGCGATGGAAGAATTCTTCACCATGGTCGTGCTCATCGCCGACGCGACACTGCGTGTTGCGACGCCGCTGATCCTGGCGGCGCTGGCCGGCCTATTCGCCGAACGATCCGGAGTCGTCGACATCGCACTGGAGGGCAAACTGTTGGGCGCGGCCTTCGCCGCCGCAACCGTTGCCGCAGTATCGCATTCGGCTTGGCTTGGGCTGGCCGCCGGAATTGGCTTCGCGGTCGCGCTGGCGATGGTGCACGCCTATGCCTGCGTCACCCACAAGGGCGATCAGGTCGTGTCCGGCATGGCGATCAACATCCTTGTCGCGGGCCTCGGCCCGACCCTGGCCCTGGCATGGTTCCACCAAGGCGGACAAACGCCGCGGGTCGAAGGAAACGCACGGTTTCACCCGTGGCACTGGCCGGGCGCCGAAGCCGTTGCAGACGTTCCGGTGATCGGACCGATCTATTCCGAAGTCGTGAGCGGCCACAACATGTTCGTCTATTTGGCCATCGCGGCGGTCCCGCTGACCGCCTGGGTGGTCTACAAGACCCGCTTCGGTCTTCGCCTGCGCGCTGTCGGCGAAAGCCCGGAAGCGGTCGATACGGCAGGCATATCGGTCGACCGGATGCGCTACCAAGCCCTGATCGTGACCGGCGTGTTGTGCGGGATCGGCGGCACTTATTTGGCGATCGCGCAGAACGCCGGGTTCCTACGCAACATGTCCGCGGGCCAGGGTTTCATTGCGTTGGCAGCGCTGATCTTCGGCAAGTGGAGACCCTGGCCGACCATGTTCGCCTGCTTCTTGTTTGCGTTTACCGATGCGGTGCAAACCCGGCTCCAGGGCGTCGACATCCCCGGTATCGGCATTATCCCGGTACAATTCATCCAGGCCCTTCCGTTCGCGCTTACGGTGATCCTACTGGCTGGCTTCGTCGGTAAAGCGGTCGCCCCACGCGCAAGCGGTATACCCTACATTAAGGAACGATGAGCACGCTCGACGACATGATTGCCTTGGCCGCGCAGGCGCGCGAACGCGCCTATGCACCGTACTCCAACTTCCACGTGGGCGCCTGTCTACGCGCCGAAGACGGTCGACTGTTCGCCGGGGCCAATGTCGAGAACGCGGCCTATCCGCAAGGGCAATGCGCCGAAGCCTCGGCGATCGGCGCGATGATCGCCGACGGCGCCCGTAAGATTGTCGAGGTTGTCGTCATCGGCGGTGGCGATGGTTTATGTACGCCGTGCGGGGGATGCCGACAGCGCCTCAACGAATTCGCTCTGCCCACGACACCGGTTCACGTCTGCGGACCGGAAGGGCTGCGCAAGACCTTTACGCTTGGCGCGCTGTTGCCGGGCGCGTTCGGTCCCAACAACTTGGTGACCCCGTGACCGAGATAGCCCGCCGTGCCGCGGCCATTGTCCTCGAGAAAATCGGCGACACGGCGCCGAGTGTTGGGATCATCCTCGGGTCCGGCCTCGGCAACCTAGGCAACGAGATCGCGGGCGCGGTTTCCATTTCGTTTGCGGACCTTCCCGGTTTTCCCCAGCCTGGCGTCGAAGGGCACGCGGGCAAACTGCTCGTCGGCACCTTGGCCGGCGTCCCGGTCGCCTGCCTACAGGGCCGAGCGCACTCCTACGAAGGCAATCTCAAGGCAATGGTGACGCCGGTACGTACCTTCAAAGCGCTGGGGTGCGAGGTCATGTTCGCAACCAACGCCGCCGGCTGCCTCGTTGCCGATCGGCCGCCCGGCAGCCTGATGGCGATCAGCGACCATATCAATTTGCAGCCCGGCAACCCGTTGACCGGCCCCAACGATGAGTCCTTCGGCCCCCGTTTTCCCAACATGGTCGATGCCTACGACCCCGATCTGCGCGCGCTCCTGATGGATGCAGCGGCGGCCAACGGCATCACGCTCTACGAGGGCGTTTACGCCGGCTACCTCGGGCCTAACTTCGAGACGCCCGCCGAAATTCGCGCCTTTCGCACACTCGGCGCCGACGCCGTTGGCATGTCCACTGTGCCAGAGGTCCTGATTGCCCGCCACTGCGGCCTGCGCGTGGCCGCAGTCTCGGTGCTAACAAACCTCGCCGCCGGCATGAGCGGCGAACCGCTGACCCACGATCAGACACTGCACTTCGCGGACCTTGCTGCGAGGGATTTGGTCGACTTGCTCCATACGTTTCTCAGCAGATTGCGATGACGGAGCCGAACCGAGGTCCAGCACAAAAGGGCGGGGCTGAAACAGGCGATTCAAGCGCGGATCGACCTAAAAGGGCCTTGGGTGACTCGGAAGCGCGCCGCGTTCCTGTCAAAATACCCGGCAGGAGATCGTCATGAGCACCCTTAACGTCACCCCCCTGCCCGGCGCCCGGCCTGCCGCGGCCGAACACCCGGCGCGAAACCCGGGCATGGCATTGGAGCACGACTGGCTGCGGGCGATCCGGGTCAACCGGAGTGCGGTCGAGCGCCGCGCGGCGACGATCCCGACACGGCGCACGGTCAAGAAGCAATGGCAAGCTGCATGGCTACTGAAGGCGGTGACGACCATCGACCTCACCACGCTTGCCGGCGACGACACGCCGGCGAAGGTGGCGCGGCTGTGCGCCAAGGCCCGCCAGCCGGTGCGCGAGGATATTCTTGACGCGCTGGGCATGGGCCCCCATCCGATCCATGTCGGTGCGGTCTGCGTCTATCACGATATGCTGGAGCCGGCGCTCCGCGCGCTCGACGGCAGCGGTATCCCGGTCGCCGCGGTCTCGGCGGGGTTTCCCGCCGGACTGTCGCCGTTGAACCTGCGCATACGGGAGGTCGAAGCCTCGGTCGCGGCGGGTGCGTCCGAAATCGACATCGTCATCAATCGCAGCCACGTCCTAACCGGGAACTGGCAGGCGCTGTACGACGAGGTACGCGCCTTTCGTGCGGCGTGCGGCAATGCCCACCTCAAGTCCATCATCGCAACGGGCGACCTCGCGATCCTGCGCAACGTCGCCCGCGCCAGCGTCGTGTGCATGATGGCCGGCAGCGACTTCATCAAAACGTCAACCGGGAAGGAGGCGACCAATGCGACCTTGCCGGTAAGCCTTGTCATGGTGCGGTGCATCCGCGACTACGTCGAAAAGACCGGTCACCGCGTCGGTTTCAAAGCCGCGGGCGGCATCGGCACGGCCAAGAGCGCGCTAAGTTACCTTGCCCTGATGAAGGAGGAATTAGGCCGCCCCTGGATGGACCCGGCCCTGTTCCGGATCGGCGCATCCAGCCTGCTGGCCGATATCGAACGACAACTGGAGCATCATGTGACCGGTCGCTACTCCGCCTTTAATCGCCACCCGATCGCTTGACCATGACCGTTGCAGAAATCTTCGAGACCCTCGACTACGGCCCGGCGCCGGAGGCCGTCAACGTTGCCGATACTTGGCTGGAGGCGCGCGGGCGCCGGACCGCGTTGTTCATTGCCAACACCTGGCGGGCGCCGGCCGAGGGCCGCTATTTCGAGTCGATCAATCCGGCGACATCGCGCCCACTGGCGAAGATCGCACAAGCCTCCGCCGCGGACGTTGACGACGCCGTTGCCGCGGCACGCGCGGCCCAGCCGGCCTGGGCCAAGATCGGCGGCGTCGCGCGGGCGCGTACGCTCTACGCGCTGGCGCGGATGGTGCAGAAGCACGCGCGGCTGTTTGCGGTCCTGGAAACGATGGATAACGGCAAACCGATCCGCGAAACCCGTGACATCGACATTCCCCTGGTCGCCCGGCACTTCTATCACCACGCCGGTTGGGCACAGCTGATCGACGGCGAATTCCCGGGGTACGAACCGGTCGGGGTCGTGGGCCAAATCATTCCCTGGAATTTTCCGCTGCTGATGCTCGCGTGGAAGGTTGCGCCGGCGCTGGCGGCGGGCAACACCGTCGTTCTCAAACCCGCAGAATTCACCAGTCTGACCGCAATCCTCTTCGCCGATTTGTGTTTGGACGCTGGCCTGCCGCCCGGCGTTGTCAATGTCGTCACGGGCGATGGCAGCACCGGCGAGGCGATCGTCGCTCACCCCGGCATCGACAAGATCGCCTTCACCGGATCGACCGAGGTGGGGCGGCTGATTCGCGAGGCAACAGCCGGGAGCGGCAAAGAGCTTACCTTGGAACTGGGCGGGAAATCGCCGTTCGTCGTGTTCGACGATGCCGATCTCGACGGGGCGGTCGAGGGCGTGGTCGACGCGATATGGTTCAACCAGGGCCAAGTGTGCTGCGCGGGCTCGCGGCTGCTGATGCAAGAGAGCATCGCGGACGCCTTCATCGCCAAGTTGAAGGCCCGCATGCAGACCCTGCGCGTCGGCGATCCGCTCGACAAATCGATCGACATCGGCGCGATCGTTGCGCCGGTCCAATTGGAAAAGATCGAGACGTTGGTCAAGGCCGGTGCCGCCGAGGGCGCGACAGTGTGGCAACCCGATTGGGCACGGCCGAAGGAAGGTTACTTCTACCCGCCGACGCTGTTGACCGACGTCGGGCCCGCATCGACCGTGGTCCAAGAAGAGATTTTCGGACCAGTGCTGGTCGCCCTGCCCTTCCGCACCCCCGCCGATGCGGTCGCCTTGGCGAACAACACCCGTTACGGGTTGGCGGCAAGCGTGTGGACCGAAAACATCAACCTCGCCCTCGACATTGCGCCTGCCCTCAAGTGCGGCGTGGTGTGGATCAATTCGACCAACCTGTTTGATGCCGCGGCCGGTTTCGGCGGCTATCGGGAGTCGGGATTTGGGCGCGAGGGCGGACGCGAAGGGATGTATGCCTATCTCAAGCCAACCTTCCTTAGGTCTTTAGAACGAAACGGCAGTTCTGCCCCGGCCAACCCGGCGCCGATTCCCGCAGCCGTCGCGTCCACGACCGGCGGTTTGGACCGGACCGCAAAGATGTATATCGGCGGCAAGCAGACGCGCCCGGATTCGGGGTACAGCCGACCGGTCTATGCGGCCGACGGCTCGCTCGCCGGTGAGGTTGGCGACGGCAATCGCAAGGATATTCGCGACGCCGTGTCCGCCGCGCGCCAGGCCGAAGGCTGGAGCAAAGCCACCGCACACAATCGCGCCCAAGTGATCTACTACATCGCCGAAAACCTCGAGGCGCGCGCGGCCGAGTTCCGCGACCGATTGCGCGAGATGACCGGCGCGACGAAACGGGCTGCCTCCCGCGAGGTCGCCGCCAGTGTGAGCCGATTGTTTACCTATGGCGCATGGGCCGACAAATACGATGGGCGCGTGCATGCTACCCCGCTACGCAACGTTACCGTCGCGATGAACGAACCGCTCGGCGTCATGGGAATCGCGTGTCCGGACGACGCACCGTTGCTCGGGCTCATTTCGCTCGCGATCCCGCCCCTAGCGATGGGCAACCGTATCGTCGCCGTTCCATCGGGCAAGCACCCGCTCGCGGCGACCGACCTTTACCAAGTGCTCGACACCTCGGACGTCCCAGGCGGCAGCTTCAATATCGTCACCGGCGACAGCGGCGCCCTGGCATTAGTGCTGGCGGCCCATGACGATGTGGACGCTGTGTGGGATTTCGGTTCCATCGATGGCGGCGCAGCGGTTGAGCACGCGTCCGCGGGCGCGATGACGCCGGCCGGGGTCAGGAGCCGCCGGCGGGGCGAGTGGTGGGGCGAGGGGCGGGCGGGGGGGGGGG
>CAYGKG010000120.1:0-9076 GCA_964350495.1 uncultured Alphaproteobacteria bacterium
GCGACGGCGATCGCCGCGACAATAGCGGCATCGGGCAGGATTTCCCCGCGGGCGACGGTGACGCCGGCGCCAAGGCGCTCGGCCGCCAGATGCGCGCCGCTGCCGACCAAGCGTAGCGGGCGGCCAGGAAACGCGACCTCAAGTCCGGGCAGATCGACGATCCGGGGGCCGGCAAGCGGGGCCGCCGCGGCATCCAGCAGTTCCGCGTACACAGCACCGCGACGGGCATCCTGGACGACGAGAACGGGGTCCGGACCCGGCGGGAGCGCCGCGCCGACGCCGATCGCTTCGAGGGTCGAGACGCCGACGACCGGACAGGCGTTGGTCAGGGCCAGGCCGCGCGCGGTCGCAAGGCCGATACGGATGCCGGTAAACGTGCCTGGCCCCCGGGTCACGGCCAGGGCATCGACCTGCGACAGATCGGCTCCGGCATCGGCACAAACCGCGAGAATCATGGGCACCAACGCCTCGGCATGGCCGCGCGCCATCGGCTCGAATCGATGGGCCAGGAGCCCGTCGTCGCGCCACAGCGCAACCGAACAGGCCGCTAGTGAAGTATCCAGTGCAAGAAGCAACATCGAACCCATGCTAACCTGTCGCGCTGATGGCCACCTGGGAAAAGCTGACCGAAATATCGGAGAACGCGGACGGTGTCGCCCTGCAAATCGCCTACGCAGGACCCGACAACTTCACCGGGGCACCGATCTACGCGCGGGCCGCCTGCTATTTGCACCGCGACGCGGCAGTGTGCCTGCACCGGGCCGTCGATCTGGCTGGTCGAATCGGCCTGCGGTTGCGGGTCTATGACGCCTATCGCCCGACCGAGGCGCAATGGCGGCTGTGGGCCCACACCCCCGATCCGAATTTCGTCGCCGACCCGCGGCGCGGTTCGCCCCATTCGCGCGCCGCCGCGGTCGATCTCACACTGGAAAATCTTTCGGGCGAAACGCTTGAAATGGGCACGCCGTTTGACGACTTCACTTTACAGTCCCATCACGGCCGGACCGACATTAGTCCGACGGCCCAGCGCAACCGTATATTGTTGTTGGGGATCATGACGGCGGCAGGGTGGGACTATTACCGCAACGAATGGTGGCACTATCAGTTGTTCGAGCCGCGGCGCTACCCGCTGCTCAGCGACCGCGCCGCTGGCACGCAGATGATGGCATAGGACAATGACTGGGCGATTTTCGACCGTTGTCTTGGGGCTATTTGCGGGCTTGCTGGTAAGCCCACCGCTGCTCGCGCTCGGCGCCCCGGCACACGCCCAGGGCGTCCAGGAATCGGGCGCTGTCATTCTGATGTACCACCGCTTTGGCGAGAACGAGTATCCCAGCACAAATATTCGCGTCGAACAGCTCGACGCCCATCTCAAGGTACTGAGCGAAGGCGGCTTTTCCGTTTTACCGTTGCCCGACATCATTACCGCCTTCGACCGCGGCGAGCCGCTGCCCGACCGCACAATTGCGATCACCATCGACGATGCCTATCGCTCAATCTACGACGTCGCATGGCCACGGTTTCGAGCGGCCGGCATACCGTTCACGGTGTTCGTCGCAACCGATCCGATCGATCGCGGCAACGGCAACTACATGACCTGGGATCAGATTCGCGAGCTGCATGCTGCCGGGGTCACGATCGCCAACCATACCGTTTCGCATCTGCACATGCCGGACCGGGACCTGGCCACCGCACGCGCCGAAATCGAAACGGCACAGAAGCGGTTGACCGATGAGCTCGGTACGGCACCGACGCTGTTTGCCTATCCCTACGGCGAGGCGTCGCGCGCGATCGCCGAGATCGTTCGGGAAATGGGCTTTGTCGCGGCCTTCGGGCAGCAATCCGCGGTCGCCTTCGGCGGCCACGATCGCTATTACCTGCCGCGGTTCGCGTTGAACGAGAATTTCGGCGCGCCGGACCGCTTCGACCTGATCGTCAATGCGCTGCCGCTGCCCGTCAGCGACGTGACGCCGGCGGATCCGACGGTAACGGTCAACCCGCCGCCGTTCGGATTCACGGTGGAACCGCTAGCGGGCGACATCGGACGGTTGAACTGCTTCGCCTTTGCCGGCGGCGGCGCGGTCGGACTGACGTTGCAGCGCCTGGGCGGCATGCGGGTCGAAGGGCGTTTCGCCGAAGCGCTGCCCCCCGGTCGCGCCCGCATCAACTGCACAATGCCGGCCCAAGACGGTCGTTGGCGCTGGTTCGGGATGCAGTACTACGTGCCGGCGGGTTAGACTGCGCCGGTGACCAACCGCCTCAAAGAAAAGCTACGCAACGGCGAAACCTGCACCGGGTGCTGGGTTGGGCTGAATAGCCCGGCCGTGACCGAGGTGCTGGCCGGCGCCGGGTTCGATGCCCTTCTGATCGACTACGAGCACGGCGAGGGCACGGTGAGCGATCTGGTCCACCATTTGCGGGCAGCGGCCGGGTCGGACACGACGATTTTGGTGCGCGTCCCCAATCACGAGACCAGCGAGATCAAACGCGCGCTCGATAGCGGCGCGGCGGGCGTCATGGTGCCCGGCGTCGAAAACGCCGCCGACGCGAAACGGATTGTCGACCTTTGCCGGTATCCGCCGCGCGGCAACCGTGGCGCCGCGGGCTTTATCCGGGCCGGCGCCTATGGCCGCGATTGGCCGACCTACCGCGCTGCCGCCGACGACGACGTCATGGTGATTTGCCAAATCGAATCGCGCGCGGCCGTCGACCGGATCGCGGAAATCGCGGCATGCGGAGCGGATTCGCTATTTATCGGCCCGCTGGACCTGTCAGGCAGCCTTGGCAAACTGGGTTTGTTCGACGATCCGGAGGTACAGGCCGTGCTCGCGCAGGCGGAACGCGACATCCTGGCAAGCGGCGCCGTCTTGGGAACGATCGACACGGCACCGGGCGGTCGGACGCGGCTATCGGATCGGGGTTATCGATTGATCTTCGCCGCCAGCGACGTTGCGCTGCTGCGGCGCGGTGCCCGCGCCGTCTTGGACCCGTCGGCCTAGCTTTCGATCGCCGGCGCCGATACGGCGCCAAGACGCGCGCCGTCCAGGGCATTCAGCTTGTTGCTCTCGATCAGCCCTAGAATGCTACTGACGTATGCCGCGCCGCGCTCGGAGTAGCGGGTCATGGTTTTTGCCAAAACGATCGAGTCGATCGGTCGATCGCTTTTGCGCAGAACCGCCCGCTGGTGACGAAACTCGCGATAGGCGCGATGGGTGTTGAGATTGCGGGCGTACTGCCGCACCGAGTCGTGGAGCGAGCGAAACGCCTTGACCTCGTGGCGGGCCCCTTCATCGCGGTCGCGCGGGACGATGCCGGCGCCTTCACGGAAGGTCCATTGGCCGAACACCGCATTGCCGTGCAGCGCGAAGCGCGATGTGCCCCATCCCGACTCTTCGATCCCTTGGGCCAGCGCCAGTCCGACCGGGACCACGTCGTGGCGGCGCAGGAGCGCGGTGAAATCGCGCGGCGCCAAGCCGTAAGAGGCGCTCAAGCGATCGAGCCACGCCGCATTGCGCGGCGAGAGCGTCTGGCCGGCGGCAGCGCGGTCGCGCAATATCTCGATCTGTGCGCGGTCCGCCAGGATTTCTTCGTTCGCGCGCAACACCAGCGGCAGGAGCGAGCGGATGAACAGCGATTTACGGTCGGTCACCGACTGAATCGACGGCATGTCCTTGGGCAACTGAGTCAGGAAAACCCTTGGGACGCCCGCGATATCGCCGCGTATGTCGGCAAGATTGTAACCCAGCCGACGATATTCGTCGCGCAGGCTCGCCGCATCGGGCACCGCAACCGCACCACCGGTAAAAGCAGCCAGGGCGCGCACGTCCGGACCGACAAGCTGCGGGATGTTGCGCGGACCGACAGAGATCACAGCGTTGATCCCGGGCGCCGGTCGCGCCGCGTAGGCCGTCTCTTCGATAGGATTTGCGCCGGCGTAAACCGCCAAACCAAACAGAACTGAAAATCCAACGCTGACCCTGAACACCGACACGCCGAACCCGTGACGAGGAGTCATCATGGCATTTGTCTCAAAATTCCTATGATCTCTGCGGCGCAATATACGGGGTTCATTTCTACCGACAACCACTAGAAGCTGTTTTTGTGCACGGCAGACCCCGACTGTGGGCGCCGCGCAACGCTTGCAGATCGATAGCTAACGGGCAGAAATTGCTTAATGGTTAACGGGTTATCAGCGGCTCTTGTAAAGCGCGCTCAAGACGGCGGCGGCCGTGCCGAAAAAGTTATCCACAACTTTTTCGAGGCCCGCGCGTCCCTACGTCAGCAGATCCAGCTGCTCGTCCGAGAGATTGCCCGGGACTACCGTTACCGGAACCCGCAAGGCGCCCGACATTTTACCGGCTAACTGGGTGACCAAAGGTCCCGGCCCTTCCGAGCCGGTGCCAGCGCCCAGCACGAGAATGCGGATGGTTTTGTCGTCGTCGATCAACTTGACGACGGCGTCGCGGACTGCGCCCTCGCGCACCACCAACTCGGGCAGGATGGTCGACTGCTGTTGCACCTCGACCGCGAGTTTTTGCAACAGTTCTTCGGCCTCTTCGCGCGCTTCTTCGCGCATCCGCTCTTCGACCGAAAGCCAGTGCTGGAAATCGACGGGATCGATCACCCGCAACAACGTCACGCCGGCGCCGGTGCGCTGCGCCCGCCGCCACGCGAACCGCAGGGCCTTGCGGCACTCCGGCGTGTCGTCGACGACGACGAGAAATTGACGCGCTTCAGGCGAGTCGGGCATGGGTCGCTCCGCAGTCGGGCAATAACTTGAACCGATAAACCGCGCTGCCGCAAGCGGCAGCGACTTCGGCCCGCCTAGGGGTGAAGGAAACCGACGATATCCTGCACCTCGCGCAGGATCGGTGCAGCCAGCGCATCGGCCCGTTCGGCGCCGTCGCGCAGGACCGCGTCGATGTGACTCACGTCGTCGAGCAGGCGCCGCATCTCGGCGGTCATTGGCGAGAGCTTGGCGATCGCGAGGTCCGCGAGGTCGTTTTTGAAACGCGAGAACTGGGCCCCTTCGAACTGGGCGCACACGTCGTCGCGGCTGATGTCCGCCAACGCCGCATAAATGCCCACGAGATTGTTGGCTTCGGGCCGCTCGGCCAACGCGCGCCCGCTGCCCGGCAACGGCTCGGCATCGGTACGGGCCTTGCGGATCTTTTGCGCGATCAAATCGGGTTCGTCGGTGAGGTTGATCCGGGTGTAGTCGGACTCGTCGGACTTGCTCATCTTCTTGGTGCCGTCGCGCAGGTTCATCACCCGCGTCGCCTCGCCGAAAATCAACGGCTCGGTGAGCGGAAAGAAATCGACGCCATAGGTATCGTTGAACGATCCGGCGATATCGCGGGTCAGTTCCAGGTGCTGTTTTTGGTCTTCGCCGACAGGCACGTGGGTGGCCTTATAGGAAAGAATGTCGGCGGCCATGAGCACCGGGTAGACATAGAGCCCGGCCGACGCCGTCTCACGATTCTTGCCGGCCTTATCCTTGAACTGGGTCATGCGGTTGAGCCAGCCGATCTTGGCCACGCAGTTGAATATCCAGGCGAGCTCGGCATGGGCCGTGACCTGGGATTGATTGAAAATGATCGACCCCTTGGGGTCGATCCCGGCCGCGATCAAGCTCGCCGCGACTTCGCGGGTGCTGGCGCGCAACGCCGCCGGATTCTGCGGCAGAGTGATCGCATGCAGGTCGACCACGCAATAAATGCACTCATAGTCGGCCTGTAGCCGCGCCCAATTGCGAATGGCGCCGAGGTAATTGCCCAAATGCAGGTTGCCGGTGGGTTGCACCCCGGAAAAGATCCGTTTTGTCGCCGTCATCGGCTGGGTCCTCGTTGCGGAAGGCCGGTCTTATGGCGCGGTTGTCCGCACCCGGTCAAGGCGTCCACCGAGGGCCCACGCCGGACCCCGCCTTAGGGCGGCGCATCAGGCCGCGCAATTCGCCCAGGCGCATCGCGCCGCTGAAATGGGCGCCGATGCTGTAGACCGCGATGCCGAGGACCACTAAGACGGCCAACGCCGCAAACCGCATATCGCCCAGGTCGAGGAATCCGGCGCGGTCCAGGACGCGGTGGGCGATCACCAGCACCACCGCAAGGATGGCGGTGACGGCCGTGGTTCGAATCAAACGCCGGCGCAACCGGGCATCGAGCGCTAGGTGGCCGCGGCGGCGCAAACCGCCCGCGAGCAAGGCCACGTTGAGCCAGGCCGCCAGCGCAGTCGCCAGGGCAAGACCGACATGCTGAAGCGGCCATATCAAAAGGAGGTTGAGACCGAGGTTGGCGACCATCGCGACGATGGCGATCCGAACCGGCGTCCGGGTGTCCTTACGGGCAAAATAGCCGGGGGTCAGGATCTTGATCAGAACATAGGCGGGCAACCCAACCACGTAGCCCATCAACGCGAAGCCCGTCGCTTGGCTGGCGGCGGCATCGAACGCGCCGCGTTCGAACAGAACGGAGACGATGGGCAGGGCCAGAACCAACAACGCCGCGGTCGCCGGCAAGGTGAGAAAGAGCGCCACTTCGATGGCCCGGTTCTGGCTGTTGGCCGCACCCGCCGCATCGTCAGCCGCGACCTGGCGCGACAGCAACGGCAGCAGCGCGGTACCGACCGCGATGCCGATCACGCCGAGCGGTAGCTGGTTCACGCGATCGGCGAAGTAGAGATAGGAGATCGACCCTTCGGGCAGGAGCGATGCGATGATGATATCGGTGAGCAAATTGATCTGCACGACGCCGGCGCCGACCGCCGCTGGCAACATCAACCACAACAGTTCGCGGACCCGGGGCGTCAGCCGCGGCCGTGGCAACCGCAGACGGTACCCGGCCCGGGCCAGTGCGACCGCGACCCAAACGAACTGAATCGCACCGGCGACCGCGACGCCCCAGGCGAGCGCGTGGCCCGGAGTGGGAAAGCTGCGGGCGGCCAGGCCCAGAAAAGCGATCAGCGTCAGATTGAGCAAGATCGGTGTCGCCGCCACGGCGGCGAAGCGGCCGACGCTGTTCAAGATGCCGCCGGCCAGCGACACCAAGCTGATGAACAGCAAATAGGGAAAGGTCACGCGGGTCAGGGTGACGGTGAGATCGAATTTGTCAGGTTCGTCGATAAAACCGGGCGCGAGGCCGTACATGGCCAACGGCATTGCGACCTGCAGGACGGTGACAAAGACGAATACCGTGGCCAGCAAAACCGCAAGCGCCTGCTCGGCAAACGCCTGCGCAGCATTCTTTCCCTCGCGTTCGAGGATCCCGGAGAACATCGGCACAAAGCCCGCGTTAAACGCGCCCTCGGCGAACAGACGGCGGAAGAAGTTCGGCAATTTGAATGCGACGAAGAAGGCGTCGGCGACGAGCCCGGTGCCGAGAATCGCCGCCACCAGAATGTCGCGGGCAAACCCGAGAAAGCGGCTGATGAGGGTAAATCCGCCAATCGTGGCGATGGCGCGGAACAGGGTCATCGCAGGCGGCACCCAAGTGACAGGCGGATCAGAGGCATTTGGCGTTTGCAGGCATACTGGTATCGTGGCTGCCGTTTAGTGACCATACCGGCACCCCGCATTGAATAGCAAAGCGCCCGGCGGCATCACGCTGCTCATCATCCTGGCCGCCTTTTCGGCCTCGGCACCGCTGTCGGTCGACATGTACCTGCCGAGCCTGCCCGAACTGGCGCGCGATCTTGCCACCGATTCGGGGCGGGTGCAGCAGACCCTGAGCGCGTTTCTCCTGGGGTTTGCTTTCGCGCCCATCGTCTGGGGCCCGCTGTCGGACCGATACGGACGCAAGCCCATTCTTTACTGCGGGTTGATCATCTTCGTCGCGGCCAGCATCGGCGCGGCGATGAGCCCGTCGATCGACGTCTTGATCGCCTTTCGCTTCTTGCAGGCATTGGGCGGATCGGCAGCGTCTGCTCTGGCCCGCGCCATTGTGCGCGACCGCTATGCCCGCGACGAAGCCGCCAAAACCCTGTCGCTGCTGTTCATGGTGATGAGCATCGCGCCGATGGCCGCGCCGATCATCGGCGGGCAGGTCCTGGTGTTCTTCGGTTGGCGCGCAATCTTCTGGACGCTGGGCGGGTTCGGCGTGTTGTGCTTGATGCTGACGCTGTACCCGTTGCGTGAAACCTTGCCCGTCGAAAAACGGACCCAGCACCGCGCCAGCGAGATGGCGAAATCGTATGGCGCGTTGCTGCGCAACCGGCGTTTTTTCGGATACGCCCTGTGCCAGAGCCTGAGCTTCGCGGCGATGTTTGCCTACATCGCCGGGTCGCCGTTCGTCCTGATCGAGTTGCTTGGCGTATCGCCTGAGCTATACGGCTTTTTGTTTGCGGCCCACGTCGTGGCCCTGATGGTGGGTAGCTTCATCAATAGCCGGTTGGTTGGGCGCCTCGGCGTCGATCGGATGTTGCTGGGCGGCGCCACCGGTCTGGCGATCGGCGGCGTGCTGGTGCTCGCCGCCGGCATCAGCGGTGCATCTCTGCCCGTGCTGCTGATGTCGGTGGTCTTCATGATGCTGTTCGTCACCATGATCGGCGCCAACGCGACGGCGGGTGCCCTGAGCGAGTTTCCGCACATGGCCGGCACGGCCTCGGGCTTTCTAGGGATGATGCAGTTTGCGGTCGGCGCCGGGGCCGGCGCCCTAGTCGGCTTTCTCCACGATGGAACGGCAGTGCCGCTGACCGCCGTCATGATGGCCGGCGGCGTACTCGCGTTGGCGGTGCGCCTGACGGTTTTGCGTGGCAAGGCGCCAGCAGCGGCCTGATCGCCTATTCGGCCGCGGCAGTTACCAGGGCCGCGCGGTCGGCGCCTTGCTGCAAAGCGGCTAGAATCGCGCTGCGAATCTGCTCGATTTTGTTCTCGTGGGTGACTTTTAGGCCGAACACGTCCTTGACGTAGAAGACATCGACCGCGCGTTCGCCGTAGGTCGTGATCTGGGCGCTGGCGATCGATAGACCTGCGCCGGAGATAGCCCGCGTCACGTCGTACAGCAGGCCGGGCCGGTCGAGCGCATTGATCTCGACCACGGTGTAGACGTTGGACGCGTTGTTATCGATCAGGACGCGCGGT
>CAYGKG010000121.1:0-8996 GCA_964350495.1 uncultured Alphaproteobacteria bacterium
TGGTTGCGGGTCGCTTAATCCTTCAGCGCTCGACGCTGAGATTGCGGCGACGTTCGATCTGACCGACCGGCCCTTCGGGGTTAACCTCATCACAATGCACCCAGACCTAGCGGACTTGATCGCGACCTGCGAGAAGCGGCGGGTGAGTCATGTGGCTCTTGCCGGCGGCCTGCCCCCGGCCGCAGCAATTAGTCAGCTCAAGGATGCCGGCATTCGGGTCCTCGCGTTTGCCCCCGCGCTCGCCCTCGCGAAAAGGCTTGTCCGGTCGGGCGTGGATGCGTTGGTTATCGAAGGGATGGAGGCAGGTGGGCACATTGGTCCAGTGTCGACAGGGGTGCTTGCGCAAGAAATTCTTCCGGCAATCCGAGATATCCCGGTCTTCGTGGCCGGCGGAATCGGTCACGGCGATGCAATCGCGATGTATCTCGCGGCTGGAGCGTCGGGCGTCCAGATGGGCACCCGTTTCGTCTGTGCGACCGAATGTGTCGCCCACCCAAAGTTCAAGCGGGCCTTCCTACGCGGACATGCGCGGGACGCAGTGCCATCGACCCAACTCGACGAGCGATTTCCGGTTATCCCAGTCCGGGCGCTAGGCAACAAAGGAACGCAGCTTTTCGTGGAGAAACAACGCGAAGTGATTGCCAAGGTCGACGCCGGAACGATATCCCAAGCCGAAGCTCAGTTGGCGATCGAGCGGTTTTGGGCGGGTGCCCTGCGCCGGGCGGCGATCGAGGGTGACGTCGAGTTCGGGTCGGTGATGGCTGGTCAGAGCGTCGGTTTGGTGACGAAGGAAGAGCCCGTCGCTGAGATTATCGAACATCTCGTCAACGAAGCCGCAGCCGCCCTCCACGCGATGGTTGTTCGTTCGACCGCGCCGACGCCGTTTGAGCAGGCTGCGACGTTGAGATGAGCCCGGAGAAGGTCGCGGGGCCTCGCGCCCTGTTGCACCAACTCCGCGCTTTGATGGCTGCAGAGGGCGCGCCCCAGGTCAGACTGGACGCCGTCACCAAGATTATCGCGACAAATATGGCGGCCGATGTCTGCTCGCTTTATCTGCGGCGGGCCGGCGACGTCTTGGAGCTTTTCTCGACCTATGGGCTTCGACCCGAATCGGTTCACCTTACGCGGCTGCGAGTCGGCGAGGGGTTGATCGGTGATGTCGTTGCGCAGGCCAAGACGCTTGCGCTAGCGGATGCGCAGGCGCATCCGCTATTCGCCTATCGGCCGGAAACCGGGGAGGAAAGCTTTCACTCGCTTCTCGGTGTACCTCTCCAGCGCGGCGGGCGAGTCATTGGCGCCCTGTCGGTCCAAAACCGTGCCAAGCGTCAGTACTCGACAGAAGAAGCCGAGGTTCTGCAAACCGTTGCAATGGTTCTTTGCGAGTTGGTTCTAGCCTCGGCATTCGTTGCCGAGGGCGAGACTGCGGACATTGACGGCAACGCCACACTTCCTCTTCGGTTCGAGGGGTTGCCGCTGGCCGGTGGCATCGGTCATGGAAAGGCGTTCATCCATCGTGGACCGCGCCCTGTCCACGATCTCGTCTCGGAGGACTCGGAGCGGGAAATCGACCGACTGAATAAGGCGATCGATGCCTTTCTCCGCCGCATTCAAATCTTGATCTCGCAAAGCGCATCGCGAATTGGCGACGCCGAGCGCGAGATCCTGGGTACCTATCGGATGTTTGCCGAAGACTTGGGCTGGCAACGCAGAATGCGCGAAGCGGTTATGGACGGACTGACCGCAGAGGGTGCTGTGTGCAGGGTGCAGGAGGAGAATCGCCGCCGGTTGGCGCCGTCGCCCTATTTTCGCGACCGCATTGCCGATTTCGACGACCTCTCGAACCAGCTGTTGCGCGAGTTGGGTGGGCGAGCCGATTTGGCAACCGTCGAAATACCGCAGGACGCCGTTTTGGTTGCGCGAAGCCTCGGACCCGCTGAATTGCTCGAATACGACCACGATAGATTGCGCGCCATCGTCCTGGGCGAGGGGTCGCCCACGTCGCATATGGTTTTGGTTGCCCGCTCGCTGAACATACCGATCGTCGGCCGCGTTGCCGGAGCGTTGTCACGTTTTCAGCCCGGTGATCCGGTCGTGGTCGATGGTTGGCGTGGCCTGGTGCACGTACGGCCCGACGATAGCGTCTATGACGATCTCGTCGACTCGATAGAAGAGGAGGCAAAACGTCGAGCCGACTACGAATCGGTCCGAAATCTGCCGGCGCAATCGGCCGACGGCGTAGACTTCGACTTACAGCTCAACGTCGGTCTTCTGGGCGAGTTGCCACTCCTGGACACCACCGGTGCGGCGGGAATCGGCCTGCTGCGGACGGAACTCCTATTCTTGACCCACCCTACATTTCCGTCCGCCGATGATCAGGAAACGGCGTACCGACAGGTTCTAGATACTGCCCAAGGTCGTCCCGTGGTCTTTAGAACCTTCGACCTGGGCGGCGACAAAGTTCTTCCAAACCTCGATCGACCGTTGATGCGTGAGGAGAATCCGGCGATGGGCTGGCGCGCCCTGCGGGTCGGTCTCGACCGTCCGGCCGTCTTGCGAAACCAGTTGAGAGCGCTGATTTCGGCCGTGCGGGGGCAACCCCTGACAATAATGTTTCCGATGGCTGCCGAGGTCGAGGAATTTGTCAGAGCAAGGGCGATTCTCGACATCGAAATCGCGCGCCAGCGCCAGAAGGGACGTCCGACACCTTCGTTAGTGCAGGTGGGCGCGATGATCGAGGTGCCATCGTTGGCCTGGCAGGTTGAGAAACTGGCTGAAACGGTCGATTTTGTCTCGATCGGAACGAACGATCTTCTCCAGTACTTTTTTGCGAGCGATCGAACCAATCCGCGATTGGCCAATCGCTACGCCGCCCTTTCGCCAAGTTTTCTGAGGCTACTCGCGGACATTCGAAGAACTTGCGAAGACACAGGTATCCCCGTTGCTGTCTGCGGCGATATGGCGGCCAATCCGCTCGAAGCGCTCTGTCTTGCCGGGCTAGGGTATCGAACGCTGTCGGTGCCGGCGCCGGCCTACGGAGCAGTCAAAAAGGCCTTGCGTAGCCTCGATTGTGCCGCAATTGCTGCTTACCTTGACCGTCGCATGGGGGCGGTCGATCACTCACTACGTGACGAAATACGACTCTTCGTCCAAGATAGTGGTTTTTCTTATTAACTATTTGCAAATAAGCAATTTTCTGGTTTACTCACACCCTGTGTGAAGTGTGGAAAACTCCCCTTTGAACGCGTGGGGTGGGGTTTTTTCACAGGTGGTTAGGATGGCGGCCCCGGTCGCACAGTTCCGGGCCGACGGGGGTTGTGGGGTTGATTGGTGGTAGGTCGGCGCATCCCTCGATTGTTTTTCTGCAGCACCTTGGTGCGGGTTCAGTGAATCTCGTCCAAGCGGAACGTATCGGCAAGGGCAGTAATGGCTAGCCAAGATCCTCAGCGCGACGATTATCTTCCGACAGAATCCTCCCGGCGCAGGTTGCACCTTCGCGAGGTGCGTTCCGACACCGGAGACTACGACGGGATCGGCGTTGAATTGCGCGCCGCCCGGACGCGAGTCGGCGTGGATATCGCGGACATTGCGCAAAAGCTCAGAATTAGCCCGGCCTATCTTGAGGCGATCGAGAAGGGCCAGTTCGACGCCCTGCCGGGGCATGTCTATGTCATTGGCTTCCTAAAGTCCTATGCGAGATTTCTCGCCCTCGACGAAAGTATCGTGGTCGACCGATTCCGGGCCGAGACGACCGGACCCCGTCGCGAGTCCCGATTGGCGTTCCCGTCGGCGATGGACAGAGGGCGCATGCCCACCGGGCGACTCCTCTTGGGAGGTGTGCTGCTGGCCGTCCTCGCTTACGCCGGATGGTTTGTCTTCACGAGCGAAGAAAGAAGCACGGCCGAACGGGTTGCGCCTATTCCAGAGCGGTTGGTTGAAACAACCGAGGCGCCGGCGACACGATTGACGCCACCCGTTGCCGAAGAATCCGCCGTCTTGCAACCAAACAGCGATGCCGTTGACCCGTTGCCCACGAGCGAGGCCACGCCGCCTTTTGCGTCCCCTGAGTCTGCATCCCCGGTCGTCGAGATCGAACCGCCGCTATCACCGCTCGTCGTTGTTGAAGGTGCCCCCCAGGCACCGGCAACTGCCACGACAGAGATATCCAATGAGGTCGCGGTCGCAAACGACAATGGAAGCGAGACTACGGCGATCCCAGCGGACGCCGGCGGATCTGCAAGCGCCGCCGAAGAAACGCCGGTTGTGGCGCCGATATCCCGGGCGGTGCAAACCTTGGCACCACCACCCGGGCTGCCCGAGCAACGTGTAGACGCGGTCGCGACAAACGCGCCGCCGACACCGTCACCTGTCGTTGCCGGCTCTCCGCCCTCGGTGTCCCCTGGTGACATCGAAATCAGGCGGTTGGCCGATGCATCGTCTGCGCCTATTGCGGCGGTATCGTCCACGCCGAGCGTGGCCTCCAACACGCCCCCAACCCCCCGTGAGGCGGTCGGCGACGGGTCAGGAGAGGCCGACGTCGCCGTGCGCGGTCCGGAGGCGACACCACCGCCACTCGCCGCGCAGATCGACGAAGCGCGCTCGCCTGGGGACGGTGGCTATGTTCCGCGTGTTTTTGGGGCTGGTAACGAAAACGCCCGAGTCGTCCTGGTTGCCGAAAACGATAGCTGGGTTCAGGTCCGGGCAACATCAGGCGAGCTGCTCCTCACCAGGGTTCTGCGCCCAGGAGACCGGTATCTGGTTCCCGATCGTCCGGGCCTCTTGCTCATGACCGGCAATCTTGGCGCGCTTGAAGTCATTGTCGACGGCGTACCGATCCCACGGCTCGGTCCGGTGGGTGTGATCGGTCGCGATATATCGCTTGCCGTTGACGACCTCCGCAATCGGCGTGGACCTGTCGAGGCGGGAACCGGCGGGACGCAGACCGACCCTTGATTCACAGGGCGGTCGGGATGCATAGTCCCGTCCATCTCGCCCTTCAATGAGTTTAGTCCCGCGCCATGAGCGTCAGGCCCTATCGCGACATCATCCGCCGCGACTCCCGTCAGATAAAGGTTGGCAGCGTGCCCGTGGGCGGCGGTGCGCCGATCACGGTCCAGTCGATGACCAACACGCTGACCCACGACGTGTCCGCGACGGTTGGACAGATTCGACAACTGGAGGACGCTGGGGCCGACATCGTCCGCGTATCGTGTCCTGACGAAGAGTCGACCGCCGCGCTCTCGGCGATAATCAACCAAGTCAGCGTGCCGATCGTTGCCGATATTCACTTCCATTATCGACGCGCCATCGAGGCCGCGAAAGCGGGCGCTGCCTGTTTGAGGATTAATCCTGGGAACATTGGGTCGCGCGAACGCGTGAAGGAGGTCGTGCGCGCTGCACGCGATCATGGCTGTTCAATGCGGATCGGCGTCAATGCCGGGTCGCTTGAACAAGATCTTCTAGAGAAGTACGGCGAGCCCTGTCCGGAGGCGATGGTTGAGAGCGCGCTGAACCATGCCAAGATCCTCGAAGACGAAGATTTTCTCGAATTCAAAATCAGCGTGAAAGCTTCGGATGTGTTTCTCGCCGTTGCCGCCTATCAGCAGTTGGCGGAAGCGTGCAACTACCCCTTGCACCTCGGAATCACCGAAGCCGGCGGTTTGATTTCAGGCACTGTAAAGTCGTCGATTGGGATGGGAATGCTCTTGTGGTCCGGCATCGGCGACACCATAAGAGTTTCACTATCCGCGGATCCGGTAGAAGAAATCCGCGTCGGATTTGATCTTCTCAAATCGTTGAATCTGCGGCACCGCGGCGTGAATATCATTTCCTGCCCTTCCTGTGCCCGGCAGGCATTCCCGGTGATCAAGACGGTTGAGATTCTGGAGAAACGCTTGGCGCACATTACGACGCCGCTAACGCTGTCGATCATCGGATGCGTCGTGAACGGTCCTGGCGAAGCCCGCGAAACCGATATCGGGTTGGCTGGTGGGGGCCGTGGAAACCACATGATCTACCTCAACGGTCTTACGGATCACAAGATTGGCGACGATCGCCTGGTCGATCATGTCGTTGAGCTGGTCGAGGCTCGGGTGAAGGAAATTCAGGCGAGCGATATGGCCAGCGCGCCCGCAGCTGCGGCTTTGTAGGCGGGCACAATCGTGGCATTGCAGCCTGTTCGCGGCACACGCGACATTTTGGCCGAAGACGCGGCCAAGTTCAGAACCATTGTCGATACGTCCCGCGACCTCGCGGGTCGCTATGGCTACGACGAAATCGCAACGCCGATCTTCGAGTTTACCGGAGTTTTTGCGCGGACCCTTGGAGAGGCGACGGATGTCGTCACCAAGGAGATGTACACCTTTGCCGATCGGAACGGCGACAGCTTGACATTGCGGCCCGAGGGAACCGCGGGCGTTGCCCGTGCTGTCATTTCCAATGGGTTGGCGCAGGACGCGCCGCTCCGGTTCTATTACCAAGGGCCGATGTTCCGCCACGAACGTCCGCAAAAAGGGCGTTACAGGCAGCTGCACCAGGTTGGCGTCGAGCTGTTCGGCGTTCCCGGGCCGCTTGGCGATGTCGAAGTTATCGCGTTGGGCGCGCATGTCCTCGAGCAACTCGGCATTCGCGAAAAGATCAGGTTGGAGGTGAACTCCCTGGGCGACCCCGAAAGCCGCGCGACCTACCGGGATGCGCTGGTAGCCTATTTGAGCGGCCGCCGCAGCGAGTTGTCGGAAGAAAGTCAGGTGAGGGTCGAACGCAATCCGCTGCGCGTTCTGGACTCAAAGAATGAGGGCGACCGGGCGATTGTTGCGGCGGGCCCGCTCTATTCCGACTATTTGAATGAAGCGTCAGCTGCGTTCTTCGCCGAGGTCCGTATGCGCCTGGAGGATCTGGGCGTTGCCTATGTTGTCAATCCGACGCTCGTCCGAGGTTTCGATTACTACTGTCATACCGCGTTCGAGTTCATTACCGATGATCTCGGCGCGCAGGGCACCGTTATGGCTGGCGGCCGCTATGACGGATTGGTTGAGGCACTCGGCGGGTCACATCTGCCGGGCGTTGGCTGGGCGGCGGGAATCGAACGTCTCGCCCTTCTGATGGATCGCGCGCCGACAAGAGTGAGACCTATCGCCCTGGTGCCGGTTGGGGAGCAAGCCGCAGATGTTGCTTTCAAAATCGCGCACGACTTGCGCCATGCCGGCTTTAGCGTGGATATGGGGTATAGCGGGAATGTCGGCCGCCGAATGAAAAGAGCCAGCAAGGTCAATGCGCGCATCGCTGTTCTGATCGGCGATGATGAAATAGCGACGGGTGCTGCGACGGTCCGCAATATGGATACCGGTGCTCAAGAAACAGCGCCGCTCGATCGGTTGGTTGCGTCTTTGGAGATGTACAAAGCGTGATCTCCGACGACCAGATCGATCATTTGCTCAAAAGATACGCCGACCTCGAAGGGGCTTTGTCCGCGGGACATAGTAAAGAGGGAGACTTCGTCCAATTGTCGCGCGAGTACGCGGACATGGGGGCAACGATCGAGGTTGCCCAACGCTTGCGGGCCTTGCGGGCGGAAATCGAAGGACTCGACGAGATGCTCGCCGACAAATCGATCGACGCCGAGTTGCGGGAAATCGCTTCGGAAGAACGGTACGAGAAACGTGGGGCGATCGACGATGTCGAGCAGCAACTCCGCGTTCTGCTGCTTCCAAAAGATGAAGCCGACGAGCGCAATGCGATCCTGGAAATACGCGCCGGAACGGGTGGCGACGAAGCGGCTATCTTTGCAGCCGATCTGATGCGGATGTATCAGCGGTATGCTGAAACGCGCCACTGGGGTTTCGAGATCATGTCCCTCTCTGAAAACGATGTGGGCGGCTACAAGGAAGCCTCGGCGACGGTTACTGGGCGCGGCGTCTTCGAACGACTCAAGTTCGAATCAGGCGTCCACCGCGTTCAGAGAGTGCCGGTGACGGAATCCAGCGGTCGCATCCACACGTCGACGGCGACGGTGGCGGTCCTTCCGGAGGCGGAGGAGGTTGACATCAAGATCGAGGAAAAGGATATCCGCGTCGACGTCTATCGCGCGTCCGGTCCAGGCGGGCAATCGGTCAACACGACCGATAGCGCTGTTCGCATCACCCATCTCGAAACCGGTATTGTCGTCACCCAACAGGACGAAAAATCACAACACAAGAACCGTGCCAAGGCGATGAAGATATTGCGGGCGCGCCTCTATGAGGCTGAACGCATGGCGCGGGACTCGAAGCGCGCCGCAGATCGCCGCAACCAAATTGGGAGCGGCGATCGTTCGGAACGGATCCGAACCTACAACTTCCCTCAGAACCGCGTCACCGATCACCGAATCAACCTCACGCTGCACAAGCTTGACAGAATCATCCTCGGCGAAGGCGTCGATGAAATGATCGATGCGCTCGCGGCCGAGGACCAATCCCGCCGACTTGCCGACTTGGAAAGCGGGGATGCCGATATCTAACTCGGGGTCGCTGGACGATCTCTTGAACTGGGGCAGCAAGGTGCTTGCCGACGGCGGCATTGCTGACGCGCGCCGCGAGGCGCGGTTACTCCTCGGGTATGCCGGCAATCTGACGACGGAGGATATTCTGGCGGACCGCGTCGCGACGTTGGGCCACGACGTGACCCTAGCGTTCAACGCGAGCCTAAGGCGCCGCGTGTCCGGCGAACCACTTTCGCGTATCCGTGGGCATCGCGAATTCTGGAGCCTGAATTTCGAAGTCAATTCGGCGACGCTCGACCCACGACCGGAAAGCGAGCACATCGTCGAGGTCGTCGTGAAACGGCTTCGGGATCGGGCGGTCGCCGCACCGAGAATTCTGGATCTCGGAACCGGCACGGGCTGTCTGCTGATTTCCGTGGTCTCGGAGATTCCGGGCGCCACGGGCGTTGGTGTGGATCTGAGTGTCGTTGCAGCCAGCACCGCGCAGCGGAATGCCGACAGGTTGAAAGTGGGAAAGAGGGCC
>CAYGKG010000122.1:0-5203 GCA_964350495.1 uncultured Alphaproteobacteria bacterium
ATCCCGGAACCGGCCAGCGGCCAGGTCCGCATCAAAGTCGCCTATTGTGCGCTCAACCCGCTCGACACCCATAGCCGCGCTGCCCGCGTCAAATGGGGTGCGCCGGCGATGCCCTATACGCCGGGCTACGAATACGCTGGGTTGGTCGACGCGGTTGCAGACGACGTCGACGAGGAGCTGATTGGAAAACGCGTCGTCGCCGTAGGGCAATGGGGCGGCAACGCCGAATACGCGGTGGCCGAGGCCGCCCGCCTCATTCCTGTCCCCGACGCCTTCGATTGGAAGATCGCCGCGGTCTTCGCGACCTGTGCGCCGACGTCGTGGCACCTCGTCCATTCCGCCGGTCGTGTGAAGAAAGACGATGTCGTGGTTGTGCACTCCGCAGCCGGTGCGGTCGGGGCGCTCACCACCCAAATCGCCAAGGACGCGGGCGCCGTCGTGTTTGGCCTCGTCGGCAGCGCATCGCGCGCCGAATACGCCAAACAATTCGGCGCCGACATGTTGATCGACCGAGTCGCCGACAACTGGGCCGATGTCGTTCTGCGTCTCACCAACGACCGCGGCGCCAATGTCATCTTCGATGGGGTGGCCGGTCCCGACGCGCCGCTGAACTACCGTGCCGTCGCGCCGCTTGGCAACGTGATCTATCTCGGCCAGATGGCGGGCCCGCCGCCCGAGGTGAACATCTCGCAACTGATCGGCAAGTCCTTTTCAGTCACCGGCTTCGTGCAGTATTTCCACCAAGCCGCCACCCGCCGCGCCGAAGAAAAGGAACTCTTCGCCAACCTCGCCAGCGGCAAATGGCGCATCCCGGTCGAGCGCATCGAACCGCTTGAGAAAGTTGCCGAACTCCACGCGGCATTCGAGGGCCGGCAGCTATTGGGCCGGACGCTGAGCGTGGGCGGGGGCGAGATTTAACGCGTTGCGGTGAGGATCGGTCGCCGCGGCGACGCCAGAATTGGCTGGAGCCCTAAGCGGCGCCCTTATTCGCGGCCGCGCCGGTGGGCGCTTCGTTACCATAAATTTCGTAAGCACGCTTCTCGAACGCCCGCACCATGCGCTGCACCGCTTCATTGAACACCGCGCCGATCAGCGTTTGCAGCAGGCGCGAGCGGAACTCGAAGTCGACGTAGAAGTCGATGGTGGTCGCGCCGTCTGCCTCCGGGATAAAGACCCAGTGGTTGTTCAAATACTTGAACGGGCCGTGGGCGTATTTCACGTCGATCCGATCGGGCCGCGATAGCGTTACCTGCGAGGTGAATTTTTCGCGGAACATTTTGAAGCCGATCACCAGATCGGCATAAATCACGTCGCCCTGACGCGAATTGATCCGGGAGGCCACGCACCATGGCAGGAATTCTTGATAGCGGTCGACATCGGCCACGAGATCGAAAAGCTGTTGCTGCGTGAACGGCAACCGTTTTTGTTCGGCGTGGGTCGGCACGGGTTAGGCTGCCGGCGGTGCGCCGGACGTGGCGCCCAATTGAGCATCGCGGAATGCCCGCAGTTTCGCGAAGTCGTCGCCGGCATGGTAGGACGAGCGCGTCATCGGCGACGCCGAAACCATCAAGAAACCCTTGGAGCGCGCCATCCGCGCGTAGTCGTCGAATTCAGCCGGATCGACGAAGCGGTCGACGCCGATGTGCTTAACGGTGGGCTGCAGGTACTGGCCGATGGTGAGAAAATCGACGTCTGCGGAGCGCAGATCGTCCATCACCTGGGCGACTTCTTTTTTCGTTTCGCCCAACCCCACCATGATCCCCGACTTGGTGAACATCGACGGATCGATCTTTTTCACCGTGTCGAGCAGGCGCAGCGAATGGAAATACCGCGCGCCCGGGCGCACGTCGGGATAAAGCCGCGGCACCGTCTCGAGGTTGTGGTTATAGACGTCCGGCTTGGCCGCAACGATGGCCTCAATCGCGCCAGATTTGCGCAGGAAGTCGGGAGTCAGAATCTCGATGGTCGTTTCCGGCGTATGGCTGCGCAGCGCCTGGATCGTCTTGACGAACTGATCGGCGCCGCCATCGGCCAGGTCGTCGCGGTCGACCGAGGTGACAACGATGTGGTTGAGCCCGAGTTCCTTGGCGGCAATCGCCGTGTTCTCCGGTTCGAAGGGATCGACCGGCCCCGGCATGCCGGTGGTGACGTTGCAAAAGGCGCAGGCGCGCGTACACACCTCACCCAGAATCATCACCGTCGCGTGGCCCTGGCTCCAGCATTCGCCGATGTTGGGACAGGCTGCCTCTTCGCACACGGTGACGAGATTCAGCCGCCGCATCAGGGCGCGAGTTTGGTGATACGCCGCCGACACCGGCGCCTTGGCGCGGATCCACGCCGGCTTGCGCTTGATCGGGTTGTCGGGCTTGTGCGCTTTTTCTGGGTGGCGCGGCCGCACCGCCGTGCCGTTGCTGAGATCGCTCATCTGTACCTAGAAATGGAGCGCGTGGCCGTACGCGTCAAGGACCGATTCGTGCATCATTTCCGACAGCGTCGGGTGTGGGAACACTGTGTGCATCAGTTCCGCCTCGGTGGTTTCCATCGTTTTGGCGATGGTATAGCCCTGAATCAGCTCGGTGACCTCAGCGCCGATCATGTGCGCGCCCAGTAACTCGCCGGTATTCGCGTCGAACACGGTCTTGATCAAGCCTTCCGGTTCGCCCAAGGCAATCGCCTTGCCGTTGCCGATAAACGGGAACTTGCCGACCTTGACCGTATGGCCCGCTTCCTTGGCTGCCTTTTCCGTGAGCCCGACGCTGGCAACCTGCGGGTTACAGTAGGTGCAACCCGGAATGTTCAGCGTTTTCATCGGATGCACGTCCTTCTGCCCGGCGATCTTCTCGACGCAGATCACCGCCTCATGCATCGCCTTATGGGCGAGCCACGGCGCGCCGACGAGATCGCCGATGGCATAGTGCCCCTTGACCCCGGTCTCCAGCCATTCGTTGACCACGACATGGCCGAGGTCGACCTTGATCCCCTTCACCGTCTCGAGGCCGCAGTCCTCGACGTTGCCGGTGATCCCCACGGCCAGGATGACTTTCTCGGCGGTGACGGTCTGCGCGGGCGTCTTGCTCCCCTTCATCGGTTCGATCGTCGCGGTCATGCCGCCCTTGCCCGGCTTCAGGGCCGCGACCGCGGCGCCGGTGATGATCTTCATGCCCTGTTTTTCGAACTGTTTGCGGGCGAATGCCGAGATATCTTCGTCCTCGACAGGCAGCACGCGGTCGAGAACCTCGACCACGGTGACCTCTGCGCCCATCGTGCGATAGAAACTGGCGAATTCGATCCCGATCGCGCCCGAACCGATCACCAATAGGGATTTCGGCATATCCTCCGGCACCATCGCTTCTTTGTAGGACCACACGTCCTTACCGTCGGCTTTGATGTTGGGCAGGTCGCGCGCCCGCGCGCCGGTCGCCAGAATGATGTGTGTCGCCGTCACTTCGGCGACGGCTTTACCGTCCTTGGTCACGGCGATCTTGCCGGGACCGTTCAGTTTGCCCTGCCCGTCGATCACATCGACTTTGTGCTTCTTCAAAAGGTGTCCGACTCCGCCGGACAGTTGCTTGGACACCTTGCGGCTGCGTTGTACGACCTTCTTGATATCGAAGGTGATGTCCTTGGCGCTGAGTCCAAACTCGTCCAAGCGATGCAGCAAATGGTAGATCTCCGAGGATCGCAGCAGCGCCTTGGTCGGGATGCAGCCCCAGTTCAGGCAGATACCGCCGAGGTGCGCGCGCTCGATACAGACCGTCTTCAGGCCGAGTTGCGCGGCGCGGATCGCCGCGACATACCCGCCGGGGCCGCCGCCCAGAATCGCGACATCGTACTGTTGTGCTGCCATGACTGCCTACAAACGTTCGGGTTGAAGGACGGTCCGCGCGTTGCGAACCTCCCCTGTGTTAATGACGCCGCGCCGTTCGAACACCATAACGCAGGCTTCTTCTGCCGCGACGGGACAATGCTCGACGCCCTTTGGCACGACAAAAAACTCGCCTTCGGCTAGGTCGATGTCGCGGTCCCGTAGTTTGATGGTCATCGCACCGCCGACCACCAGGAACATCTCGTCTTCGTCCGTGTGGCGGTGCCACACGAATTCGCCGGCAACCTTGACGATCTTGACGTCGTAATCGTCGACGGTGCCGACCAGCTTCGGCGACCAGGTCTCGTCGAACTGGGCGAACTTCTCCGCGAGCGAGACCTTGTTCACCACGTCCCTACAGCAGCATCGTGACCGGGTCTTCGATGAAGCCCTTGAACGCCTGCAGCAGTTCCGCGCCGATTGCGCCATCGACCACGCGGTGGTCGCACGACAGCGTGCACGACATCATCGTCGCGATCGACAACGCACCGTCCTTGACCACCGGCCGCTGTTCGCCCGCGCCCACGGCGAGGATCGCGCCCTGCGGCGGGTTGATGACTGCGGCGAATTCCTTGATTCCGTACATCCCGAGGTTGGAAATCGAGAAGGTACCGCCTTGGTATTCCTCGGGCATCAGTTTGCCCTCGTGCGCCCGGCCGGCGAGATCCTTCATTTCGCTGGAGATGGCGGCCAAGCCCTTGTGATCGGCGTTGCGCACGACCGGCGTAATGAGCCCGTTTGCGACCGCGACAGCCACGGAGACATCGACCGTCTCATAACGCAGCGTCGCCGATTCGGTCCAACTCGCGTTGGCGCTGGGGACTTTCTTGAGCGCCAATGCCGCGGCGCGGATGACGAAGTCGTTGACCGACAACTTGAAGGCACCGTCCTTCGCGCCCCGCTCGTTGAGGTCCTTGCGCATTGCCAACAGGTTGTCGATGTCGCACTCGATGGTCAGGTAGAAATGCGGCACGTGCTGTTTGGATTCGGTCAGGCGCCGGGCAATGACCTTGCGCATCGTGCTGTTGGGTACTTCGGTATAGGCCGTCGAACCGGGTTGCATCGCGGGTGGTGCTGCGGTCGGCGTGGACGGCGCTGCGCCGGTCTGGCGCTTCGCCGGGGCGCCGCCGGACAGGGCTGCCTCGATATCGGCTTTGACGATGCGGCCGCCCGGGCCACTGCCACTGATCGTCGTTAGATCGAGATCGGCCTGCGCTGCCATGCGCCGCGCCAGCGGACTGGCGATGACACGGTCGCCTTCCGCCGCGGCCGCCTTGGCGGGCGGTGGCGTGGATGTTTTCGCCTGCGGTGCTGCGGCCTTCGCCGGTGCCGCGGCCT
>CAYGKG010000122.1:5303-8991 GCA_964350495.1 uncultured Alphaproteobacteria bacterium
GGCCTCAGTCTTCTCTGCTGGGGCAGCAGCCTTTTCCGCTGGGGCCGGCGCCGGTGTGGATTTGGCCGCAGGCGCAGTGTCGCCGACGTCGCCCGCGTCTTCGCCTTCCTCCAACAAGATCGCAATCACCGTGTTTACCTTGACGCCCTCGGTGCCCTCCGCGACCAGGAGCTTGCCGACGGTGCCTTCGTCGATTGCCTCGACCTCCATGGTCGCCTTGTCGGTCTCGATTTCGGCGATGACGTCGCCTGACGACACGGTTTGGCCCTCTTTGACCAGCCATTTGGCGAGCGTGCCCTCCTCCATCGTCGGCGACAGGGCGGGCATCGTGATTGAAATGGGCATGGTCGTTTCCTTAGTCGCGGTAGCAAACGGTCTTCACCGCCTGCACGATTTTCGCTGGGTTCGGCAGCGCCAACGCTTCGAGGTTGGCGGCGTAGGGCATCGGCACGTCTTCGCCGGTGACCCGGAGCATCGGCGCATCGAGATCGTCGAACGCCTGTTCCATCAGAACTGCGGCAATCTCAGAACAAATGCCGCACACCGGCCATCCTTCTTCGACGGCGACGATGCGGTTAGTCTTACGCACCGATTCGACGATCGTTGCGGTGTCTAGCGGGCGCAGCGTACGCAGATCGATCACTTCGGCCTCGATTCCCTCCTCCGCGAGTTGGTCGGCGGCCTTCAGCGCGTCGCGTACCGAAATCGAGTAGGCGACGATGGTGACGTCGGCGCCGGGCCGGGCGATCCGCGCCTTGCCGATGGGCAGGACGTAGTCGTCGAGATTGGGCACCGGTTGGCTCGCGCCGTAGAGGATTTCGTTTTCGAGGAAGATCACTGGATTGGGGTCGCGGATCGCTGCCTTCAGCAGACCCTTGGCGTCCGCCGCGGAGTACGGTGCAACGACCTTGAGGCCGGGCACGCTGGCATACCACGCCGCGAAGTTCTGCGAATGCTGGGCCGCAACCCGGGCCGCCGCCCCGTTTGGACCGCGAAACACGATCGGCACCGGCATCGCGCCGCCGGTCATGTACAGGGTCTTGGCCGCGGAGTTGATCAGATGATCGATCGCCTGCATCGCGAAATTGAACGTCATGAACTCGACGATGGGGCGCAGGCCGCGATAGGCCGCGCCGACGCCGACACCGGCGAAGCCGTGTTCGGTGATCGGCGTATCGACCACCCGTTTGTCGCCGAACTCCTCCAACAGACCCTGACTGACCTTGTAGGCGCCTTGATATTGGGCAACTTCCTCGCCCATCAGAAAGACGCGCTCGTCGCGCCGCATTTCCTCGGCCATCGCGTCGCGTAAGGCTTCGCGGACCGTCAGGTCGACCATTGCCGTGCCCTCGGGCAGGTCCGGATCGGGCGCTGCGGCGACCGCCGGTTTCGCGGGTGCCGGCGTCGCTTTAGCGGGCGCCGATTCCTGTTGGGCAAAGGCTTCGTCAGGTGCCGCATCCGACGATGATGTCGTGCCGTTGCTGGCGGTGGCGATGCTGCCCGCGTCCTCACCGTCTTCCAACAGATGAGCAATGACGGTGTTGACCTTGACGCCTTCGGTGCCCTCGGCCACGACGATCTTACCGAGGATGCCTTCGTCGACGGCTTCGATTTCCATTGTCGCCTTGTCGGTTTCGATCTCGGCAATGACGTCGCCCGGCGCGACGGCGTCGCCCTCGGCTTTGAGCCACTTGGCGAGCGTCCCCTCTTCCATTGTCGGCGACAGGGCGGGCATTGTGATGGGTATCGGCAACGGAAAAGCCCCCTGTAGCTACGCGGCGTCGGCCGCGGCGAGAATGTCGGTATACAACTCGGACGGATCGGGTTCCGGGCTTTGCTGGGCGAAGTCCGCGGCGTCGGTTACGATTGCCTTGACCTCTTTGTCGATGGTTTTCAGCGCCTCTTCGCTCGCCGCGCCGCTCGTCAGGATCAGTTCCCGGGCGTGGTCGATCGGGTCGCGTTCCTTACGCACCTTGTTGACCTCGTCGCGGGTCCGGTATTTGGCTGGGTCCGACATCGAATGGCCACGGTAGCGGTAGGTCATGGCCTCAAGAATGTAGGGCCCTTTGCCGCCGCGAATATGTTTGACCGCCTTGGCCACCGCGTCGCGCACGGCCAGGACGTCCATCCCGTCGCATTCGCCGCCGGGGATGCCGAAGGCGTCGCCCCGTTTGTGCAGCTTGGTTTGGGCCGTCGACCGCGCCGTCGAGGTGCCCATCGCATACTGGTTGTTCTCGATGATGTAGAGCACCGGCAGCTTCCACAATGCCGCCATGTTGAACGATTCGTAAACTTGACCTTGATTGGCGGCGCCGTCGCCGAAGTAGGTCAGTGTCACCTCGTCGTTGTCGAGGTAGCGGTTGGCGAACGCGATCCCGGTGCCCAACGCCGTCGATGCGCCGACGATCCCATGACCGCCGTAGAAATTCTGTTCGCGGGCGAACATATGCATCGAGCCGCCTTTGCCTTTGGAATAACCGCCGACCCGTCCGGTCAGCTCGGCCATCACGCCGCGCGGATCCATGCCGCAGGCCAGCATATGTCCGTGGTCGCGGTAGGTGGTGATCACGGCATCGTCGGCGGTGGTCGCGGCACGGGCGCCGACGACAACGGCCTCTTGACCGATATAGAGGTGGCAGAACCCGCCGATTAGGCCCATGCCGTACATCTGCCCGGCCTTCTCCTCGAAGCGCCGAATGAGCAGCATGTCGCGGTAATGCTGGAGGAGGTCTTCCGGCGTCGCGTCGACGGTGGGCTTGGGCTCGGCTTTCTTTCGCCGCGCCTTCGGTTTGGTCTCGGCCGCTTTCGCCATGAACGCTCCAGTGCAGGCGGTGTCGCGAGGAGCCGCAATATACGCACTCGTCCCGCCGCCCGCGAGCGTTTTCTAGCCCCGGTCGCGAACGCCTAAGTGATTATAAAAATTGGATGAATCGTAAATTAACTGAAAAAAAGCTAATTCTTGGGCATGTAAAGAACGATCTCGTCCCGATCGGCAAAGCCCAACAATGCCCGTGCCCGCTCGTCCAGCATATCGAGGTCCAAACCGTCGGGCCGCAGCAACCGGGTGCGATGTTCCAATTGCACCCGCTGGGCTTGCAGTTCGCCCAAATCCGCTTTGGCCACGGCGATCTCATCGTTCAAACGGATCCAAGCGAGCAACCCGCGGTCCCCTTGCACGAAACTGATCCCGAAATAGGCGACCATGAGAATCAACAGAAACGGCGCGATGGCGGCGCGTGTGCGTTTCCTCACTTCGTGGGCTAGTCCCATAGACTCAGCGAATCACACTCGATTCCCCGGGGTCAAGTCGCCGCGTCGTCGGGGCGCCGGTTTTCTCGGCGGTGTGACTCGAAAGACTCACTCTTGATTCACGATGAAACAGGTGCGTCACCGTGCCGCCGTCCGAGGTGGCATTTTGGGACTACGTGCCGCCTGCGCTGGGTCTATGGTTCAACGATGAACAATTCCTCCGCCGACCCCGCCCACGCCGCCGCAGAGGCGAAGGCGGCGCTGCGGCCCCGCCGCCGCTACGCCGGGCCCGCATTCTTTTCGCATGGGTTTCGTCCGTTTTTCTTTTTTGCGGGTATCTGGGCCGCGCTGGCGGTCTTGATCTGGGTCCTGGCCTTCACCGGCGCGTTTGCGTTGCCGAGCGCCTTCGATCCCCTTACCTGGCACGTCCACGAAATGG
>CAYGKG010000123.1:0-8226 GCA_964350495.1 uncultured Alphaproteobacteria bacterium
ACCGCCGAGACCGGTGCGCCGTTCCGCGGGCATGGCGGGGGGTTGCAGAGCGGTGTTGGGGGCTGCCCGGCCCGCACCCCTCACCCCACCGCCGCGTAGCGGCGGCCACCCTCTCCCAGAGGGAGAGGGATTATTTGCGGGGCGGTTTGTCGGCGGGGAGGTCGGTGATCAGCATCGACCCCGGGGCGTGGGTGATGGCCAGCGGGAGGGCTGCGTTGAGGAGGGCGAGGTGAGAGGTGACGCCGCAGGCCCAGAACATCGGTACCTCGCCGGCTTGCAGCATCGGCGGTTCGCCCCAGTCGGGGTGTTCGAGATTTGCAATGCCCAGGGCTGCGGGGTCGCCGACGTGGACGGGGGCGCCGTGGGCGTGGGGAAAGCGTGCGGTGATCGCGGCGGCGCGGGCGGCATCGGCGGCCGCGACCGCGCGCATCGAGACGACGAGCGGCCCGGCGAAGGGGCCTGCCGGGGTCGTCGGCGTGGTGGTGCGGAAGGCGGCGATGTCGCCGCCGCGCTCCAGGTGGCGCAAGCGAATCCCGGCGCGCACCAAGGCTTCTTCGAAGGACAGCGAGCAGCCCAACAGCAGGGCGACCGAGTCGGCGGTCCACCGGTCGCGGATGTCGGGCACCGCTTCGGGGGGGTGGCCGGGGCGGTGAAGATGGTAGGCGGGCAGATCGGTGCGCACGTCGATGTCGGCACCCAGCGCGTCCAGCATCGGATTGCCCGGTGCGCCGGTATAGAGGAGCGGGCAGGGCGCGGGGTTGGCGGCGCAATAGGCGGCGAAGGCCTCGGCTGCGGCCTGCGGCAGGATCACGAGGTTGCATTGGAGGCGGCCCGGTGCGAGACCGGTCGTGGCGGTAGGCGCGCCGCCCGCGCGGAAGTGCGCGCGCAACGCCGGCGCGTCGAGGTCTGGGGGGAGCGGTGTGCGGGCGATTGAGGGGGCGACCATCGCGCGATGATAGAGCCGGGGAGCGCCTCAGGGCCACGGGTTGCCGCGGGAAAGTTGTGGTAATATAGACGACCCCAAGGGCGGATCGCCCTTGGACCGGGCCGCAGGATACGCTTACTGTGCGGTCACAATAATCACCGGGAGGATATTTCGATGCTGAGACGGACATTTTTGAAGACCGCGGCGGTTGCCGCCGTTGCGACCCTGGTCGCCGCGCCGGCGCTGGCGCAGACGAGCTGGGATATTTCGATTCCCTGGGGCCCCACCGAGTTTCACTCGCAGAACGCCGCAAAATTCGCCGAAGAAGTCAAAAAGGCGACGGGCGGCAATGTGGTCATGATTACCCATCCCGGTGCCGCGCTTGGCATCAAGGGGCCCGAGTCGCTGCGTTCGGTGCGCGACGGGATCGTGCCGATGGGCGAAATGGCGGGCTTTCAGCAGGTTGGCGACGAGCCGATGCTGGGCTTCGAGGCGTTGCCGTTCTTGATCAACGACTATGACGAATTGGCGTCCTTCTGGACCACGATCCGGCCGCTCTATGTCAAAGCGTTCGCCAAGCACAATCAGAAATTGCTCTATTCGGTGCCGTGGCCGAGCCAGAACATTTTCACCAAAGGCGCCGTGAATTCGCTGGCCGACCTCGAAGGCAAGAAGATCCGCGTCTACGACAAGAACTCCACCGATCTGATGCGCGCGTTGAAGATGTCGCCGCTGCTGGTGAACAACGCCGATATCGTGCCCTCGCTCGCAGCGGGCGGGCTCGATGCCGTCATGACCTCGGGCACGACCGCGGTCGCCCAAAAGTATTGGGAGTTCCTCGACTTTACCTACCGCACCAACCACCTGTGGGCGCTCAACCACATGACGGTGAATTTGGACGCGTGGAACAAGTTGTCCGCCGCCGATCAGAAGAAGATCGAGGACCTCGCCGCTTCGTTGGAGCCGACGTTTTGGGACGTCAGCCGGGGCGAGGATGCGGTCAAGCTGAAGCGCCTTGCGGACGAAGGGATGACGGTGGCGCCGATGACGTCCGAGGTCATCAATGCCATGCGGGCCAACGGCCGTCCGATGTGGAAGGAATTCACCGACAAGGTCGAGGGGACCGGCCCGATTCTTCAGGATTTCTTGAAGAAAGCCGGCAAGTCCTCCTAAGCGTTCCTTTCCGATAACCGCCCGCACCCGGGTTTTTCCCGGGTGCGGGTTCGGTGGGATTCATGATCGAGACATGTTTGAAGTTTGTCGACGGGCTTGCCCGGCTGTCGGCATGGGTGGCGGCGGCGCTTCTTGCCGTGCTGGCCGTGCTCGGTATGGCGGAAATCCTGTCGCGCGCCCTGTTTAACTATTCCATTCCGATCGCCTTCGAGTATTCCAGTTACATGCTTGCCTTCATCATGTTCGGCGGCAGCGCCTGGGCCCTGCGCGAAGGCGGCCACATCCGCGTGACCCTGATCATGGGGCCGTTTGGCCCGCGTGCGCGGCGCCTGCTCGATATCGGCGCGACCGCGATCGCGACCGCGGTTTCGCTGTATCTGACCTATGCGGTGATCGTCTTCATGGTGGGGACCTACACGATCGGCACCAATTCGTTCTTTCCGAGCGAAACGCCGCTCTACATTCCGCAGCTCGGCCTCGTCTTCGGCGTCCTGCTGCTCACGCTCGCCCTATTGGCTCGGCTGATCCGCCTTTTCATCGGCGCACCGACCGAAGCGGGCGATTCCAAGAAGGCGCTTGGGGAGACGACGATATGACCGCGCCCGCGATGACGGTGGTCGTCCTGTTGATCGCCATGCTGGGTGCTGCGGTCTGGGTCGGCTTCGCCCTCATGGGCGTCGGCATCATTGGATTGGAGTTCTTCCGACCGAACATGCCGGTGTCGAAGTTCCTCGCCCAAGACGTTTGGGGCAGCATGACGAGCCCCGAACTGATCGCGTTGCCGCTGTTCATCTTGATGGGCGAACTGCTTTTCCATACGCGTCTGTCGGAGATGCTGTTCCGCGGCCTGTCGCCGTGGACGACGCGCCTGCCGGGCCGCCTCATGCACGTCAATATCTTGGGGTGCACCCTGTTTGCCGCCGCCTCCGGCTCGTCGGCGGCGACCGCCGCGACCGTGGGACGGATCACGCTGAGCGAGTTGTTCAAGCGCGGCTATAACCGGGATCTCGCGCTCGGCTCGCTGGCCGGCGCCGGCACCCTGGGTTTGCTGATCCCGCCGTCCATTATCTTGATCATTTACGGCGTTCTGACCAAAGCCTCGATCCTCCAGCTTTTTGTCGCCGGCATCGTTCCCGGTGCGATTCTGGCCGCCTCTTACATGCTCTATATCGGGAGCCGGGCCGCCCTCGACCCGGCGCTGACGCCGAAGAGCGAGGAGACCTTCACCTGGCGCGACCGGTGGCGCGGCATTCTCGATCTGGCGCCAGTCGTGTTCTTGATCACGCTGGTCCTGGGGTCGATGTATTCGGGCATTGCCGGGCCCTCCGAGGCGGCGACGGTTGGGGTGTTCGGGGCCCTTGTCGTGGCCGCCCTGCAACGTTCGTTGAAGTTCGGCACGCTGTATCTGGCGCTCATGGGCACGATCAAGACCACGAGCATGATCGCGCTGATTCTAGCCGGCGCGCTTTTCTTGTCGAAGGGGATGGCCTTTCTCGGCGTGCCGCGGCAGGTCGCCGACCTCATCGGCGCGATGGAACTTGGGCCCTTCGGGCTGATCGCCGTCTTGATGGTGTTTTACGTTATCCTCGGGATGGTGCTGGACGGGTTGTCGGCAATCGTGATGACGCTGCCGATTACCTTTCCGCTGGTCCTGGCGGCCGGGTTCGACCCGATCTGGTTCGGCATCTTCCTGGTCGTCGTCGTGGAGATGTCGCAGATCACCCCGCCGGTCGGGTTCAATCTGTTCGTCGTCCAGGGGTTGACCGGCGATTCGATCGGCAGGATCACGCGCGCCTCGATCCCGTTCTTTTTGATCATGGCGGCGTTCGTCGTGTTGATCGCGATCTTCCCCGAGATCGTCACCTACCTGCCGGGCACCGCGGGCGATCTGAACTAGAGGGGACGGGTGCGCCCGCCGTCCTAGTTTGCCGGCGCGGGGCTGTCGATGTCGACGCGGCGCACCAGCGGATTGTCGCCGCGCCGGGTCCACTGGGCCATGCCGCCGGCATAGAGCTTGGCTAGCCGGTTGCCCAGAATTTCCGACATGACGAACCAGCCGAGCGAGCCTTCAAGCGAGGAGTCGCCGATCGCGATGACGGCGCCGGCGATCGGGACGTCGGCGTAGGCGAAGAGCCGGATGAGTTCTTCCTTGCTGCGAAAGGTGCCGCTGCCGTCCTTCATCAGCCAGTCGGTAGGCAGATGCTTGGTGCCGGGAATTGCGCCGTAACTTGCCGCAAGGGCGGTCTTATTGATGCCGAGGAAGTTCGCATAGGGACGGTGGTCGACCAGGGTGCTGACCCCGAGTGCGCCGAACACGTCGTCGTAATCGGCCAGAATGCGGCTGCGGCGGCGCGGCGTATATTCGGTGGCCGGGCGTTCGGTACCGGCCCCGCTTGCGACTTTGCCCCGCGCGCTGCGGTAGGCCCGCAGGCCGCCGTCCAACACGGAGACCTCGGCGTGGCCGAAGTAGCGGAAGGTCCAATAGACATCGGTGGCGATCGACATGTCGCGCTCCGTGCTCCCGGTGCCGACGATGACGACATGGCTGTTGTTGGCAATCCCGAGACCGCCGGCCAGCCGCGCGAACTCGGTTTGGGATGGAATGGCGACGCCTAGCTGGGGGCTGAAGAAGCGCCAGCCGTCATCGGGGTACTCGGTGTGAATCGATCCGGGGATCTGGCGGCGCTGGTAGTTGCGCGCCGACTGGACGTCGAGGAAGACGACGTTGGGCGCGTTGAGGTTCTGGACGGCCCACGTGCCGTCGACCAGGGGATCGGCGGCATGCGCCGCGACCGACCATGTAAAGGCCGCTAGAAAAAATCCGAGATACCGCCATGCCATCGACCGACCGCCCTCCTTCAAAACTGGCCGTTCGTCCAGATTTGGTACGAATCGGCGCCGCTGGCCCCAATAGTTGTCCCAGTTTCGCCCAGACCGCGGTCCGGGAACCCGCTTTTTGCGGGTGACGGTTCCTTTGGCCGCAAGGTCTATGCCAGCAGCACGTCCGAATGTAGGAACCGCGGTTCGGGCTCACAACGCGAAACCCGACGGCGTGTGGCGGCCGTCACTCCGGCCCACGATTGCCCAGGCGCCTTGACATGGACGCCCGAATCGGGCGAATGCCCGCATCATGGAAACACACCGCCACCGCGTCGCCGATGTCTGGGCGAATTACTGGGATGCCGCCTATTTCGCGGCCTATCCGCCGATGCAAGCGCTGTACGACAGGCTCGGGATGCCGGGCCGGGCAGACGTCAGCCGGGAGGGGCTGCTGCGCGAGGCGGACGCCGGCGGGGTCGAGCGGATCGTGGTGTCGGCGACGGATTTTCCGGGCTCGCCCAGCGACAATCGCCGAATTGCGGAGGTCGTGTCGGGCGCGCCTGGGCGTCTTGTCGGGTGCGCCAGCGTCGATCCCCGGCGCGGCATGGAGGGCGTGCGCGAACTGCGACGGGCGGTCACCGAGGACGGCCTGCGCGGCTACAAGGTTCTGCCGTTTCTCTATGGTGTGCCGCCCAACGACGCGATCTACTATCCGTTCTACGCGGCGTGCGTCGATCTGGGTATCCCGGCTCTGATCCTAACCGGCCATACGGCGGTGATGGAACGCTCCGACGTCGGCCGGCCGCTCTACATCGACGATGTCGCGCTGTATTTCCGCGACCTGACGATTATCGCGGGGCATGCCGGATTTCCGTGGACGGACGAACTGATCGGCCTCGCGTGGAAGCACGAACGCGTGTTTATCGATACGTCGGGGCATCGGCCCAAATATTTCCCGCCGGCGTTGAAACATTTCCTGAACTCCTACGGTCGGGACAAGGTCCTGTTCGGGACAGGCTACCCGTTCATGGACTACGCCAAGCCGGTGGCGGACGTGGTGGAGATGGCGCTGCGACCCGAATCCCGCGCGGCATTTCTGTGGGATAATGCGGCCCGGATTTGGGGGTGGTCATGAGCCAGTCGGGTGTCCTCAACGGGGTGACGATCCTCGATCTGTCGATGTTCATCGCCGGGCCCTTCGGGACGATGCTGTTGGCCGACCTCGGCGCGGAGGTGATCAAGATCGAACCGCCGGGCGGCGATCCCGTGCGCAGCAATAAGATCGGCGCGCAGGTGCGCGGCGAGAACGCGCAGTTCCATAGCTACAACCGCAACAAGCGCAGCCTGGTGTTGGACCTTAAGGCGGAAGACGGGTTGGCGGTGTTTGACGACCTGGTGCGCGGCGCCGACGTCGTCTTCGACAATTTTCGTCCCGGCGTGCTCGCGCGGCTCAAAGTCGATCACGCGCGTCTTGCAACGATCAATCCGGCCATCGTGTCGTGCTCGGTCAGCGCGTTCGGCCAGGACGGACCGTGGGCGAAGCGGGCGGGCTACGATTTGACGGTCCAGGCGCTGAGCGGCGGCATGAGCCTCACCGGACATGCGGCGACCGGACCGGCACACATTCCGTTTCACTTAGGCGACACCGCGGGCGGGTTGTTCGGTGCCCTGGGCCTGTTGGCGGCCCTGGTCGAGAGCCGCGCCACGGGCAAGGGGCGGCGCGTCGACATCGCGATGTTCGACGCTCAGATCGCGTTGCTGGGCGACGAAATCACCAACTATTTTGCCAGCGGCACGGCCTCGCCGCCGCACGGCGCGGGTCACCCCAACTTCTTCCCCTATCAGGCCTTCGCTACCGCCGACGAGCCCATCGTGGTGGCGGCGGTCGGCGTCGAAAAGTACTGGGTCGCGTTTTGCGCGGCGATCGGCAAAGCCGACCTTGCTGCCGATCCGCGGTTTGCCAGCAACGCCGCGCGGGTAGCACACCGGGCCGAACTGGAGCCGACGATTGCCGGTGTGCTGCGGACCAAGACCCAGGCCGACTGGCTCGACATATTGACGGCGGCGGACGTTCCCGCCGCGCCGATCCAGAGCGTCGCCGAGGCGGCGGCCTCGCCGCAGACCGCGGCCCGCGCGATGGTGCCGCGGATCGACCTCGACGGCACCCAGATCGCGATCGCGGGCAATCCGGTCAAGGTCGCGGGCGACATGACGGAATATGCGCCGGCGCCGGTGCTCGGGGCCGACGGACCGGCCATCCTGCGCGAGCGCTTGGGGTATGACGATGCCCGCATCGCCGGGTTGCGGGCCTCGGGCGCGGTCGGTTGACGCGCTGCCGCCATCCCCGTTTTCGGCCGCCGGACCGATGAGCGCGATCGCGGCGCACGATCCGTTTGAGCGCCGTCGTGTGGATGTGCGGGAGTCGCATATCGCCTTTGTCGACGAGGGTGTCGGTCCATCGCTCGTGTTTCTGCATGGCAATCCGACATCGTCCTATTTGTGGCGCAACGTCGTCGCCGCGCTGCGGGGATCCTTTCGCTGCCTCGCGCCCGATCTGATCGGGATGGGCGACTCGGGCCGGCCGGCGGGATGCGCCTACCGATTTCTCGACCATGTTGCCTACCTCGAAGCCTGGTTCGACCGGCTCGATCCGGGACCCCACGTCTTGGTCGGGCACGGTTGGGGGGCGACGCTGGCGTTCCACCGCGCCCGCCGCCACGGCGAAACGCTCCGAGGCGTCGCCTATTGCGAGCCCGTCGTAGGCGAGCGCGACTGGTCGGATTTTCCCGACAGCCGTCGGCCGTTCTTTCAAGCGTTGCGCGGCGCCGAGGGCGAGCGGTTGGTGTTTGAAGACAATATCTTCGTCGAGGCGATCCCGCGCAGCGTCCAGCGCCCGCTCACGCCCGAGGAAATGGCGCGTTACCGCGCGCCCTTCGCCGCACCCGGGGCGGGCCGGCTGCCGACCCTGATGTTCCCGCGCGAACTGCCCATTGCGGGCGAGCCTGCCGATGTGGTGGCGGAGACCGCCGCCGCCGCAGCCTTCATGGCGGCATCGCCCTTGCCCAAGTTGCTGATGCGCGTAAGCGGCGCGACCGGGCTGACCGACCGCCAGCGCGCCCAATGCGAAGGCTGGCCGAACCAACAAACGGTCTCGCTTTCGGGATATCATTTCGTGCAAGAGGACAGCCCGCTGGCGATGGCGGCGGCGATCGAGGATTTCGCGCAGGGCGTTTTTCGGGCGACCTGACCGCCTGACGAACCGTGGCGGGGGCCGGCGTTTATGTCGCCGTGTCCGCATGCGACAAAGG
>CAYGKG010000124.1:0-8029 GCA_964350495.1 uncultured Alphaproteobacteria bacterium
CCGCTCCGCGCGCCCCCCTTGCGTGCGTGCGTGGAGCTCGCGCACGTTCTTGCGTAGGCGGATTGCCTTGGGCGTGACCTCGACCAGTTCGTCGTCGCCAATGTAGGCGACGGCTTCCTCGAGGCTCATCTTGCGCGGCGCGGTCAGGCGAACGGCCTCGTCCTTGCCGGCGGCGCGGATGTTGGTGAGCTGTTTGGACTTGAGCGGGTTAACGTCGAGGTCGTTGCCGCGCGTGTGTTCGCCGATGATCATCCCGCGGTAGACATCGACGCCCGGATCGATGAACAGCGTGCCGCGCTCCTCAAGATTCCACAGGGCGAACGGTACGGCTTTGCCTTCGTCCATCGAGATCAAGACGCCGTTACGATAGGAATCGATCGGTCCCTTGTGCGGCGCGTAGCTGTGAAAGACCCGGTTCATCACGCCGGTTCCCCGGGTATCGGTGAGGAATTCGCCGTGATAGCCAATCAGTCCGCGCGATGGCGCGAGAAAGCCGAGGCGGTGTTTGCCGCCTGCGGTCGGCTTCATTTCAACCAGTTCGGCTTTCCGCTGGCTCATTTTTTCGACCACGATTCCCGCAAAATCCGAATCGACGTCGATCACGACCTCTTCGATCGGTTCCAGCGGTTTGCCGGTCTCCGGATCGTCCTTGAACAGGACTCGCGGTCGGCTGATCGCCAATTCGAACCCTTCTCGGCGCATCGTCTCGATGAGGACGCCGATTTGCAGTTCGCCGCGACCGGCCACTTCGAAGGCGTCCTTGCGCTCGGCTTCGCTCACGCGAATCGCGACGTTGCCCTCGGCCTCGCGGAGCAAACGGGTGCGTAGTAGGCGCGACGTCACTTTGTCGCCGTCACGGCCCGCCAAGGGCGAGTCGTTGATGGAGAAGGTGACCGCGAGCGTCGGTGGGTCGACCGGTTGGGTGGCGATAGGCGTATTGACCGATGGGTCGCAAATCGTATGCGCGACGGTGGCCTTCCCCAGTCCGGCGATTGCGACGATGTCGCCGGCCTCGGCAACCTCCAGTGGCACACGCTCAAGGCCACGGAAGGCGAGCAATTTGGTCAACCGGGTCTGTTCGATCTCGGTGCCGTCGATGGTTAGGACCTTGGCGGTCATGTTTGCCCGCAAGCGGCCTGAATGAATGCGTCCGGTGACGATCCGCCCGAGGAACGAATCGTATTCAAGGATCGTTGCCAACATCGCGAACGGCGCATCCATATCGCCGCCGGCCGGTTCGACACGCTCGATAATCAAGTCGAGAAGGGGAGATATCTCGTCGCGCGGGCCGTCGAGCGTCAACGAGGCCCAGCCCTGTTTCGCCGATGCGTAGATGACCGGAAAGTCGAGTTGCGCTTCGGTGGCATCCAACGAGGCCAGCAAGTCAAACACTTCTTCATGGACGACGTCAGGGCGCGCCTCCGGTCGGTCGGTCTTGTTCAGGACGACAATCGGCTTCAGACCGAGCTTGAGCGCCTTACCCAGAACGAACTTGGTCTGCGGCATCACGCCTTCCGCGGCGTCCACCAGCAACAACACGCCGTCGACCATACCCAATATCCGTTCGACCTCGCCGCCGAAGTCGGCGTGACCGGGGGTATCGACGAGGTTGATACGAGTGTCGCGCCAGGCCACCGACGTGCACTTCGCCAGGATCGTAATGCCTCGCTCGCGCTCCTGGTCGTTGGAATCCATCGCCCGTTCAGCGACGTGCTGATTGGCGCGGAAGGTTCCGCTCTGGCGCAGCAGCGCGTCAATAAGGGTCGTCTTGCCGTGATCGACGTGGGCAATCACCGCAACGTTGCGAAGGTCCATGATCCTGTCCCGGGTTGAGGGCGCGGAATATATGGCGGCTTTGGTGCGGTGCACAAGCGGGGCACCGTCGAATTGCCAAAAACGGCGAGGGACCGCGAGACACGGTGGGCATAGGGCAGCTATGTTGGCGCTCTTTTCGCAAATCCATGACCCCAGCACACACCAAGAAACCGTCGGTTCTCCTCCTGTTGTCCATCCAATTGGGGGGCATCGTCGGGATTAACGTGTTCGCGCCGTCGATGCCCGACATCGTCCGGTCGCTCGAAACCAGCCAATCCGCGGTGCAATGGACCATCACGGTCTTCCTGATCGGGTTTTCGGTCGGGCAGTTGTTTTACGGACCGATCTCCGACCGGTTGGGTCGCCGACCCATCCTGTTTGGCGGGATGTTCATCTTTCTGGTCGCCAACGCGGCGTGCGCGGTGGCGAGTTCCATCGACTGGCTGATCGTCGCACGGGTATTCCAGGGTTTCGGGGCGTGCTGCGGCAGCGTGCTCATGCGCGCCATCGTGCGGGATCTCTACGAGCGGGACGACGCCGTGCGAATCATGAGCTACCTCGCGATCGGCGCCGGTGTCACGGCGGCCATCGCGCCATCCATCGGTAGCGCCCTCGTGATTTTTGGCTGGCGCGCCAACTTTTGGTTTCTTGCCGTTGCCGCCGCGGTCCCGATGATCCTGGCCTACAGGTGGTTGCCGGAGACTCATCCGCCCGAGCGTCGACGCGCCGGGCGGGGCGGATCGGTGATCGCGGATTACGCGACACTACTTAGGTCCTCGACCTTCCTCGGCTACGGCATTTTGATCGGATCGGTGAACGCGCAATTCTTCGCGTTCGTCGCGGGCGCGCCGTTTGTCTTCATCGAAACGATGAACGTCCCTGCCGAAGCGTTCGGTATTTTGCTCCTGATGTCGACCGGCGGATTCCTGGTCGGTAGCCTGATCGTGGCAAGGCTTGCCGGTCGGGTCGCCCCAGACCGGCTGATCACCATCGGCGCGATCACGGTTCTTGTGTCGACCGCGGGGCTCTTGGCTCTTTCTATTGCGGGGGTTCAGACCGTGGCGACCATCATGGTGCCGATGTTCATCCAAGGGATTGCCAGCGGATTTGTCTTCCCGCCGGCGATGGCTCTGGGCGTCAGCGCCCATCCAAGAATTGCCGGAACGGCATCGGGCGTCCTGGGCGTCTTCCAAATGGGCAGTAGCGCGCTGGCTACGATGGCCGCGAGTTTCTTCATCCACGCCGACATCGTCCCGACCGCGGCCATCATGTTCGTTCTCGCGGCGTTCGGCGCGGCGGCGCTTCTCCTAGTGCGGCGCGGCGCGCGCCATGCGGCGCCGGCGGCGCTATGAGCGAAAGCGAAAATCGCCGCTACGTGTTGGCGCTCCTGCTGGCGTTGACGGGAACCTCTGCGTTTTCGTTGCAGTTTTTTGTTCCCGCGATGCCGGCCCTGGTCGGCGTGTTCGAGACCACACCGGCGATGGTCCAACTGACGCTTACCCTGTTCATGGCCGCCTACGGTATTTTCCAAGCGGTCTACGGTCCGCTCTCCGATCGCTACGGGCGCAAGCCGGTTCTGCTCGCCGCGATCGTCCTGTACATCGCTGGTTCGTTCCTCGGTGCGGTGGCCTTCAGTATCGAAATGGTCATCGCCGCGCGCGTTCTGCAAGCGATCGGTGCCGCGGCCGGGTTTGTCCTGGTGCCGGCAATTGCCCGCGACGTCTATGGCCGGGGCGGAGCCCCGCGCGCGATGGGCTACATCAGCATGACGAACGGCTTCATCTCGGCGGCTGGACCGTTGATCGGCGGCTTGATCCATCAATACGCCGGGTGGCGTTATGGATTGATCGCCACCGGTACGCTCGGCGTCACGATGTTGTTCTTCACCGCCGTCTATTTGCGCGAGAGCGCAGCGGTCGTGACCCAGCGGATTGCCGTCGGTGCGCTGGTACGCGGGTATGTCGCGTTGGCGAAAAGCCGCGGGTTCCTCGGCTACGTGCTGGCGGTGGCCTCAGTGAACGGCGTTTTTTATGCGTTCCTCGCGGGGACCGCGTTCGTCGCAATCGAAAATCTTGGCGTTTCGCCCTCGGGCTTCGGCCTTCTGATGATTCCGGCCGTTGCGATGTTCATGACCGCGTCGTTTTTCAGCGACAGGATGGCGCGCCGGATCGGGACAACCCGTGTCATCTTGATTGGCACGCTCTGCACGACAATGGGGGCGGTCGGGCTGCTGATCGTTTCGCTGGCCGGTCACCAAAGTATCGCCGCGCTGTTGATCGCCAGCGCGTTCATGGGCTTAGGGAACGGCCAGGTTCTCCCGGCGTGTATCTCCGAGGCGGTGAGCTTCAATCCCAGGTTGGCTGGTACCGCGTCGGCATGGATGGGGGTAAGCCAGATGGTCGTCGCCGCGATGGCGAGCCAAGTCTACGGGTTCATCCACGATGGGACGACTGTGCCCGTCGCGCTCCTGATGGCCATTCTGGCGGCCAGCGCTCTCTGTGCGGTCGTGCTGATCGCGCGGCGTGGCCCGGTTTCGGCGACCGGGGAGTGATCGGCGGCGCGAAAGGTGTTCAGCGCCGCATGCACAACGCCTAAGGTCGCGCGATGCTGAACGCCCCAGCCGAACACCGCCATACCCTGATTCTTTTGTTAGTGCTGAACGCCGTCTCGATCGTCGCGATGCAGTTCATCGTGCCGGCGATGCCCGATCTCGTCGGCGCGTTCGCAACGACGCCGGCAATGGTGCAGCTCACGCTGACCATGTTCATGCTTGGTTACGCGGTCTTTCAGATCGCTTACGGGCCGCTCTCCGACCGGTACGGCCGCAAAGGCGTGTTGATGTGGGCGACGGCGGTCTTCATCGTCGGGTCGTTTCTTGGAGCGTTTGCGCAAACGATCGAGGTATTGATCGTGGCGCGGGTTCTCCAATCGGTCGGTGCAGCAGCCGGTTTCGTCCTGCCGCCGGCAGTGGCGCGCGACGTCTACGGACACGACGGCGCGCCGCCGGCGATTGGCTGGATCAGCATCAGCGCGGGCCTTGCCGCGCTTTTGGCACCCTACTTGGGTGGACTGGTCCACGAGACCGCGGGCTGGCGTTGGGGCATGGGCCTCAACGGTGTCCTCGGAATCTCTATTTTGCTTGCGTGCGGATTCTATTTAGCCGAAAGCCATCCCCGCGTGTTGCGCCAGTCGGTTGGCATTGCGGGCCTTGCGCGAGGCTACGCGGCGCTGGCGCGCTCGCGGCGCTTCATGGGGTATCTGTTAGCGACCGCTTTCGTGAACGGTGCGTTCTACGCCTTCTTCGCGGGCGGCGCATTCGTTGCAATTGAGATTCTTGGCCTGTCGCCGTCGCAGTTCGGGTTGTTGACGATTCCGGTCGTGCTCTTTTTTCTGCCCAGCGCCTATATCAGCGTTCGTTTGGCGGCGCGCTACGGCGCGACCAGGATTATCGCGTTGGGAACGGTGACCACGGCTGTGGGTTCCATCGGGCTGCTGATTGTCGCGATGTCGGGAAACCTTGGCGTTGGCGCGCTCCTGATTGCCAGCGCGTTGCTGGGGTGGGGTAACGGCCAGGTGATTCCCAACGCCACTGCTAGCGCGATCAACCTGTTCCCGAAGTTGGCCGGGACCGCATCGGCAAGTTTGGGGACTGCCCAAATGGGGATGGGGGCAATCGCGAGTTTGTTGTTCGGATTGTTGCACAACGGGACGTCGACGCCGATGGCGGCTTTGATGGCCTTCATGGGAGCGGCGGCGGTTCTGTCGTGCGGGTTCATCGTTGCCGCGCGCGTCCGTCCGGCGCCGGTTTAGCGTTTTATTGAGGAGCAGACATGGCATATCTCGTCACAGGCGGCACCGGGTTCATCGGCTCATGGGTGGTCAAATCCCTGTTGGAGCGTGGCCACAAGGTCGTCGCCTTCGACTTGATCCCCGGGCGGCACGCCCTCGACCAGGTCGTCGGCCCGCGCGCCGACGAGGTCACCATCGTCCAAGGCGACTTCACCCAGATGCACCGTGTCCTCGAAACGGTGCGCGCGTATAAAATTACCCACATCGCCCATATCGCAGCGGCGGGGTTGAACCTGTGCAATGCAAACCCGGCCCATGCGGTTCATGTCAACGGCGTCGGTTTTGCCAACATGCTCGAGGTCTGCCGCGCAATGGACATCGAACGGATGGTGTGGGCGAGTTCGGCCGGCGTCTTTGGTGGCAATTGGGGTAGCGAACCGGTGCCAAACGATGCGCCATTCAAGCCGCGCAACGTCTATGCCGGCCTGAAAATCCTCGGCGAGACCTTGGCTGCGCAGTATCACGCGACCTACGGGCTCGATGTCATCGGCCTGCGCTACACCTTCGTCAATGGGCATGGGATGCCGGACCATCAAGGCGGACAAATGATCCGCGAGCTGTGCGAGAAGACCGCGCTGGGTCAGCCCGCGGTCGTCCCGTGGGGTGACGACGCGCCGGATTGGCTATGGGGCGGGGATGCCGGCGAGGCAACCGCGTTGGCGCTAGCGGCCGCACCGACGAAATCGCGTGCCTTCAACATCCACGGCAACCATGCCCCGATGGCGAAGGCCGTTGCCTACGTGAAATCGCTGTTGCCCGATGCAAATATTACGGTGAAGCCCGGCAAGATGGGCTTCAGCCGGTTTGATGGGTCGGTCACCGCGAAGGAGATCGGCTACACGCCAAAATGGACCATGGAGATGCAGTTGCGCGAACGCATCAATCGGGTCCGGCAGGAAAACGGCCTGCCCGACGTCGGATAGCATCATCGTCACACCCGTACCGCCGAAGACCATGCCCAAGCCGCCGGTTGTCTTTTTGATGACGGTGACGGCGGCGGGCATCTTCGCAACCAACATGTATGTTCCGTCGCTGCCGGCAATCGCGATCGATTTCGCCGCAAGCGAGCAGGCCGTTCAGCTCACGTTGACCGTTTTCTTGGTCGTCTTTGCGGTCTTCCAACTCGTCTACGGTCCGCTGGCCGATCGCTACGGGCGTAAGCGTGTCATGCTGGCGGGACTGGCGATCTTTCTGTTCGCCAATGTGCTCGCGGCCACCGCGCAGTCCATCGAATGGCTGCTATTTGCCCGCGTCCTCCAGGCAGTGGGTGCCTGTGCCGGGCTCGTCATCACCCGAGCAATGGTGCGCGATAGCTACGATCGCAGCGAAAGCGCGCGGATCATGGCGTATCTCGGCATGGGGTCGGGCATCTCGTCATCGATCGCACCGTTGCTCGGTGGCGCGCTGCAAGGCTGGACTGGCGACTGGCGCAGCAGTTTCGTCTTCATGAGCCTTTTTACGCTGGCGCCGATGCTGGTCCTGGCATTGACTGTGAAGGAGACGCTGCGGCGCGAGAACGTCGCGACGGGAGGGCTCGGCAGCATGGTGCGGGACTATGCTTCGCTCTTGCGGATGCCCGAATACATGATGTTCTCGGTTGGCGCGGCCCTGATGAATGCGACGTTCTTCGCCTTTCTCGCGACCGTGCCGTTCATTCTGATCAATACCGTCGGCTCGTCGCCCGAACGGCTAGGGATCGTATTGCTCTATATCACCGGGGGGTTTTTTGTCGGTAACCTCGTGGTGTCGCGGGTCGGGGGACGCTTTACGTTAGAGCACCTCGTCCTCGCAGGGAGTGCGCTGTGCTTTTCGGGAGTAGCGATTCTGACGGTGCTGGCCGGGTTTGGTGCCCGGAGCGAAGCTGCAATTGCGGTGCCGATGCTGCTGTTTGGGGTAGGCAACGGGTTTGTCCTGCCGCCCTCCAGTGTGATTGCGGTGAGCGTTCGACCGCAGATCGCTGGGACGGCATCGGCGCTCTATGGGTTCAACGCGTTTGCGCTTGGGTCGTTGGGGACGATCGTCGCCGGTTTTCTCTCGCACGAAAGCCAGCTGCCGCTGGGAATCGCCATGACAGCGATGACAGGGACTGCCGTAGCCTTTTTCTCGATCGGCACGGCACTCACGCGGCGAGGCGAGACTAGATCAACAGGTTGAACAGGTTGCCTTGACCGTTGGCCGCCGCCTGGGCGTTGGCGTTTGCGTTGAACGTGATCGATTGCAGCCGCTGTAGCGCGGACTGCATGGAGGCAATTTGATCGAGACCCCGCTGGGGCGGCTGGCTGGGTAACTCGAAGTCGGGGTCGGGGCCCTGGGTCTTGAGGCGGAAGGCTTTCTGAATTGTCGAGCTCGCGAACTCGAGCAAGGT
>CAYGKG010000125.1:0-7997 GCA_964350495.1 uncultured Alphaproteobacteria bacterium
GCGACGCAATGGCGAAGCAGGGGACGCCCGCCGAGGGGCAGATATTGCTTGGGGGTCTCGCCGCCGAACCGCGCGCCGCGGCCCGCGGCGACGATAAGAGCCACAGTGGTCACCGGCGGCAACCTAGCGCCGCGCCGCTTCCACGCCAAGCGTAGGCGGTCCCATTGCGGGCTTAGATTACGCGGCCTATCTTGCCCAAGAATTAGGCACCAACAATCTGTGCACACGTAATGTCCGTTTTCGTCGGCCCCCATTCCATCGGCACACCGGTATTGCTGGCCCCCATGTCCGGGGTCACCGATGCACCGTTTCGCCGCCTGGTGCGGGAAATGGGCGGCGGCCTGACATTTTCGGAGATGATCGCCAGCCGCGAATTGCTGACCGACTCCCCGCGCTCGTGGCGTATGGCCGAACGCGACACGAACGACGGCCTGCATGCCGTGCAGCTGGCGGGACGCGAACCCGAGATCATGGCGGAGGCCGCGCGGATCAACGAAGGCTGCGGCGCCGACATTATCGACATCAACATGGGCTGCCCGGCGAAAAAGGTGGTGGGGAGCCTGTGCGGCTCGGCCCTGATGCGCGAGTTGCCGCTGGCCCAAAGGATCATCGAGGCCACGGTTAAGGCGGTCTCGGTGCCGGTAACCTTGAAGATGCGCACCGGGTGGGACGAATCCAGCCGTAATGCGCCCGATTTGGCCCGCATCGCCGAAGACTGCGGTGTCCAAATGATTACCGTCCACGGCCGCACCCGGGCCCAGTTCTATAGCGGGCAGGCGGATTGGCGGTTTATCCGCACGGTCAAGGCGGCGGTGCGTATCCCGGTGATCGCCAACGGCGATATCACAAGCTACGACGAGATCGACGCCTGCCTCGCCCAATCCGGTGCGGATGGGATCATGATCGGGCGCGGCGCCTACGGACGGCCCTGGTTCCCGGGACACGCTGTGCGCTACCTGCGCGACGGCATTCGGTCTGCCGCGCCAGAATCGGCGGTGCGGCTAGAGATCATTGAACGGCACTACGATGCCATGTTGACCCAACAAGGCGCGGACCTAGCGGTACGGACGGCGCGCAAACACCTGGGCTGGTACCTACGCGATCTGGCAGATTCGAAAGCGACGCTGGATGCGATCAACCGCGAGCATAATCCGGCAAATGTCGTCTGTCTGTTACGGACGTTCGTGCAGCGCGCCGACCTTGCAGCGGCGGCATGACCGCGCAGCGGCCTTCGAAATCGAGCTTGCCGCTCGAAATAGGCGATGCCTTTACGATCCTGGCCGCCGTCCCCGATCCGCTGTTGGTCATCGGCGCCGCGCGCCAGATCGACTACGTTAATCCGGCGGCGGAACATTTCTTTCGTGCCGGAGCCGGCCATCTGATCGGCCAAGATGTCGGCACCATTGCCCCGACGGATGGTCCGTTGCTGGGCCTGATCGACAAGGCATTGACGAACGGCAGCAGCGTCGCCGAGCACGATGCCGAGTTTTACACACCGCGGGTCGGTCGCCGCGAGGTCAGTTTTCAGCTAACGCCGCTGCCAGACCGGGGCGGAAGCATCCTGCTGACGATTCGCGAACTGACGATGGCCTCGCGCATGGGGCACCAATTGAGCCACCGCGATGCCGCACGATCGGTCACCGGGATGGCCGCCGTCTTGGCGCACGAGGTCAAGAATCCGCTCGCCGGAATCCGCGGTGCGGCACAGCTCTTGGAAACCAACGCCTCAACTGAGGATCAGGAACTCACCCGCCTCATTCGCGACGAAACGGACCGAATCTGCGGGCTGATCGACAGCATGGAGCGCTTCTCGGACCCCCGTCCGCCGGCCCATCACCCGGTCAACGTTCACCTCGTCCTCGATCACGCGCGGCGCGTCGCCCAGACCGGCTTCGCCGCCGGCGCCGTTTTCGAAGAACGCTACGACCCCTCGTTGCCGCCGGTGCTCGGGAACCGCGACCAACTCGTGCAGGTCATGCTGAATTTGATCAAGAATGCGGTTGAGGCCTGCGAGGGATCGACCTGCGAAATCCTGCTCTCGACGGCCTATCGCCATGGCTTGAGGCTGGCGGTGCCCGGCACCCGCGAACAGGTGCATCTGCCGCTTGAGGTAGCGATTCAAGATAACGGTCCGGGGATTGCCGCGGACATCCGCCGCCATATGTTCGATCCGTTCGTCACCACCAAGCGATCGGGAACCGGGCTTGGCCTATCGCTGGTCGCCAAGATCATCGGCGACCATAGCGGATTGATCGAATGCGATTCGGAACCGGGGCGAACGGTGTTTCGTCTGCGCTTGCCGATTGCCGCCAACGACGAACGAGACCAATCGTGAGCGGGGAGGGCACCATCCTCGTTGCGGACGACGACGCGTCTATTCGTAAAGTTGTCAGCCAGTCGCTGGCGCGGGCGGGCTACGCGGTGCGGACCACGGGTACGGCCTCGACCCTGTGGCAATGGATCGAAGCCGGCGAGGGCGACCTCGTCATTACCGACGTGGTCATGCCCGACGAAGATGGCCTCGACCTGTTACCTCGGATCAGAAAAGCCAGGCCCGACGTGCCGGTAATCGTCATGAGCGCCCGAAACACCATGATGACGGCGTTGCGGGCGACCGAACGGGGCGCCTACGAGTACCTTCCAAAACCATTTGATATCAATCAGTTAGTATCAATTGTTAATAAAGCACTGGAGGATGGCGCGCGGCGCCCGCCGCAGACTCTAACGGCGCGGCAGGACGACGATGAGGTCATGCCCATCGTGGGCCGGTCGGCGGCGATGCAGGACGTTTACCGTGTGATGGGCCGCCTCACGGCCACCGACCTTACTGTTTTGATTTCCGGCGAATCCGGGACCGGCAAGGAACTGGTCGCCAAGGCACTCCACGACTTCGGCCGGCGCCGCAATCGTCCCTTCGTGGCAGTCAACATGGCCGCGATCCCGCGCGATCTAATCGAGAGCGAGCTGTTCGGTCATGAGAAGGGTGCCTTTACCGGCGCCACCGCACGGCATGGCGGCCGGTTCGAACAGGCCGACGGTGGAACGCTATTTTTGGACGAAATCGGCGACATGCCGATGGAAGCCCAAACCCGATTGTTGCGGGTCTTGCAGGAGGGCGAGTATTCGGCGGTCGGGAGCGGCCGCGCCCGCCGCGCCGATGTCCGCATCATTGCCGCGACCCACCGTTCGCTGCGCCGCCTGGTCGACCAGGGCCTGTTCCGCGAGGATCTGTTTTACCGACTGAACGTCGTGCCGTTGCGCCTGCCACCGCTGCGCGAACGCACCGACGACATCCCCGATCTCGTGCGGCATTTCCTGCTGCGGGCCGAAAAAGAGGGATTGCCACCCAAACTTCTGACCGGCGAAGCGCTCGACCGGTTGCGCGCCTACCGCTGGCCCGGCAATGTCCGCGAACTTGAAAACTTGATGCGGCGGCTTGCCGCCCTAAACGCCGACGAGATCGTCCAGGCTGCCGCGGTCGATCATGAACTGGGCGGCGAGACACACCGGCAACCGGTCGACGGCGACAGCAGTCTGAGCGGCGCGGTCGAGCGGCACCTCGAAGCCTACTTCGCCGCCCATGGCGAGACGCTCCCGCCGGACGGCGTTTATCAACGCGTTCTCCAAGAAGTCGAACGCCCGCTGATTGCCCTCAGTCTTCGCGCCACCCGTGGCAACCAAATCAAGGCGGCAAGCCTCCTCGGCCTAAACCGGAACACATTGCGAAAGAAGATTCGCGAGCTGCAAATTGAGGTAGTGCGCGCGCCCAAGTGATGCAATAATGCAACATCGTGGTTCCTGGGCACGACGCTCCGGACCAAATGGTCACAGCGTATGGCACCCGAGACACAGACCCCCGAGCAACTCGGTCGACTATTCGCCTGGGCGCAGCGCGTCGGTCTGGAACGCCGGCTGGTGGTCGGACTCGCGCTCGCGGCGGTCATCTCCGGCGTTCTGACCTATCTGGCCGTCATTGGGGTCGCGCCCTTTACCAGCGACCGCGCCGCGGTCCGCCCGTTGTTGCTGGTCGACAGCATCCTCCTGCTTTCGCTCCTCAGCGCCGTAACGATGCGCTTTGTGCGATTGGTGGTCGCCCGCAGACGCGGGTTTGCCGGTTCCCGCTTGCATGTCCGTCTCGTCGCCATGTTCGCCCTGGTGGCGATGGTGCCCACGATCGTCGTGGCGGTGGTGTCGGCGTTGTTCATCAATATCGGCGTCAACCTGTGGTTCGGCGAGAACACCCGCGCGGCAATCAACACCTCGGTGGCGGTTGCCAATGCCTACGTCGAGGAAAACAGGAAAACGATCGAAGGCGACGTTCGCGCGATGGTCGATGCGATGCATCAGACTCTGTTCGCGGCACGCCGAAATCCGGCCCAGCTTGGGGGAACGCTCCAGTTTCTCGCGGATGCCCGCGGTTTGCCGGAGGCCATGATCTTCGACAGCCGCGGCACCATCCTCGCGCGAACGCGATTCAGCGGCCAGATGGATTTGATCACCGATGAAACCATCCTGTCGCGGGCCAGGGGCGGGGATGTTGTTTTGTTGCGTTCCGGTGAGGAGATCGTTCGCGCCCTGATGCGTTTCGATACCTTGAGCAACACCTATATGTATGTCGGCCGGCTCGTAGATCCCTTGGTGCTGGGTTTCGCCGAGGAGACTCGGCGCCGCAGTGAGTCCTACACCCGTCTGGAAAACGAACGATCGCGCGTGGAAGTCACCCTGGCGACGGTCTTCGTTCTTCTTGCTCTTTTGTTGTTGAGCATCGCGATTTGGTTGGCGCTTGTTTTCGCCAACCGGCTGGTGCAACCGCTCTCGTCGCTAGTCGGGGCGACGGAGCGCGTTCGATCCGGCGACCTCGACGTTCGGGTATCTGAAGGACGCGAGGACGACGAGTTCGGCACGCTCAGCCGCGCATTCAATCGCATGACCAGCCAGTTGCGGGCACAACGCGGCGAACTTATCGAAGCCAACCAACAGCTCGATGAACGGCGCCGATTCACCGAAGCGGTCTTGGGGGGCGTGTCTGCCGGCGTTCTCGGTTTGGATTCGACCGGGTGTATTACGTTGCCCAATCGGTCGGCGACAGAACTGCTCGGAATGCCTCGCGAAGCACTGGCCGGGCGAGACTTCCGCGAGGTTCTGCCCGAAATGGCCGATCTCCTCGATGCCGCGCTGGCGCAAAACGACCGGCAGGTCGATGGCGAGGTGACGGTGCACCGAAACGGGCAAGTGCGCGAATTGCACGTTCGTATCGTCAGCGATCCGGGCGCAGGCTCCCATTCGGGCTTCGTCGTCACCTTCGACGACATCTCCGAACTCGTTTCGGCGCAACGCCGTGCCGCATGGGCGGACGTGGCTCGGCGGATCGCTCACGAAATCAAGAACCCACTGACACCGATCAAACTCTCGGCCGACCGCATTTGGCGGAAGTACAATACCCAGATCACATCCGACCAAGACATCTTTCGCCAATGCACCGAAACGATCATGCGGCAAGTCGATGACATCGGCCGCATGGTTGACGAGTTTTCTAAGTTCGCGCGCATGCCAGCACCGGAATTCCGTACGGAAGACCTTCGCGCGATCGTCAAGCACGTTAGCTTCCTGCAACAGTCCGGCGCTCCCGACATCGCATACGAGATTAGCTTGCCGCCGGTCGGCCCCTCCATTCACTGCGACCGCGGACAGATCACCCAGGCGCTAACCAACTTGATGCAGAACGCCGCCGATTCGATCGAAGGCAGGCAGGAAGAAGGCGACATGCGTCCCGGCCGGATTCGCGTGGACATCCGCGAGGACGGCGATACCGTCCGATTGAGCGTCGAGGACAACGGGCGCGGATTACCGGAACAAAACCGAACGCGTTTGACCGAACCGTATGTTACGACTCGCAAGAAGGGAACGGGCTTGGGCCTTGCCATCGTGAAGAAAATCATGGAAGAGCATCGCGGCCGACTGATCCTTGAAGACGGCACCAACGGCGGAGCGTGCGTTTCGCTGGTTTTTCCACGGCAGAAAAGTTCCGGCGCGGCGATCTCGCTCGACGCGGCGGCTGAATAGCGGTTCAAGGGTAGGGGAGGCGGAAGTTTGGCGCGCGACATCCTGATTGTCGATGACGAGGCGGATATCCGGGAATCGCTTTCGGGGATTCTCTCGGATGAAGGTTATACCGCCCGCCTTGCGACCGACAGCCGATCCGCGCTGCTGGCGCTCGAAGAACACGAGCCCTCGCTCGTCGTTCTCGACATCTGGCTGGAAAACAGCGAACTCGACGGACTCGAACTGCTCGGCGTGATCCGAGCCGACTACCCGAATCTTCCGGTGATCATGATTAGCGGCCACGGCAATATCGAGACCGCGGTGTCGGCGATCCAACGCGGCGCCTACGACTTCGTCGAAAAACCGTTTGCCGCCGACCGCCTTCTGCTGGTTGTGTCGCGCGCAATCGAGGCGTCCCGCCTCCGTCGGGAGAACGAAGAATTGCGCATGCGGTTCGGTCAGGACTCCGACGTTCTCGGTAGCGCACCCGCCATCAACGCGATGCGCGCAGCCATTGAGAAGGTCGCACCGACCGGCAGCCGCGTCCTCATCACCGGCCCCGCTGGCAGCGGCAAAGAAGTCGCCGCGCGCCTCCTCCACAGTCGGTCGCGGCGCGCCCACGGTCCTTTCGTCGTGATGAACGCAGCGCGCATGGCGCCCGACACAATCGATTTGGAACTCTTTGGTGCCGAAGCCGGAGCAACCGGCGCGAGCAGTCCGCGCAAGGTCGGGATATTCGAGCAGGCGCATCAAGGCACGCTGTTCGTCGACGAGGCCGCCGACATGCCGCTTGAGACGCAAGGGCGTATCCTTCGCGTCCTCCAGGAGCAAACCTTCGCGCGTTTGGGCGGGCGCGACCAGGTTCGGGTCGATGTTCGCGTGATTAGCGGTTCCAGCCGCAATCTCTCGGACGAAATCGCCGGCGGGCGCTTTCGCGAAGATCTCTATCACCGTCTTGCAGTCGTGCCGATCAGGGTGCCCGCGCTGTCCGAACGGCGGGAAGACATCCCGCTCTTGGCGCGCTACTTCATGGAACGGATGGCACAATCGACTGGCTTGCCACCACGCACGATTGCGGAAGATGCGATGGCGGTTCTCCAGGCAAAGGACTGGCCCGGCAACGTCCGCGAATTGCGCAATATGATCGAGCGCCTGCTGATCATGGCGCCAGGCGGCCCCGAAACGCCGATCCATGCCGAGACCATGCCGCCGGAAATACGGTCGAACGGGGTATCGTCGTTGCGGCAGGCCGACAACGGCGAGGTAATGGCGATGCCGCTGCGCGAGGCGCGCGAAGTTTTCGAACGTGAATACTTGCTGGCGCAGATCAATCGATTCGGCGGAAACATTTCACGCACTGCCTCGTTCGTCGGGATGGAACGCTCCGCGCTCCATCGCAAACTCAAAGCGCTCGGTGTAACCGGCGACAACAACCGGACCTAGCCGGTGAATCAAAAGAGAACGCGCAGGCTAACACCATGAGAATCATCGTTTGTGGCGCCGGGCTGGTCGGATCCAGCATTGCGCGGCAACTTGCGGCGGAAAACAACGACGTCACCATCGTCGATCAATCGCCGGAAACCATCCAAAAGATGAACGAATCGCTCGATGTCCGTGCCATCGAGGGCTACGCGTCCCACCCCGACGTGTTGGAACAGGCCGGGGCGCGCGATGCGGAAATGATTGTCGCCGTTACCCAGAACGACGAAATCAACATGGTTGCCTGTCAAGTCGCCCATTCTCTGTTCGAAACGCCGACCAAGATCGCGCGCATCCGTGCGCAGACCTATCTCGACCCGGCATGGCAGAACTTGTTCTCGCGGAACCACCTGCCGATCGACGTCATCATCTCGCCGGAGATCGAAGTGGCGCGGGCCATTACCAGCCGGTTGAACGTTCCTGGGGCCACCGACATGGTCAGTTTCGTCGACGACCGTGTCCGCGTCGTTGCCGTC
>CAYGKG010000126.1:0-516 GCA_964350495.1 uncultured Alphaproteobacteria bacterium
TCGGCGGTGACCCAAAGACGGTCGAGGGGCTGCGGAAGACCGCGCAGGTGTGTACGGATTTTCTGTTGAGCTAGCTTGCGCCTAGTCGCGGAAATTGACGAACTGCAAGGGAAGCTCGATCCCGAGGTCTTTGATCATCGCTATCGCGGCCTGAAGGTCGTCGCGCTTTTTTCCAGAAATGCGTAGCTCGTCGCCCTGGATGGCGACCTGGATTTTCAGCTTCGACCCCTTCGCCGCCTTGATGATCTTCTGGGAGACCTCCCGGTCGATACCCTGTTTGATGGTGATCGTTTGGCGCAACGTATTGCCGGACGCTTTCTCCGGCTTGCCGAAATCGAAAGCGCCGCCGTCGATCTTTCGGCGTGATAGGTAGCCGCGGATCAGTTCGTCGACCTGTTTGAGTTTGAGGTCGTCATCGGCGGTGACAAGAAGGGTCCCCTCGGTGCGTTCGTTCGTGCACTTGGTGCCCTTGAAGAGGCGCCGCGGGCCGGGCTCGCGCAGCGCGGCCGGGCCGGG
>CAYGKG010000126.1:526-7982 GCA_964350495.1 uncultured Alphaproteobacteria bacterium
GGCCAAGTCCGTTTTCGATACGACATCCATCGATGGCATGTTGATCCCCTAGTTTGCGAATTTCGGCGGGTCGGCGAAAGACATCAAGGCGCCCAAACCGATGTGGCGCAGTCTAGCGCGCTGCGTTCGGCGAAAAAACCACTGCCCTGGCGCAGCGCTCGGTTGGCTGGAACCGCGGGGCGCACTAGTCCTCGGCTCGCCACAGGATTGGAAACAACGGATGGTTCGGCCGTTCGCCGCGGGGCATCGCTGCAAAGGGCGCTTCGGGGTGGCCTTCTTCGCACTCCGGTCGCGGATCCCAGACAACGTCGTCGCCGTACCACCAGGTGGCATAGGCGACACGGCGATGGGCCGTCGGATTGCCGCGATTGTAGTGCGCGGTCTTCAGGTGCATGACAACCACGTCGCCCGGTTCCATGTCCCACGAGATGAATCGCGCCGTCGGATTTCCGCGCTCGGCCTCGAAGTCAGGGCACCAGGGACGGTCAGCGGGGCGGTTCAGCCGCGCGCCGTTCGGTGAGCGCGGCCAATACAGCACGTCGGTTTTGTGGGTTCCCGCGAGAATTTCCAGGCTGTTGTCTCGGGTCACCGGCGTAAGCGGCGTCCACACGTTCAAAAGCTGATTGCCAAGGATCGCGGTTGCGCCAGCATCGGTGTGCCAAGCGGTGGGCCAGGGACTCCCCGGATCCTTGGCGAAGACGGTGTCCCAGTAGAACCCGACCTCGCGGGCGTCCAACAGATCGCCCAGGATTGCGGGTACCGGAGACGTGCGAATGAAATCGCGAAAGGCGGCAACGCTGTACGAAGGCCGGCTGATGATGTTGGCGCGGTCGCCGACTTCGCGGTGTTCTTCGCCGGGTGGAACGAGGCCGCTGCCGCGCGGGTCGGCGGCAACGTCATCCCAGGTCGCTAGCAGGTCGGCCATGACCTCGGGCGCGTAGACGCCGCGAAGGCACACCGCGCCATCGCTTTCGAAGATGTCCCGATCGGCGGCGGTCAGGCGGGGTCTTGAATGAATCATCGCGGCGCTCCCTCGCCCAACATACCACAGGTGGGGCGCTTGACTTGGCGCGGCCGGTTGCCCAGCGTCGCTTCTATGTTGCCCCTTTGGATTTTTCTCGCTGCCCTAGACGGCGCCACCTTCGTGATCATCGGTGCTGCCGGGAACCACGGCGTGATCGGCGATCCTGTGCTGGTGCGCTTGTTCGATACCGCGTCGGACTACCATGCCATACATGCCCTGGCTGTTTTGGCGATCGGTTTTGCCGGCGGTCGGTGCGGTGGGGTGGCGCGGCGACTCGTCCACGCAGCAGCCTTTGCATTTGTGCTGGGCAGCGGGCTTTTCAGCGGATCGCTATACCTCCACGCGTTCGTTGGGGTGGCGCCGGTCGCGTGGCTGACCCCGGTCGGGGGCGGGTTGATGATCTTAGGTTGGCTTGCCCTTGCGGCTTCGGCCGGGCTCATGCTGCGGCGCGCGCCCGCAGGCTAACGTCGGAAGCGGGCGCACGGATCCTTTTCGTCCACCCGTGGCGTGAACCAGACAAAATCGAAGGTTCCTGGATCGATATAGGTTGCCGGGTCCAGTTCGCCCCGGACGACCTCGACAAAGCCGACAACAAGCACGGTCCGGCGGGGAAGCTGCCACGGGACTCCGCGGTCCCGTCGGGCGTGGCCGCCGCCGGTCACGACCACCGGAAATCCGCCGGCGCCGAGAACCGCGCGCATCGCCTCGGCAATCGCGGCGTCGCGGGCCACTTGGACCGTGGCCATGCCGCCAAGCGCGGTCCGGGGGACCGCGCCACAGTGCGATGCCTCCAACTGGTCCAGGAGGGCCGTTTGACCTTCCGCGGACAGCGGCCTTGCGGTCAGATCAGGACCTGAATCGCCTCTGACCAACGCGCCGACTTGGTCGCGTGGCAACGCAGCGCCTCGCATCGCAAGGCCGCGGGCGATCGCGATCTCGGCGATCGGTTGGTATTCCGGCCAGGACGGCCAGCCCGCCTCCGCCCAACCCAAGGCGGCGCCAAGCCGGTCCGCGCCGATGGCCGCTGCGCGGGCGAGAATGGGGTCTTTTGTTGGCGCGATCATCTCCCAGATCACTGTTGTGTCGCGGCCGTTCTCGCTCAATCTATCCAACAGGACGGCCTGCAGCCGATGGTGTTCGGCGTTGTCATGCTTTTCGCCGAGCATGACGGCATCCGCGACCTCGCCGGCGGCAACGATATCGTCGACGGTCGTCATCCGATTGGTATGGCTGGACCAAATTTGGCCAGCGAGGGGATGGTCGACCAAAACGGTTGCGGGCTCGGCTGCCGCGGTCGTTCCCGCCAGGGCAATTGCCGCGCCCAACCCAATGGCGGTCAGGCGGGTGGCGCCCCGGAGAGTTCTTTGACGGGTAAATCTAATCATTGAGTCAACCCTTGGGTGCGGTAAGATCGCCGCCCCGCGACCAATTTCAGCCATATCCTGTGACACGCTACCGGAACCGCCAAGCGGTCCTCGCCACAAAACACCATAAAGAAAAAGCGATCGCCGGTCCGATGCGGGATGCGCTCGGTCTGTCGGTCGTCGTGCCCCCCGGTCTCGATACGGATCTGTTGGGGACTTTCTCGGGCGAGGTGGAACGTCAAGGGACGCCAAGCGCCGTTGTGGTGCGTAAAGCCCGATTTGGCATGGCTGAGGCGGGGCTAGCACTAGGGATTGCGAGCGAAGGAAGTTTCCGGCCGCATGTCGAATTGGCCTTCGCGGTCGGGTGCCACGAACTGATGGCGTTTGTCGACGACGAGGATGGGTTGGTTGTTGTCGAAGAGCTGTTCACCCTGGACACCAACTTTGCCAACGCCAAGGCGCGAACCCCCGAGGATCTGTCCGACTTCATCGAGCGCGTCGGCTTTCCCGCCCACGCCCTCATCGCGGTTCCCAACGACCGTATTCAAATCGACCACGACGACCGCGTCCGCTTGGTGCTGGAGGATGTGCCCGAGCAACAACTCTTCAAGGGCCTCGCCGATCATGCCGCGTTGGCCCAGGCGGTCGCACAGTGTGCGGCGCTTTCCACCGACGGTCTTGTACACGTCGAAACCGACATGCGCGCGCATCTCAACCCGACGCGGATGCACACGATCGCGACGCTTGCCCTGCGACTGGCGCGGCGTCTGGCGACGCCGTGTCCCGCCTGCGGATCGCCGGGCTGGGGACGGGTTGCCGCGGATTGGGATCGCGGCGCCGAGGGGGGCTTAGTTGTGGTCCGCGAAACGATGGGGTGCGCCCGCTGTGCCCACCGAGAGGTTGGACCAAGCGCTATAGGGGCATCGCCTGAGGCCCCGTCAAGAAGCGCCTAAGTCGCCGCCGAATTGCCCGGTTCGCCGCCAAGCGACCGCAATGCTTCGCGCCGAACCTTCCCGGTTACCGTGCGCGGGATCTCGTCGATAAAGGCGATCGCACGGGGATACAGGTGCCGTGCCAAGCGGGTCCGCACGTGGTCTTGCAATGCCTGACTCAGGGAGTCGGACGCTTCCATGCCGGGACGCAACTCGATGAAGGCCTTGATCGCTTGACCGCGGCCGGCATCGGGGACGCCGATGACACCGGCGCCCGCGACGGCAGGGTGAGCGAGGAGCGCATCCTCGATTTCGCTCGGCCCGACGCGGTAGCCGGCGGTATTGATGACGTCGTCGTTGCGGCCGACATAATAGAAGTACCCATCCTCGTCGCGCCGCGCGATATCGCCCGTCAAAAGCCAATCGCCCGCGAATTTCGCGTGGGTCGCGTCAGGGTCGTTCCAGTATTCCAAGAACATCACGGGGTCGCCGCGCCGAACGGCGACGATACCGGTGTCCTCTACCTCCTGGCCGGTCTTATCGACCAGAGACACGTCGTGACCCGGCATGGCCCGTCCCATCGAGCCCAGGCGCACCGGCATCACCTGGGCGCTGTTGCCGACAATCATGTTGCATTCGGTCTGGCCGAAGGCTTCGTTCAGATCGGCGCCGAGGACCTCGCGGCCCCAGGCAATGAGTCCCGGCGAGACGGCTTCGCCGCCGGTGCCGACGGAAACCAACGGCACGTTGCGTGCACCATGGGGGTGAACTTGGCGCATTTGCAGCAAGGCCGTCGGCGGGATGAAGGCCCGGGTCGGCCGGTGATGCTCCAACAATCGCCACGCCCACTCCGGATCGAACCGCCGCGACGCGGCGATGATGGGGATGCGGTGGCGCAAGGAAGCGAACAGGATGTTGACCAACCCGGCGACCCAGGCCCAGTCCTGCGGCGACCAGTGGCGGTCGCTTGATCCTACGTGCATGCCGTAATGGACGAATTGAAGGCCGGGATCGTGCCCGATCAGCATGCGGTGGGCGTGACGCGCACCCTTCGGCGGGCCGGTCGTGCCGGACGTGTAGATGATCAGGGCATCGTCCTCGGCCAGCGTGTCCACGGCCTTGAATTCGGACCCGCCGGCATCGACAAATGAGTCAAACGAATCGATCCCGCGTTCCGCGGCCCCGACACACAGAATTGTCCGAAGTTCTAGCCCGCGCGCCAACAGGCCGACCGCTTTTGGTAGTTGCTCGGCATCGGTGACTAGGACGCGGGCACCGGCATGGGCGATGCGTTGGGCCAATGCCCCTTCCGCGAATGCCGTAAATAGAGGGACGGCAACCAATCCGGCCTTGAGGATCGCGATATGGCTGACGGCGGTTTCAGGGCGCTGTCCGAGCAGCACGGCGACGCGGTCGCCGCGCTTAAGGCCTAGGGCCACCAGACCATTGGCCAGACGATTGCTGCGCTCCCGCAGCCAAGCATAGGTGATCGTATGGTCGTTGCCCCCGGCATCTTCCCAGACCATTGCTGTCGCGTCGGGGTGGCGCGCGGCGATTCGGTCGCAAATGTCGGTACCGATGTTGTAGCGCGTCGGAACCTGCCAGCGATGGGCAGCGTAGACGTCGTGATAACGATCCTGTGTCATGCCAAGATGCTAGCATCCACAGGGAGGGGCCGTCATGACGCACCCGGATGTTGCGCCGTTGGAAACGTCGTTCTTGACGCACTTTGTGATCGAAGCAATGCCCGGTCTGGAGATCGGCAAGACGCCTGGGGGCTGGCGCCGGGTGGATCGCATCCTGCGAGGTCGATTCGCCGGGCCGCGCCTCACCGGCGAGATCGTAACCGGGACCGATCCCGTTCTGGTGATGCGTGACGATTCGGCACGGCTCGATGTGCGGATGGTATTACGGACCGAAGATGAGGCGCTCATTCAAATGACTTACGACGGTATCGTAGCCGGACCGCGCGAGGTCATGAAACGGATTGGGCGGCGCGAGGCGGTCGACCCGCGCGACTATTATCTGCGAACCGCCGTCGCATTCGAAACCGCCGACTCGCGTTACGCCTGGCTAAACACTGCATTGGCCGTCTCGACAGGGCGCTTATTGGTGTTCCCCGGTGGCGCTTTCGGCGATCACTACAACGTTTATCTCGTGCACTAGGAGGAACCATGGACGATCAACAAGCGTCGCTGCGAACGGAATATTTGATGACTCTCGACATGGAGGCCATGCCCGGTCTCGAAATCGGTAAGACCCCTCGGGGGTGGCGGCGAATCGACCGGATCGAAAGAGGGACTTTCGAAGGTCCGAAGTTGCGCGGTGGCGTGGTCACCGCGACGGATCACCTGTTGGTTCTGCGCGACGATTCCGCGCGGCCCGATGTGCGGCTGGTCCTTGAGACGGACGACGGAGTGCTCATCCAGATCGCCTATCAAGGCATCGTGTCGGGTCCGAAGGACGTTTTGAAGAAACTGGGACGGCGCGAAGCGGTGCCGGGCGATCGCTATTACATGCGGAGCGCTGTCTTCTTCGAAACCGCCATGGATAACGATTATGCCTGGTTGAACAGCACGATCGCCATCGGGCGCGGCGCTGTTCGAATTCTCGACGGCGGTGCGTTTGGCGTCCGGTACGAATTGTTTCAGGTCCTCTAAGAGCGGGTCTATCGGCCCAAATCGGTCCCCCGATCATCGACCATTTGACTCGGGCAAGGCCGCGACCACAGAATTGGCCCAGGGACGGCGCGGTCCGAGGGAAGGATCGTGCCAAACTATGGGGCACAAGCCAACTGGGAGGATGGAATGCTGAGAAGAAGCGTACGCAATGTGCTGGCCGCCGCAGGGATGGGGCTGGCCGGACTAGGGGCGGCTGCAGTCGCGCAGGCGGAAGACCTGTTGTATCTATCGTACAACGTGCCGAACAGCCTGAACGTCGACGGACCGGGCGGCACCTTCCCGCCTTCCTATAGCGGTATGGTTAATGTGCTCGAGCCGCTGGTCTACTTCAAACTGGGTGAGGTCAATGCCGACGGTTTCGCTGCAATTGACACGCACACCTTCGAAGGCAGGCTTGCCGAATCCTGGAGCTTCGACGTTCCGACCCTGACATGGACGTTGAACTTGCGCCGTGGCGTGAAGGGGTGCAACGGCGCCACCTTCGATGCCGACGATGTCCTTTACACCCTGGCCCGTGCCAAATCGATCAGCGGCACCGCAGCGGTCGGCTACTTCCTCGCGAACGTCGGCTCGATCGATACGTTCGCCCCTTCGTTGTTTGCAGCCCGTGCTGCGGCGAACAAGGCGATCGAGGAGGGCAAGCCGGTTCCGACCCCTGATCCCCGTCAGCTTGGTGATGAGGTCACAAAGGTGGACCAATACACGGTAAAGATTCGGCAAGATCAGGCCAACGGCCTGTTTCTGCCGGTCTTGGCGATCTTCGCGCTGCACATCTATGACAAGGAAACGATGGAGGCGAATGCCACCGCGGAGGACCCCTGGAGCCACAACTATACCAATACAACCAATGGTCCTGGTTTCGGTCCGTGGTGCGTTGGGGAGTGGAAAAAAGAGGACACCATCATCCTCGAAGCGAACCAAGACTATTACCGCGGCAAGCCCCACTACAACCGAGTCATCTGGAAGAAGATTCCGGAAAGCTCCAACCGTCTGACGATCTTGCGGTCCGGCCAAGCCGACTTCGTCGATTCCTTGGCCCCCCGGGAGTTCGACAGCCTCAAGAAGGTCAAAGGGATCAAAGTCGGCGGCGGGTACCTCAATTCGACGATCATGATGTCGTTGAACTGGGGGCGACCGCCGTTCGACAACGTCAAGGTCCGTAAGGCTGTCGCCCATGCCATCCCTTACGACCAACTCATTGAAAAGGTCTATTTCGGCGCCGCGCGCAAATGGGAAGGCTTGGTGCCGCCGGAGTACCCGGGTTATCACAAACCGTCGGTGAGCTACGACTACAATCCTGAAAAAGCCAAGCAACTGCTCGCCGAGGCAGGGTATCCGAACGGCGAGGGCCTGGAGAAGTTCGCTGACGAATTTAAGCTCGCCTTCGTCGCCGAGCGCGAGTCCATCATCGGCCCGGTCGCGACGATCATTCAAAGCTCGCTCAAGGCCGTCGGC
>CAYGKG010000127.1:0-7837 GCA_964350495.1 uncultured Alphaproteobacteria bacterium
CGTCAAGTGATCGCCGACGCCCCGGCCGCGTCCCGAGAGACCGTCGCGCTTTTGTCAGCCCAAGAGGCCCCAGTGTCGCAGGCCCCGGGTGTGCAGCTTGCGCGTGCCGACGCGCAGGGCATCGCGTTCCGCGCGCCGGCCCCGGTATCGTCGGCGCGAGAAGCGTCGCGTGACATCTCGGTGGTAGCGTCTGTGCCAAGCCAAAGCGCCTACGCGCAGCGGACGGCTCACGTCACCCAGGCATTGGGCGGACGCGTGCAGGTTGCGGCGTTGCAGGATCCAGTGCCCGTGGGTCCGACGCCGGTGATGAACGACGCGCGGGCCGTTTCCGCGGTTGCGATACCGGCGACGTCGTTTGCCGCGACGGGGACGGTGCTTATATCCGGCGACGGGCGCCCGTCACAGTTGCAGGTGGCGCAGGTCGGAGGTGCGACGCCGATCGCACTGACCGCACCGCGTACCGCCGAGTCCCTGCGAATCGAGCGGGATGACAGCGGGTCGCTCGCGCAAAGATATGCCGGGCGCGACGGGCCTTGGGTAGTCGGCGCGAATACTTCCCATCAAAGGACCGGCCAGCCGGCTGTCGCACGGGTGCCGGTTGCGCCTGTCACGATCGCACCGGCGCCGCGTATCGCGCCGACAGCCGAACCTTCGGGGCCGCGCGACGCGGATGCGATGTTCGCGGCGGCCTATCAGTTGGAACTCCAGGGAAGTTATGCGGCAGCCGAGCGGCAGTACCATGACCTGTTGATGACCTATCCGTCGGCGCCCGCCGCGCTCCTCGCCAATGCACGGCTGGAGTCGTTGGTTGGGACACGCAGCACCGTTCAGGTTGCGCAGAACCAATCTGTCGCTGCCCCGCCGCGAGCGGATGAGTATGTGGTGTCGGCCAATTCGCCCGCGCCGCGCTATTCCGGTCTGCCCCCGGCGGGTACCGTTGGCAATCCGGCCTTGGCGCTGGAATCGGCGCTCATCAACAAGACGGTTTGCTCTCAAAACGGGCTCTATGCCAACGACGCGCGTTGGTGCGGTATCGTGACTTTCGATGAAGGACAGTTCATGCGTGTCGAAGTGACCGACATCACGATCAACGGATTTGGCCAGATCGGGATTACCCGGTCGACCTGCACCGGCAATACGTTTCTGACTTGGTTCTCGCGGGGCACGTCGATTCGTGTGCCTAAGCGGTGCATGCAGGTCGTGGGTTAGGGCGATGATATCGTTTCGTCTGGCGGTTGTGGTTGCGGTCTTCGCGGCGTTCGGTGGCAGTGCCAACGCGGCAGGCGTTGCGCAGGGCGATTTTGCACCCTACCGCAACTATGTACGGCAGCTGTCTAACGAGGTCGCCGGATTGGCGTCAGGGGCCAGCGGCGCAGGGGCGATGGGGCCACGCTTCATCGATTTCAATGGTGCGCCCGATGTCGCGGGATTGGCCGCCCAGGACCAGGCTCTGGTTCGGGCGATGTCGCGCACGGGCGATCTCTTTCGCGCCCTTGGCGGTACGTCGGACCGGCGCGGCGTGGTTGAACGCGCCGATGGCCGCGTCTATGTCGGGTTGGACGGCGAAGGCGGGCGTTGGTTCGCCGATACCGGCGCCGCGACGGCGTTCTTGCTTGGAGAACTGGTCGACAGCGCCCACGATCTGCCCGAGGCAGTGCGCGATGCAGTCATACAGGCGCCGGCCACCGGGTGCGGTAATGTCGCCTGTCTCGCCGAAACCGCCTACCGCGAACTCGTCAAGCTTCTGGCCTTTGTCCCCCGCGGCACCACGGTGTCGTTGACGCTGTCGGCCGAAGGGTTCAGCACCGCCAATGGCAGTCCGGTTGTCGAAGTCCCAGCCGGCTTCACGGTGCATGGCGTCACCGTCGTCGATGCGGGCTCCATCGTCGCAAGGGTGTCGATCGGACCGGATGCGCCGACCGGCCGCGCCGTACTGAGCGCCTTCAACGCGACTCAGGCCTTTCGTTCGGTCGAGAACTTCGCCATCCAGGTCGTCGATGTCGTCGAGCAACTTGGGACGACGCAAAGTGTGGCGCTCCTCCCCGGCGGCGGAACGATCGATGCGCTTGACGACGACCATGCGGGAGTCGCGGGTGGCGCCACGACATTAGACGGTACCGCAACCGGGCGAATCGAAGAAAGTGGCGATATCGACACGTTCCGGATTGATGCCGATCTGGCCGGAACGCTGGTTCTTTCGACTACAGGATCAGCCGACGTCAATCTCACCTTGCGCAATGCCCTGGGCGAGGTTGTCGCACAGGACGACGACTCGGCGGGTTGGTACAATGCGCGGCTCAGCGCCGTTGTCGTCCCGGGGACGTACTTCGTCAGCGTTGCCCATTGCTGCGGTGGCACCGGTAGCTATGCGGTAAGCGCGTCGCTCCAATAAGGGCGCGGGTAGCTCTTTTGTGTGGGTCTAACGACCGGCGCCCGGAATGTTGCGGGGTTGGCGGATGCCTTCGCGTTCTTGACGAACCAGCGATAGAAACTTGTTGCGCATCGATTGAGTGACGCTCGTCGCTTCTTCGGGTGTCGAAATGATGATCGGTCGGATGAGGATCACGAGTTCGGTGCGCTGCGTGGTCTCTGCGGTGCGTCCGAATAGGTTTCCAATAATCGGCAGTTCGTGCAGGAGCGGGATGCCGGTCCGCCCGTCGCCGGCGGTCTCACGGATCAAGCCGCCGAGCAGCACGGTGTCGCCGCTGCGCACGGAAACGGTGCTCAGGAGGCTGCGGTTCTGAATCGTCGGTGAGTTAATGGTTGATGACGTGGTCACCCGCACATCGCTGACCGCCTGGGAAAGCCGCAGCGTGACCATGCCGCTTGCATTGACCTGCGGGGTGACTTCGAGACTCACGCCCGTCGGCCGATACTGCACGGTGTTGACGATCAACGAACTGGTGGTAACGGTGCTGGTCGTCGTCTGGGTGATGATCGGCACTTCATCGCCGACGTTTAGCGAGGCGGTATTGTTGTTCAGCACGATCACGTTCGGCGACGAGATCATGTTGACCTCGGTGAGGTCCGAGAGCGCGTCGATAATGAATCGGGTTGCCGAAGCGCCTTCGATGGTGAAGTTGAAGCCGCCGACCGTTGTCGATGTGCCGATGGCGCCCAGGACCGGGTTGATCACGGGCGTCACCACAGATCCAGGGCCGGTCACGGTGTTGGTTCCATTAGTAAAGGACGCGCTGCCGCCTTCGCCGATCCCGATTCCGCCGTTGTTGATGGCGTACTGAACCCCGAATCGCAGGTCGTCGCGGAGCGAAACTTCGAAAATGCTGGTTTCGATCATTACCTGCAGCGGTTGAATGTCGAGGCGGCGCAGAACGTCTTGGATCAAGGTGAAGTTCGGTGTCGTCGTCGACACGAGAAGTGCATTGTTTTCGCTGTCGACAGAAATCCGTAGGTTGGTATCCAAGAGACCGGCAGGCGTTCCCGCCGAATCGCTCCCTTCCTCGGCGGCTGGGTTCGCCGCTCCACCGCCCAGGATCTCGTTGAGTGCCGTCGCGATTCGTTCGGCGCCGCCATGCTGCACGTAGTAAACGAAGACGCGTCGTTCGGCGGGGTCGCGCTTGCGGTCCAGCCGGAATATCCATTCGCGGGCGTCCTCAACCAAATCGCGGTTCTGACCGACGACGAGAATTCCGTTAAGTCGCTCGATCGGAATTAATTGCAGGGCACCCGGTTCGCCGTCGCCGCCAGACAACGATCCGGTTGAAGCGAAGATGTTCGCCAATTCGGCGGCGACGACCGACGCATCGGCGTCTTGCAAGGTAATGATGGCCGAAGTCTGCGTCGCCATGCGATCGACGTCGAAGATTTCGATCGTGCCGGTGGCGAGACGCATGATCGTCGAATCGCCGGCAACGACGACCAAATTGCGTACCGGATCGATAACGGGGATAGCCCCATCGGGCAGCAGCGGTGCTAATACCGTCTGGAGTTGTGCCGCCGCGACATACTGAAGCGGGAACACACGGTACGCCGTTCCGGGACCGAAACCGATTCCGCCGCCCGCGCGGGCCTGGGCGTCGTTCTGGCGGGTCAGGCGTAGGACGGTGCCATAGTTGACGAGTTGAATGCCCTGGCTGGCAAGGATCGCCTCCAATGTCGGCAGGAGGTCTTCGCGGCGCAGCGGACGGCCGGAAGCCAAGCTAATGGTGCCCGATACATTTGGATCGACGACGTAGTTTCGTTCCAGAAGGGTGCCGAGGATGACGCGGGCAACCTCGCGCACGTCCGCATTGTCGAAATTGAGGGTGATGTCCCCCTCAGCGCCGCGCAACGGTTGTGTGCCACCGCTATCCGATGCCGCGGCGCGGGCCGGATAGAGTTCATCGATACGGGGCTGGCGCGCGACCATGGCGCCGGTCGATCCCGGGAAGGAAGGTTGGACAGCGGGCGGCGGCGCGGTTTGGTTTTGAGCAACGCGCGGTCCGGTCTCGGGAATCGCGGCCGGAATCTCAGAGACATCGCGCACCGGTTGGGCGGTGCAGGCGGCGACCCATAGGACCGCCATTCCGGCAAAAGCCAGTCTCCTAAGCACGTGCCAGTCCTCCCTCAACCACGCCGTACCCTACGAAGCGCTTCAAAACGAATCAATGGCCGGCGCTCCTTAGCGCCCGACCGGCGAAACGTCGAACGTCTGGCGTTGCCCGTTGGCGCTGAAAACGACCTGCTCGACGGTGATTTCATCAACCAGCCATCCGTCGACACTCTCGCCTTCGGCGACGGTCACGGCGGTACCGTTCGGTCCGCTCAAGATCACCGAACGGGCCGTTGGCGCGACGATGACGCCGGAGAGCCGGTAACGACCAAGGATTAAGGTGGGGTCACTCCCCGGTCCGGTTGCTCCTGCCCGCCGGGCCGCGCTGAACGGGGGACGCTCGGTGATCGCTGCGAATTCCTCGAGCGGACGGGGCGCGAGCAAAGGACCGGACGGCGGTACAACACGAACCTCACCGTCGCGGCGCGCAGCTGGGCCGAGGTCGTCTACGGGAATGACCCACACGCCGGCAGCGACCGCAAAAAGAGCGGCGGCAATGAGACCAAAGAGGAGACGTGGCACGGTCGGCACTCTCAGTTCTCGAGCGCGCGGAAAGCGGTCAACTCGACCTGGATGTCCAAGGGTCGTTCGACCCCAAACGCGCGGGCCGAACGGGCGTTAATGCTGAGATTGTCCAAGAACACGACGGGTCGACCTTCTTCGAGGGCGTGGAGAACGCGCCCTAGTCCGTCGTGACCGATGGCGAACTGGGCCCGTACGCGGACGGCGCGGTACGCTCCTTGAGTTTCTCCGTCCAGTGCCTCGATACTCACCAACTGCGCGGCATTTTGTTCGATCAGTTGTTGCAAATGAGTCTGTAGAAGCGCGGCGGCGCTGCCGTCGGTCGCAGCTTTCACCAGTAGTCCTGAGTCCGAGAGGTCTCGAAGGGTCCCGGCGACAGCGCTGTCGCGCGCATTCGAACCGGCGAAGCGTTCGAGTGCAAGGCGCCCGTCCCCGATAGCTGCCGAACTTTGCACGTAGGCACGCTGCAGGGGCCAACCAACGACCGCATAAAGGACGCCGACTACCGCAACGAGGAGGGCGAGGGCGGATAAGCGCGATGCTGGCGTGCCGGATTTCACCGAATGTCCCCAACGATTTCCAACGAAAAAGCGAACCGCTCTCCACGGCCGGCGCCTTCCTTGGTCACCGGTGCGTCATAGCCGACCGACGAAAAGCGCGGCGACCCCTCAAGCCGTGGCACGAGGTCGGCGCTAGATTCAGCTTGCCCTTCCAGCGCGACGGTGCGGCCCGATTGATTGAACTGCACAAGCCACGTGCCGTCCGGCAGGAGCACTGCGAGCTCATCGAGGACGGCGAGCGGGGAGGGATGTTCGCGCGCGTAAGTATCCAGAAAGCGCACTACAGCGAGGCCTCCGGCCGTCGAGTCGTCGCGCGTCTCGGCACTCCTCTTGGCCGCATCGACAGCGCTTGCGAGGTCGTCAGCTACGCGCTCGAGACGCAGGAGTGGAGATACTGCCGCCGCGACCAGAAGAATGGCGAGGACGGCGCTTGAGACCGCAAGCCGCCCGCGGTATCGGCGCACGCCGAGACCGTCAACTGGGCGACGGTTGTCATCGCCTAGCACGACTTGAAACGGCGCAAAACCGATGCGGGTAAGGCTGTCGATCAATGGGTCGACAACCCGACGCGGTGCGACGCTAATCGATACGCTCGTCGCATCGCCGTCTCCATCGCGGCGGGCATACGTAAGATAGGCTTCTTCCGGTTTGAACGGCGTGTGGCGCTCGATCTCGAATGACAGCAGGCCCGACAGATCGCGATCGGGGGTTGGCGGTAGCCGTAGGTGCCGTCGCACCACTTGTGTCGCACCGATCTGGAGCGTTGTATCGACCGCCTTTGCATCGAGACCGTGAAGGGCGCGGGCAAAGTTCGCGCCCAGATCGCCCCAATCCTCGGGAGTCACTTCGGTCGCGGCGACCGCCAAACCGCTGCGGGCGTCCCCGAGGTAGGCCTCGACCGTGCGTCCCTCCAGGCGCACGACCAGGGATCGCCGCTCTAGACCCACGGCACGCCGTAAGCCTGTCGGTAGGACGGCCGAAAGTTCGGTCTTCCACCAAGCAAAAAAAGAGAAAATGAGGCGAATCGTCGTCATGTATGTCTCCGGTCGGAAGTATAGGGTGCTGACGCAAGGGGGGCCACGCGGATTGGCGATTTGCATCCATCATGGGTTCTCGCGTGTAATAGTGTTTAGGGCTCGTTCGGTGCGAGTTTTTCAGCGGTTCATCCTAGGAGTGTGCGTGGGTTCTCGTATGGTTGTCCGGCTTGCCGCCGTTCTCGTCGCGCTGATCGGACCGGTGGCGGCCCTCGCGCAGTCGGGCAATGGCCCGCAAATCGGTGTGACCGCTGCACTGAACCCCAATGCCACCGGCACGCCGCCACAATCGGCCCCGCGGGTTCTTGAAGTTGGCGTCAACGTGTTCGCAAACGAACGCATCGCGACGACCGCGGGCGGTCAGGCGCAAATGCTGTTCATCGATGAGAGCGCCTTTACCGTCGGGCCGAATTCGGATGTCGTCCTCGACGAGTTTGTTTTCGATCCTGCGACCGGCACGGGCCGCCTCGCCCTTACCGCGACAAAGGGTGTATTCCGTTTCGTTGGTGGAAAGATCAGTAAGAAGACGCCGGTCACGCTCACAACCCCCACCGCGGTGATCGGGATTAGGGGCGGGATCGCCTTGGTCAACGTCCAACCCGGCGGCGCGACTCAGGCGACATTTTTGTTTGGCGACCAAATGACCGTTGTCGCCGGCGGCGTTACCCAGACCGCAACGCGGCCCGGTTTTGCTATTACGGCGGCGTCGTCCGACGAAGCCCCGTCTCCACCTGCCCGCGCCGCTCCGGCGCAACTCAATGCCGCCCTTGGCGCACTTGAACGCAGCAACGAACCGTCGCCCGAGGAGGGTGAAGGACCCGGCGGCGGGCAGCCGGGTCAAGGCGGGCAGCAGCAGAACAATCAGCAACAGGGCGGCCAGCAGCAACAGGGCGGCCAGCAGCAGGAGGGCGGCCAACAAGGCGGCAATCAGCAAGACAGCGGCGGCCAGGGCGGTGGACGTCAGGTGCCGACCGATCAAGATGTCGCGCAGACCAGTCTTGGCGAGCAGGGGTCGCGACAACCGCCGCGTGCCATTGCCGCACCGGCGCCGCGCGCACCGCCGCCACCCCCTCCGCCAGGTACCGGCGGTGCCGCCACGGGCGCAACGACCGCCGCCAATCAGGCCCAGCAGAACAATGCGCTGCAGCAGAATCTGTCTCCGACAGCAA
>CAYGKG010000128.1:0-7829 GCA_964350495.1 uncultured Alphaproteobacteria bacterium
GGCCCGCGATAATCGGGACCGCGCGGCGCAGATGGGACGGCGACCGTGCCGGGGTGGGGGCGGCAGAGCGTTCGGTCGCTAGCCGTAGCCCGGACGGGCCCGACGCCGGCTGCGGGTCCGCGTAGATTCCCCAACGTCTTCCTGTCATAAGTCATCGCGACCGCCTTTTTTGCTCGGAACTTGGGTCGCCAGCGCCGGCGTCAGGCGAGCCGATGCGTCGGGCCCGGCGGTTGCATCCGCACTGCGGCGTACGTTCCGCGCCGAACGAGAGCTTCTTCTTCCATGTTTCCCAATCCTCCAACACTACACCTATTGTGCGGCAAGATTGCTTCCGGAAAATCGACGTTGGCGGCGCAACTCGGCGACGCCCCCGGAACGGTTGTCATCGCCGAAGACGATTGGCTGGCCGCTCTCTACAACGAGCAGATGTCGACCGTTGCGGACTACGTCCGCTGCTCCGCCCGGTTGCGGACAGCCGTGGGGCCGCATGTCGTGGCGTTGTTGCGGGCCGGTGTCTCGGTAGTTCTGGATTTTCAGGCAAACACCGTCGCAAGCCGGGTATGGATGCGCGGCATCGTCGATGCCGCGAAGGCCGCCCATCGACTGCATTACTTGGACGTTCCGGACGAGGTTTGCCGGGCGCGGTTGCGAAAACGAAACAACGAAGGCGATCACGCGTTCGCCGTCACGGACGAACAATTCACGCAGATCTCGAAGCACTTCGTTGCGCCCCGGAGCGAGGAAGGTTTCAACGTCGTCGTCCATCGGTCAAACGACACGCCGTGAGTTTGCCTCCGGCGAATGCCGCCGATCGATCGCGCGCCAAGGATCGTCGGCATGACGAACTTGGGCGAGGGCTTGCGGGCGGCTGACGCCTAGTCGAGGCCGAGGGCGCCGGGGTTCATTGTCCGCGCCGGATCGACGTAGTTCTTGATCGCTTCGAGCAGCGCGTAGGTGTCGGGGTTGCGGCCTTCCTTGTAGCGGTAGGCCTTGCCGATTTGGAAATGCACCGCGCCCATCTCCTTGAACAGGTCGGCCAGGCCGCTGCGCAACTGGGTGACGGCGGCGCGGGCCGCCTCGTCGGCGGGGAAGGTCTTGAGCTTGCCGATGTAGTCCTTGCCCAGGTAGCGGTCGTGATAGCCGTGCCGGGAATCCTCCCAGAAGAACACGGGCTCCATGAGGAAGGTCTGCTGCGCCACCGCGCACATCAGATAGCCCCATTCGATGCCGTGGCGATCGACCAGTTCCTGGTGGCTTTCGAAATAGTCGTGCACCGATTTGATGAGGGTGGCGGCGCGCGAATGCGGCACCAGGGCATGGATCGGCACCCAGCGCTGGCCTTCGGGCCCGAGCATGCTGTTGGGCGGGACGAAGGGCGTCGCGCGCATGATTTGCGGCAGGCTCGCTTGAATCTCGCGGCCCTTGCGGTCGGTGCAGATTTCCTTGGCCTCGGCGACCATGGTGTCGACGGTCTTCTTGTCGTAGCCGTCGATCACGAGGTGGACCGAATATTCGACGCCGTCGAACATACGGCGGCCGCCGGCGGCGACCTTGGCCGCGCCCTTGACGCCGTCGAGCAGCGACTTGCCCGAGCGGGCGACGCTGGCGAGGCGCTTGACGTCGGTCAGCAGGCCCTCGCGCTTGAGGCGCTGGCCTTGCAGGTAGGGATCGAACGAAAAGCACTCGGCGGCGAGGCTTCGGCGCGAGACCTCCGCCATGGCCGCCGTAACATCGGTGTAGTCGTCGAAGGCGAAGGACAGGAAGCGGGTTTCGGTCGGGTACGGGATCAGGCGCAAGACGACCTTGGTCTTGAAGCCGAGCGCGCCGGCGTCGGCGAGGAACAGGCCGGTGAGGTCGGGACCGTAGCTGCGGAAGAACGGCGAGGGGTTGAAGGGCGTGGCCCACGATCCGGTCTTGAGGATGCGCCCGTCCGAGAGCACCACCTCGAGGCCAAGGCAGCTATCGGCCGCGGTGCCGTGCAGGCCGGAGCCGAAGAAGATGCTGTTTTGCGACATCGCGCCGCCGACGGTCGAGTACATCCCCGACAGGGCGCCGAAATAGGGCGCGCGCAGGCCCTTGGCCTTGAGCGCATCGAACACCTGCAGCCAGGTACAGCCGGCCTCGACCACCGCGTACATATCTTCGGCGTTGATCTCGACGATGCGGTTGAGGCGCTGGAGATCGACCACGACCGACTTGGTGCTGGTCGGTAAATAGGCGTCCGTGTAGGACAGCCCGCCGCCGCGCGCGATCACGGCGTAGCCTTCGGCGCTTGCGGCGGCGGCTGCCGCGGAGAGCTCTTCGGGCGTGCCGGGCTGGATCACGAAGGCGGCCGGGTCGGCCTCGCGAAAGACGTCGCTGGAAAAGAACTGCCGGTCGGCGATGTCGGTGAGGACGTGGTCGTTGCCCAGGACCTGGCGCAGGCTTGCCGCGAGGGCATCGGACGGGGTGGTGGCGGTGGCGGCGTCGCTCATGTGTGGGGCTCCCTATGCGCGGGGGCCGCGGCCGCCCGTCTCGTTGCGCCGATCATGTCACGGGCGGCGCGAAGGCGGCAAGACGGGGCGATTGGCCGTGGGGCAGGCTGAGGAGGGTAGAGGTTTGGGCGCACCCGCGCGGCTACAGCGTGCCGTCGCGGGCGCGGTCGCGCAGGTCGGTCTTGAGGATCTTGCCGCCGGCGTTGCGCGGCAGGGCGTCGAGGTAGGCGAAGGTTTTGGGGATTTTGTATTTGGCGAGGCTGGCGCGGCAGTGGGCGGTGAGCTCGGCGTCGGTGACGGCGCTGCGTTTGACGATCACGGCCTTGACCGCTTCGCCCCATTCTTCGTCGGGGACGCCGATAACGCTGGCTTCGGCGACGGCTGGGTGGGCGACCAGGACCTCTTCGATTTCGCGCGGGAAGACGTTGACCCCGCCCGAGATGATCATGTCCTTCTTGCGGTCGACCAAATAGAGGTAGCCCTCGTCGTCGTGGCGGCCCAAATCGCCCACCGTGCACCAGCCGTCGTCGGTGACCGCTTCGTCGGTGGCGCTCGGGTTCTGCCAATAGCCGTTGAACAAGAGCGGCGAGCGGCAGAACAGTTCGCCGACCTCGCCCTGTTTCACTTCGTTGCCGTCGGTGTCGCGCAGCGAGACTTCGACGGTGGCGTAGGGCAGGCCGACGCATTGTTGTTTGCGGAGTTGGTCCTGCGGCCGCAGGCTGGTGACGAAACCGCCTTCGGTCGAGCCGTAGGTTTCGTGCAGCAGGCCCTCGCCGAAATAGTCGACGATCTTTTCCTTGGTGGCCTGCAACAGCGGCGCGGCGTTGGAGATGATCGCCTTCAGCGTGGTCGGGCGGTGCTTGTCGAGAGTCTTTTTGTCGAGCGCGAACATGCGGTGGAAATGCGTCGGCACGAAGAAGGTATTGGACAGGTGCATGTCGGAAATCTTGCGCAGCACGATCTCGGGGTCGTATTTCGGCAAGATCTCGCAAAAGCCGCCGAAGAAGATCGGCGCCATCGCGAAGGCAAAGCCCGCACCGTGGAACAGGGGCGCCAGCGCCAGCGCACGGTCGTCCGGCCCGTAGCAGCCGAACTCGACCCCCATCGTGTAGAACGCCAATGTGCGCGAGCGGTGCGACAGCAGGCAGCCCTTGGGCTTGCCGGTCGTGCCCGAGGTGTAGGGGATACAAAAGACATCCCATTCGTCGATCGGCAGCGCCGGCGTTTGCGGTTTGGCGGCGGCGATCCAATCGTCGTAGTCCTTGCCGATGACGACGATGCGCTCGACAGTCTCAAGCTGCGCGGCGCGGGCGACGGCCTCGACGCTTTCGTGGACGAACAGAACCTTGGCGCCCGAATCGTTGCAGATGTGGGCGACCTCGGGCGGGGTGACCGAGGGCGGCACCATCGCCGGGGCGACACCGGCATCCGACAGGCCGGCGACGATCTCGATGAATTCGAGGCAGTTGGGTGCGAACAACGCGGCGTGGTCGCCCTTCTTGAGGCCCAGATCGTGGATCGTCGCGGTGGCGACCCGGTTGAAGCGCTCGATCAGGGTCGTATAGCTGAATTGGCGCGCGCCCTGCGCCAGCGCGATCTTGTTGGGCGTGCGGCGCGCGGACGAGCGCACGCCGGTCGAGATCAGGGTGGGGCGGTAGGTTGCGGGGAGGCCGGCGATACGGGGCTCACGCGACATTGCTGAGTTCAACCTTCCACGAATCGAAGACTTCTTTCTTGGTCAGAACGCGGGCAAAGAAGAAGCCCATCGTCATCAGCGCCACTTCGGCGCGGTCGTCCTCGACCTCGCCAACGGCATCGCTGACAACGAAACAGCGGAAGTCGCGTTGGCTGGCATCGCGCACCGTGGTTTCGACGCACATGTTGGTGGTGACGCCGCAGAACACGAGGCTTTTGACCTTCATCGCGGCCAAGACGGATTCGAGCTGGGTCGAATAAAAGGCGCTGGGGCGGTTCTTTTGGATCACCATCTCGCCCGGTTGGGGAGCCAGCGTTTCGAGGATTTCGGCATCCCAGGTGCCCAGGGCGCACAGGCCGACGTCCTTGAGCGCCGGCATGATCTCGTTGACGACGAAGCCGCCGTCCTTGAAATCGGGCTGGTAGACGTACTGGGTATAGATGACCGGCACCCCGGCCTGGCGCGCGGCGGCGATCATGTCCTTGCAGCCCGGTTCGGCGGCGGCAAGGCGTTCATAGGGAAAGCCCAGTTTTTCCATGCGACCGCCGGCACGGCAGTAGCTGTTTTGCATGTCGACGACGATCAGCGCGGTTTTGTCGCGACCCAGTTCCATGGTCATTGTATGTCTCCCCTAGGCCGCGTTGCTCAGCTCGACACCCCATTCGTCGAGCACGTCGTTGACGTTCATCACCCGCGCGAACAGGTATTCCATCGCCTTGAGCGCAGTTTGGCCGCGGAAGTCGTCGACCTCGCCCACCGCATCGCGCACGACGAAGGTGCGGTAGTCGCGCTGCGCAGCGTCGCGCACCGTGGTTTCGACGCAGATGTTCGTGGTCACGCCGCAGACGACGACGTTCTCGATCCCCTGCGCCCGTAAATAGGATTCGAGCCGCGTTGCGTAAAAGGAACTGGGGCGGTTCTTGTCGATGATGATATCGCCCGGTTCCGGTTTCATGTCGGGGTGAATCTCGGCGTCCCAGGTGCCGTTGACGCACAGGTTGACGTCCTTGAGCATCGGCATGATCTCTTCGAGCTGCACGCCGCCGTCGCGGAAGTCGGGTTCGTAGACGTAGCGGGTCCAGAAGACCGGGACGTCGGCCTTGCGGGCACCGGCGACCAGCCGCTGCACGCCGGGCGAGGCCGCGGCCAACTTGTCCGACGCGAAGCCGAGCTGGGCCATCGAGCCCTTGGGGTCGAGAAAGCCGTTCTGCATGTCTACGACGATGAGGGCGCAGTTCTCTTTAGCCAGTTTGATCGTCATCGTGTCCTCCCCAAGAGGTTTCGGTTAACGCTTTTTGGCGGCCGCTTTCTTGGCCGGCTTCGCCTTGGCGGCGCTTTTGCGCACCGTCGCGCTGAGGCGGCGGAGCGATTTCATCTTGGAGCGTTCGTCGAGTTTGAAAATGCGGATGGCGTTATCGCGCATGATCTTTTGGTAGGAGTCGGGCCGGAAGTTCAAATCGCCGACCTCGCGTACCGCGCGGATCGGGTCGATCACCGGCCAGTCGGTGCCGAACAAGAATTTGTGCGAGCCGTAGGAGTTGGCGTAGTGGACCATCTGCTTGGGCCAATGCTTGGGCGCATAGGCGTCGCCGCCGATGAAGATGTTCTCGTGCTTCCACGCCATCGAGATCATCTCGTCGGTCCACGGCACGCCCAGGTGAATGCCGAGCAGGCGGAGTTCGGGGTACAGAATCGAAACCCGGTCGAGCGTGATGGGGCGGCCGACCGACGGCAGGCGGCGGTCGCGTTGGTAGACCAGGTTATGGCCGACCTGCATCATGATCGGGATGTCGAGTTCGATGCACTTGGCGTAGATCGGAAAGACGTAGCCGTGGTCGGGCGGCAGGTCGAACCAGTGTGGATAATAATGAGCGCCGACGAAGCCGAGTTCGTTGACGGCGTATTCGAGTTCGGCGAGCTGCTTCATGCCCAGCGTCGGGTCGACGCCGGCCAACCCGGAGAAGCGGTCGGGGTACTTTTGGCAGACCTGGTGGACGCGTTCGTAGGAGATATGGAACGAGCCTTTGACGTTCATGTCGCCGGCGCGGGTGGCGATGAGGAGCGCGTGCTCGATACCGGCCTCGTCCATCATCCGCAGATATTCCGGGACGCCGATGCCCTTGCGCATCTTGGGGCTCATCCGGACCTGTTTTTTGAAGTTGTTGTCGATCCCGGTTTGATCGTTGCGGACTTCAAGCGGCGTGTAGAGATTGCAGACGATATCGATATGGCCGGACATGTGCTCCCCTTCTCCGGTAGGCGCCGGAATGGGCCGGTCGCCGGACTCTGTTCTTGATGTGCGGGGAACAATCTATCGACTGACCTTGGGTCAGGCAACGCGAGCGTCGGCTTGCCCTGGCGGGCCGGTATGACAGAATGCGGCCTGTTTTACCGACGGTTGGGCCGATGAGCGATTTGCGCACCTTTTTGAACGACGAATCGGCCCATGTATGGCGGCCCGAGGGGCCGGTGGCGCTGGTGCAGGAAATCACCGCGCTGCAACAGGCGCTGGATGCCCGCCAGCAATACCCGGTGATCGAGATCCGCCAGCCCCAGCGCGCCGACGGCACGGTCAACCCGATCCCGGTGGTGTGCAACCTGACCGCCAGCCGCGAGCTGACGGCGCGCGCGCTCGGCGTCCAGGACCACCGCGATTTCGCTGCGACCTATGCCCAGCGCACCGCCAACCCGATCGCGCCGGTGACGGTGAGCCGCGCTGCGGCGCCGGTGCAGCAAATCGTCATGGAGGGCGACGCCGCCGACCTGCTGGATTTGCCGGTGCTGACCCAGCATGCGCTCGACCCCGGGCCGTATCTGACCTCGGCCCACGCGACGACCTACGATCCCGATACCGGCGTCGACAACACCGCGATCCAGCGCTGCTGGGTCAAGGCGCCGCGGCGGATGTCGTATTACCCGTATCCGGCATCGCACAACACGCGGAACCTGCGCAAGTTCTGGGGCAAGGGCGAGGCCTGCCCGGTGGCGTTTTGGATCGGCCACCACCCCAAGGTGTTGCTCGGCACCCAGGCCAAGCTGTCCTACCCCGAAAGCCACTGGTCGGCGTGCGGCGGGTTGCTGGGCGAGCCGCTGCGGCTGGTGCCCAGCATCACCCACGGCGACAAGATCATGGTGCCGGCCGATGCGGAGATCGTGATCGAGGGCTGGGCACCCGCCAATGTGTGGGAGGCCGACGGGCCGTTCGGCGAATATACCGGCTATATGGGCGCGCAGGTCGCGGCCCCGGTGTGCGAGGTGACCTGCATCACCCGGCGCGAGAACGCGATCTACCACGACTACGGGTCGGGCCATGCCGACATGCTGGTGCCCGACAACATGGTCATGGAGGGCAAGATCTACAGCATGATGAAACCGATCGCGCCGTCGGTGCGCCGGGTCCACGTGCCGGTCTCGGGCCGCCGTTTCCATGCCTATGTGTCCTTCGCCAATCCGGGGATCGGCGAGGTACGCGACGCGCTGATGGCGGCGCTGGCCTACCGGCGGACCAAGGCGATCATCGCGGTGGACGACGACATCGATCTGTTTTCGGACAGCGATATTATGTTTGCGCTGGCCACCCGGGTGCAGTGGGAGCGCGACGTCATCACCGCGTCGGGCTTGCAGGGCTCGTTGATGGACCCCTCGCTCGCGCGCGGCGC
>CAYGKG010000129.1:0-7682 GCA_964350495.1 uncultured Alphaproteobacteria bacterium
CCGCCTCGATCAGCAGTGCCGCCGCACGCGCCGCATTGATGTCGCGCACGCTGGTACGCTCGGTCAGCACGGGCACCAGTCGGGACGCCCCCAACTCGCCCGCCTTCTCCACCAGGACGTCCAATCGGGTCTTCTTGATCGGCGCGAATACCAGCCACAGGTCGGGTTCCACCGCCTGCGGCCTGTCGCGGACCATGGCCCGGAGCGACCCGGCGCTGCGCCCAAGCTCGGCCACCACCGCGCGCCATTCGCCGTCGCGCCCGTTAAAGACCGACAGAACGTCACCTGCCCCCAGGCGCATGACGTTCTTCAAATAATGAACCTGCTTGGTATCGAGCGGCACGGCGATGCCCTCGGCCAAGTCATGGGTCACGTAAAGACGGATCGACGGCGCGGCAGCGGTTGTGATCATGCTAGAACCATAGCAATGACGACACGTAACGACACGGCCCTTCCGGATTCGGTCCGCGGCCACTGGGTCGACCGCAGCCCCGCTGGCTTGCGCCCCTACCTGCGCCTGTCGCGGCTCGACCGGCCCATCGGCACGTGGCTCCTGCTATGGCCCGGCTGGTGGTCCATCGCGCTTGCGGCGGCCCTGACTGCCGGTGCCCCCGACACCCGCCCGTGGTTCGGCCTGCCCGACCTCTTTTTACTGGCCCTGTTCGGTATCGGCGCGCTCGCCATGCGCGGCGCGGGGTGTACCTATAACGACATTGTCGATCGCAAGATCGACGCCCAGGTCGAACGCACGCGAAGCCGCCCGATCCCGTCGGGCGCGGTCGGCGTCACCGGCGCCGCGGTATGGCTGGTGGTGCAAGGTCTGATCGGTTTTGCCGTATTGCTTACGTTCAACACCTTTGCGGTGTGGCTCGGTATCGCCTCGCTCGCCCTCATCGCGGCTTACCCGTTCATGAAGCGCATCACCTGGTGGCCGCAGCTATGGCTTGGCCTGACCTTCAATTACGGTGCGTTGCTGGGCTGGGCCGCCGTCACCGGCAGCCTCTCGGCAGCGCCGCTCCTCCTCTACATCGGCGGCATTTTCTGGACGCTCGGCTACGACACGATCTACGCCCATCAGGACACCGAGGACGACGCCCTGGTCGGCGTCAAATCGAGCGCTCGCTGGCTCGGCGCGCGCACGCGCCCGTTTTTGTACGTGACCTATGCCGTCACCGTGGTCTTCCTGATCGCGGCGGGCGCATGGGCTGCCCTGCATTGGAGCTACTACCCGCTCCTCGGATTGGCCGCGCTCCACCTCGTCTGGCAAGCCCGTGCCCTCAAGATCGACACACCCGACGACTGCCTTGCCAAATTCCGCGCCAACCACCGCACTGGCGCGCTGGTGTTTCTAGCGATCGTCGTGGGGAGTGTGTTGGCCTGAGCTAGAGCGATGCCCGCCCCCACGTCGGTCTCGTTTACTGCAACGTCGGCAGAAGCTGTTTGTAGCCCTTCAGCTTGACCTTCACGCCGTTCTTGTGGAGCCGCGCGGTATAAGCCGCACGTGCCTCAGCGTCGGTCGCGGCCTTGAGCAGAAATGCATCCAGCGTCATGTCGGGCGCAATGCCCTGGTGCGCCGCGCCCAGCACCGTGTCGTGGGTATAGGCGTTGAGCGTGCGTTCGCGCGCGACGACCTCTTCGTACGCGCACAGCGCGCCGTCGTGGCCCAGCGCGCGTGCTGCGCTTTGGTACATGTAGACCTCGTCGCGCATGCCGATCGCGTCGATCATGGCGAGAATGCCGGTGAGCTTGCCGAAGGTGTAGGCCGAGCCATCGCGGGTCGGCCCCAGTTCGGTGTCGTGCATGACCTCGAGCTGGGCCTCGGTCAGCCAGGTGACGTAGGTCGTCAGCCGCGTGCCGGGCGAGGGCGCCAGCATCGCAGGGATCGCCCCGTAACTCGAGAACCGCGCCGAATAAACGACGTCGAATCCGGTCAACGCGGTCTTGAGCACCGGAATGCCCTCGTCCTCGGGCAAATCGGGGAACTTGTGCAACAGCTGTTGCGGCGACGCGTTCGACCCATACGCCAAGACCGGAATCCGTTCCGCCGTATCGTCGGGCGGGTTCATCCGCTTGAGCGGGACCGGCTTGCCCTGGAACAGGATGTAACTCGTGGTCGGTACGTCGTAGGGATAATTCTTCGCGCGGACCACCCGCTCGGCGTCGGTCGGTTCAGCCATCGTCTCGCTCCTGTCGTGTCATGCGCCGGTGTTGTACAGGATTTGTCACGGGCGTGCGCGCCGCCCCTCAGCCCAGCGGCTTCGCCCCGCCCGGCACCGGCACCTCGAAACAGTTCAGCACCATGCTGATCATCGTGTAGTAGCCCAGCAGCCCGATGAGATCGACCACGCCGGCTTCGCCCAACTGAGTATGCGCTTCGGCGTAGATGCCGTCATCGACACCGTGGCGTTCGTGCGTCGCCACGGCGAAGTCGTACACTGCCTTCTCGTCGGCCTGCATGAGGGCACGGGGGTCCGCGCCGGTGCGAATAGCCTCGATAATGTTGCCGTGCAACCCGCCGTCGGCGGCGAAGGGCGCGTGCATGTACCACTCGAATTGCGCTGACCAGAACCGCGCGGTCACCAGGATCGCCAGTTCCGACAGCCGCGGCGGCAGCGCCGAGTCGAACCGCAAGAACGCCCCCAGCGCCTGCGCCCGGGCGCACAGCTCGGGACTGCGCAGCAGCATGTGGAACGGCCCCTGCACCGCGCCGCGCGGACCGGCAATCATCGCGTCGTACACGGCGCGCTGCGCGTCGCTCAGGGTTTCGGGAGTCACTTCAGCAAAGCGGGTCACGGCAGGCCTCCGGGTTGTTCGATTTCGGTGATATACCATGCGCTGCCGCCGAATAAGCGTCTCCAAGGGTTAGACCGTTCCATGTCCTTCGCCTCCCTCCGCGACTTCATCCAACACCTTGAGACCCGGGGCGATTTGGTGCGCGTGCGCGAGCCGGTCTCCACCAACCTCGAAATGACCGAGATTCAAACCCGCCTGTTGGCCGAAGGCGGTCCCGCGGTGCTGTTCGAAAACCCGGTCGATGCCAACGGCAAACCGGCATCGATGCCCGTGCTGACCAACCTATTCGGTACCGTAACCCGCGTTGCCGCAGGCATCGGCCGCGCGCCCGATCAACTCCGCGCAGTCGGCGAGACGCTGGCCTTCCTGCGCCAACCCGAACCGCCCGGGGGCTGGCGCGAGGCGGTCGCCATGCTGCCCCTGCTCAAGACCGTGATGGCGATGAAGCCCGCCAGCGTGACCCACGCCCCCTGCCAAGACGTGGTGTGGCAGGGCGCCGACATCGATCTCGCCAAACTCCCGATCCAAACCTGCTGGCCGGGCGAACCGGCGCCGCTGATCACTTGGCCGCTGGTGGTCACGCAAGGCGCCGACGACCGCTACAACCTCGGCATCTACCGCATGCAAGTGACTGGGCGCGACACCACCTTGATGCGCTGGCTTGCCCACCGCGGTGGCGCGCAGCACTTCCAGCGCTGGAAAAAGGACCATCCGGGCGAAGCGATGCCGGTCGCCGCCGTGATTGGCGCCGATCCCGGCACCGTCATCGCCGCGGTGACCCCGGTGCCCGAAACCCTCTCCGAATACCAGTTCGCCGGGCTCCTGCGCGGCAAGAAAGTCGGCCTGGTCGACTGTGTCTCGGTTCCCCTCAAGGTGCCTGCCGAAGCAGAGATCGTCATCGAAGGCCACGTGCTGCCCGACGAAGACGGCCCCGAAGGCCCCTACGGCGATCACACCGGGTACTACAACGCGGTCGAACGCTTCCCCGTCTTTAAGGTCAGTGCCATCACCATGCGGCGCGACCCGATCTACCTCTCGACCTTCACCGGCCGCCCGCCGGATGAACCCAGCGTGCTCGGCGAAGCGCTCAACGAAGTCTTCGTGCCGCTGCTGCAACAGCAATTCCCCGAGATCGCCGACTTCTGGCTGCCGCCCGAAGGCTGCAGCTACCGCATCGCCGTGGTCTCGATGAAGAAGGCCTACCCCGGCCACGCCAAGCGCGTGATGCTGGCGGTGTGGTCCTACTTGCGCCAGTTCATGTACACCAAATGGGTCATCGTGGTGGACGACGACATCGACGCGCGCGACTGGAAGGACGTGATGTGGGCGATCTCGACCCGGATGGATCCGGCGCGCGACATCACCGTGATCGAAAACACACCGATCGACTACCTCGATTTCGCCTCGCCCGAATCGGGCCGCGGGTCCAAAATCGGTCTCGACGCTACCAACAAATGGCCGCCCGAAACGCACCGCGAATGGGGCACCAAAATCCGCATGCGCGACGATGTGATCGAGACCGTCACCGAAAAGTGGCCGCGCCTCGGCCTGCCCGGCTCGGGCAAACCGATTTGGTAGATCGCAGCGATAGGAGCCCGTGGCCATGACCGCCGGTCCAACACCGTCCACAACCGACTCGCCTGCACCGGCACCGGTCGCCAAACACGACCCCGTCGATGCCGCGTTCGGGCGCGAGGAACTCTACGCCCGGCGCCTCTCGTTTCGCGTCCGCGTCGTCCTCGTCGCCGCTGTCTTTGGCTTCCTCCCCTTCATCGTCGCGCCCGCCATCGTCCTGCCCTACTACTACGGCATCAGCTTGCTTTTCCTAGTGAGCAGTTGGCTGCACTACCGAATCGCCAAAGCGGGGAACCGTAGCGCGGTCTGGTCTTACCTGTTCGCCACCTTCGACGTGTGGCTGATGGCGTGGATCGTTGTCGTTCCGGCCCCCTTCATCGAGCCGTTCATACCGGTGGGGGCGCAGCTATGGTTCGGCAATCAGGTCTACATGTACATTTTCGTCGCCGCCGCGGTCTTCACCTACGCGCCCGCCGTGGTCGTTTGGACCGGCGTGATGGCGGCCGCGGCATGGTGGGCCGGCGTTCTGTGGGTCTTGCAACACCCCGAGACGTACATCTTCAGCGATGTCGAGGCGTTGCTGGCCATGACAATCGACCAACGCAACACGGTGCTGGCCGACTACAACCGGGTCGATCTCGGCGTCCACGCGCAAATCGCTTTCTTCTTCGTTCTGGTCTCCGCAGCGCTCGCCGTCTTTGTCTGGCGGGTGCGTAAGCTGGTCTATGCCAGCGCGACCGCCGAACGCGCCCGCGGCAACCTTGCCCGGTTCTTTTCGCCCAACATCGTCGCCGAACTCTCGAGCCATGACGAGCCGTTGCGTGCCGGCCGGCGTCAGGACATCGCGATCATGTTCGCCGATATCGTCGGTTTCACCGAGCTCGCCGAGGGCCGCTCGCCCGACGACGTGCTTGCGCTCCTGCGCGGGGTCCACGGGATCGCTGCGCGGCAGGTCTTCGCCCACCACGGGACCCTCGACAAATATTTGGGCGACGGCGTGATGGCGACCTTCGGCACGCCCACCACGGCCAACGACGATGCCGACCGCGCGCTGGCCTGCGCCCGCGCAATCTTGGCCGACCTGCGCGACTATAATGCCGGCCGCGCCGGCCCGCCGGTCCGCCTTGGCATCGGATTGCACTACGGCGATGTCGTCTTGGGGGACATCGGTAGCGACGAGCGCCTCGAATACACCGTCATCGGCGACACCGTGAATGTTGCCAGTCGCCTCGAACGCTTGACGCGCCAAGTCGGCCAAGAGCTGGTGGTCAGCGACGCGCTGCTCCAGCACCTGCAGAACCCCGGCCTCGCCGAAGGCCTCACCAGGGGTGAGCCGCGTCAACTCCGCGGCCGCGAAGAACCCGTGGCCTTTTGGTATCTCTCGCCCTAGGCCGCTGCAGCCGTTCGGCGCTCCAGCAACCAGAACGATAGCGGCACCCCCACGGCGAGAACCGTCATCGGCCACAGGACCGACATCACCGTGCCGTCGAACAACAGGCCCGCGACCGCGCTCATCGCCGCGGCAAAGGTGCCTTGGGCAAAACCGATCAACGCCGACGCCGTCCCCGCCACCTCGGGGTGGGGCTCTAGCGCGCCGGCCATGCCCAGCGCGACAACGAACCCCATCGCGAAACCGATAGCCCCCAGCAACACGATCAACACGGCGATCGATGCCGCTCCGACCAAGCCGACGCCCGCCATCGCGACGCTAATGACGGCAACGGCAACCCCCGCCGTCACGAACATGCGCCGCCGGTCGACTCGCCGGGCCAGCGTCCCGGCCAGGAACGACCCCAGCGCGAGACTGCCGGAGATCGCCGTGAAGACGAAACCGAAGTTGGACGGCGCCATCCCCAACACATCGACAAACATGAACGCGCCGGCCGAGATGAACGTGAACATGCTGCCGAACATGAAACAGATACTGGCGGTGTAGGACAAAAAGACCCGATCGGCGACGAGACGGAGAATCCCCTTCCACGTCAGCGCAACCTGGCGCGACAAGGTTTCGCGTACCGGAATCGTCTCGACGAAACGCTGCCAGATCAGCACGAAAAAGATCGTCGCCAGAACGACATGAATGGCGAAGACGATCTCCCAGCCCAGCCACACGGCAAGAAACCCGCCCGCTACCGGCGTGATCGCCGAGGTCAGCCCGATCACGACCATTGTGAAGGCCAGCATGCGCGCCGTGCCCGCCGGATCGTGGGTGTCGCGGATCACCGCCCGACCCGCGACCTGCCCAACCGAGACAGCCAGCGCCTGCACGAAGCGGGCGCCCGTCAGGGTCTCGATCGACGGCGCAACGATGCAGACGGCGCTTGCGGCGGCGACCAGCACCATCCCCACCAACAGCAACGGCCGGCGGCCGAATACATCCACCAGCGGTCCCGACACCAACTGCCCGATGGCGAAGCCCGCCAAATAGACACTGACCGTCAGTTGCGTCGCGCCGGCCCCGGTGCCGAAGGCCGCCGCCACCAGGGGCAGGGTCGGCACGTACATCTCCAGGGTCAGCGGCCCAAACGCCAGCAGACCGCCAACGAAGAGGATGAACATCAGGGAATTGGGACGCAGCACGCGGTGACCCTAAGGGCTCCGCTGGTTTGGGGCGAGGAGATTTCTTATTACATTTAGTTTGTGTGATTAATGTTATTTAGTTCTTGTGATGTGTGTTATTGGCTCTAGATTGGAGAGAAGGGCGACGCAACCCGCCACCCGAGAACCACACGGAGTCACGCCATGGTCCAGTCGATCGCCACCGCCACCCGGCACAGCGACGGTCGCGCGTTCTACTTCACGCCCGGCGGCCAATGGGCCGCGTCCGTCAGCGAAGCCGAGGTCGCCCGCGACCCGGTTGCCGCGGCACGCCTCCTCAAACGTGCTGGCAGTCTGCCGGTCAATGCGGCTTTGGGCCCCGCCGCGCTTGTCGCCGCGCTTACCGCCCAGTCGCGGGCGCCGCAAGCGCCGATCGCACGGGTGGCGCGCGCGGCCTGACCCCGGTTAAGCGTCGGACGGAATCGAATCGGCCGGTGCCAAGGTGACAACCGGCGATGCCGCCACCTCGGTCGAGGCGCGCGTCAGATCGCCCGTCACGCACCCGCCCTTCTCCACCTCAAGCGCGTCATAGACCACGGTGCCGGTGACGTGACCGGACCGCCGCACGCTCAGGCAACCGCGCACCGTCAACTGGCCGTCGAAGCGCCCATCGATCTCCGCGCTTTCCACCTCGGCGCTGCCTTTGACCTGGCCGCTCGCTGAAATCGCCAACACGCGGGCGGCGATCGTCGCTTCGACGTCGCCTTCGACCGTCA
>CAYGKG010000130.1:0-7653 GCA_964350495.1 uncultured Alphaproteobacteria bacterium
GTGTTGGACAGGCCCGTACGTGTCTAGACTACAAATCCAAATGAATCACTGACTATTGCTTGTGTTCCGAGCGGGCTCGGACGTGTATGGATAGGGCCATGGCAGACACCCCATCCGCCATATTTCTCCTAACCAACTGAGGTCACTTGGCTTTGTACGAGTGGGATAAACCAGGTAACACTGGTTTATTGGCCTTCCCTACGGGTGATCAGTAACTGCGATCTTCCCAGTACTGGGTATGGCACTTGAGAAGTCCAGCCTGCAAATAGGGCCTGATCAGTCGTCGTCCGAGTCATTACGCTTTCTCTCTTTATCACGCCGACTTGCGTCCCGGTCATCGTCAACGTCGCGTTCTTTGCTGTTTCTTTCGCTGCGCTTGTCGTCGCGGCGTTCTTCGCCCTTTTTCTCTCCGTCGCGCCGACTTTTGTCACGGTCGTCGTCATCGTCGCTCTCGTCTTTGTCCTTATCGTCGCGCTTGTCGCGCTCGCTGTTACGGCGACGTTCTTCTTCAGGTTTGCGACTCCGTGCCGCGCCGCGCTGATCTTCTTCCGGCTTGGAGCGATCCTCCTCAGGCCTGCGGCCACGCTCGCTTTGAGCCATTGCGGCAGGTGACGCGCTCACAATTGCAATACCGGCCAAGAGAGAAAGGACATATCGACGATTCATGGCCTACTCCTCAAGGGCAACTGGAGACAATCCTCGAACTGGTTATGGCCTTGCCTGGCCCTGTTTAGGTGGACACGTCAGTCGCCATATGATCATTAAGTGCAGCAATCGCCTTTTTTGGGGCGGAGAATTACGCCGCACTTCTCGCAGTCATAAACTACCTGACAGTAGTCCAGGGGCATTGTCTCGGTTTTGGCCGTGCCGCATTGTGGGCACACCACTGTGGATTCGGTTTTCATGTCTTCTAAGTTGCCACATTCGGTGGCTCAAATCAGCCCGCGCTGGGATTGCCCAGGATTCAATCCGCGTACTATGTTGTCACCGATTAGATAGCTTCTATGGCTGTGTTTAGGTCTGCCGGGTCTGATTCCTGAGGAGGGCAATGGTAAGAAGCCAGTGCCCAGATTCATCCTTCTCTGCCCGCCAACTTAATCGCGTCCGCAAAGGGATCCGCATGATCAAGATCGTCGTCGGCGCCTTTGAATTCGCGGCGCGGTGGGAGGATGCCAAGGCGCCGAAGACCTGCGCGGCATTCCGCAAGCTCCTGCCCTTCGAAAATCGCCTCGTTCAGGCCCGCTGGAGCGGCGAAGCGGCATGGGTGCCGATGGGCGACTTCGATCTTGGGGTTGGCCGCGAAAACGTCACCAGCCATCCCTCCAAGGGGGAAATCCTATTCCACCCGGCGGGGATCAGCGAAACCGAAATCCTCCTGGTCTATGGCCACGCGCAATTCGCGAGTACCGCCGGTCCGTTGGCGGGCAATCATTTCATGACGATTACCGAAGGGACCGCGCAACTCGCCGCCTTGGGCGAGACCGTGCTGTGGCAGGGCGCGCAACCGATCCGGTTCGAAGCGATCGCCTAGGGCAGTCGCGACGCTTGGCTGTCGATCGAACCGGCAGTCTGGACGCCGGTGCGTAGCGCGACTTATGGTGTAACGTCGCGTGTTCGAGGGAGGCACGGCTATTTTTTCGCCCGTACAAGTTGCCGCCGTGGTGCCGCATGCGCCGCAGATTCTATCCGTGCCACGGAGCGAGGACCCTGAGCAGATCGCCCGCGTTAAGGCGGCGTTGAAGCATGTCGGGCAACTGATCGTCGACTCGGGTGTCGATTTAATCGTGTTGATTTCAAACGACCATGCCGACAACTTCGGTACCCATTGTGTCCCGCCGTTCTACGTCCACTGCGGCACGAACTTCGCCGATAACAACGATCTTATCGATTTCGACTGGCCGCTCATGGGCGACGACGCCCAACGGGTTGTGGCCGATCTTTACGAGTCGGGTTTCGACCCGGCCCACGGACACGATGTCAGATTGGGATCGTATTTCTCGATCCCGCTCCAGTTCCTTGACCTGCCCAAACCAATTCCCGTTCTACCGATCCTCATCAACTGCTATATCCCGCCGCAACCCACGATGACGCGCTGCGCGGCGTTTGGTTCCGCCCTGCGCGACGCCCTTGCGCGAGGCGAAAAGAAAGTCGCCGTGATTGCGAGCGGCGGCCTCTCCCACTATCCGGGGACGGCGCGCTATGCCGATCCCGGCCCCGATCTCGAGTTCGACCGCGCGCTGTTCGAAAGCGTCAAGCGGTTCGGTCCGGGCATCGTCACCGGATTGGGCGGTAGCGAGATCGAGATCGCCGGCAACATCGAACTGCGATCCTGGGCGATGCTTGCCGGCATGGTGGATCGCACGGCCCTCGCCTTCACGATGTTCGAGGAGAACTGGCACCATACCTACGCGCTGGCATGTTGGCAGGGGCTCGGACACGCCTTCGATGCGCTCGACGGGCGTCCCTATTATGCCAGCATCCCCGCCAGCGCGGCGGCAACGAACCGCGCCCTCTTCGCGCTCCGGAACTCGCCCGCACAGCGCGCGATTTGCGCGTCCGATCCCCGCCAATTTGCTGCCGATTATGATCTCTCGGAAGACGTGATACAGGCCATCGTCGAACGAAATTCCGACCGTCTCCGCGACGAATTCGGCGGCCACCCCCTCCTGGCCTCGGGTGCGATTCGCGCGCTCCAGGGCGCAACCTATTGACCAAGCGAGACATCATGGCTCCGTTGACCCGCATCAATTCACCCGCTCTGCCGATCATCCGATCGCCGCTTTCGCATGCCACCCGGGTCGACGGGCTCCTCTTTGTTTCGGGCATGCCCCCCTATTTTGGCGAGCGGGAGTTCGCCGTCGGCGATTTCGACGCCCAGTTTCGGCAGGTCATGATCAATCTTGTCGCGGTCTTGAAGGCCGGCGGCGCCTCCATCGACTCGGTCGTGAAGACCACGGTAATCCTGACGAAACGGAATATGTTCGAAGATATGAACCGGTTGTACCGCGAGCATTTCGTGGCCCCCTACCCAGCGCGCACCACCGTTGTCGCCGACCTTGGGATCGACGGCATGCTGCTCGAGATCGAGTGCGTCGCGCAGGTGGAGCGCACGACGCCATGACGCGCGAACGCACCGCGCTGATTGCCGGCGGCGGCATCGGCGGTCTAACCGTGGCCACGTTATTGGCCCAGCGGGGCTGGCAAGTTCGCGTTTTGGAGCGCGGCGACGGGATTCGCGAAATCGGCGCCGGGATCTATATCAAGAACAACAGCATCGAAGTATTCGAGGAAATGGGCGTGTTCGACCGCCTCAAACCCCACGGGTCGGCATTGCAATGGGCGCGGGTCGTCGATGCGCAGGGCAAGACCATTCAGATTCGCGACAACCACACCGGCAAAGCACGCGTGTGGGTGTTTCCCCGGCAGGCTTTGGTCGAGACCCTTTACAAGGCCGCCGTCGATGCCGGTGTCGACGTCCAAACCGGTCGGCACGTGACCGGTGCCCGGATCGACGGCACCCTTGTCATGGAAGACGGGCGCGAGGAGCGTGCCGACCTGATCGTCGGGGCCGATGGCGTCCATTCCGCGGTCCGCAAAACGCTCGCGCCGGAATCGACTTACCGAGCGCTAGGCACCGTCATCAATCGCTACCTCCTGCCCGATCAGGAATTGGTCGAACCGGGGATCACGTTGGAAAATTGGTCGGGCCGCCGACGGATCGGCATCACGCCCTGCGGCACAGATCACACCTACGTCTATCAAGTCAGTCCGGCGAACGATCCGCGCGCCGGCGCGCTGCCAAACGATGTCGAAAATTGGAGCGCCGCTTTCCCCCACCTGCGCCGCGCCTTCGAAAAGTTTGCCGAGGCCGAAGTGCTGCAGGCCCCCTACTCCATTGTGTCGTGCAAGCGCTGGGCGCACGGTCGCGTTGCGCTCCTGGGCGATGCCGCCCACGGAATGCCGCCCACGCTCGGCCAGGGTGCAGGCATCACGATCATCAACGGCCGGGCATTGGTGCACTTCTTGGACCGGCACAACAGCGTCGAAGATGCGGTGGGCACCTGGGAACAAAAGGTGCGCTTCATCGCCGACCACACCCAGCGCTGGGCGCTACGGTACGACTATTTCAGCCGCCAGTGGCCACAACAGCTGTGGCCCTTGCGCGACCCCATCATTTGGGCGTTTCGCAACTTCCCCCAGCTCAACCGGCGAATGCGGATCGCGGATCGCGGTCTTGAAGTTGCCGGCATCCCGGTGGGGGCTAGCCGGGCTTGACCCTGTTTTCCCACGGCGCAAATCGCCCCTTGGCAACAGGAACCCGATGGGCAATTGCCGCAGGCCATCCGGCGGCGGCTTCGACGGCAGACGCGATCCTGCGGCGCGGCGGTTCCATCGTCGATGCCGCGATTGCCGCCTCCGCAGTCCTGACGGTGGTGAGCCCCCAAGCGACGACTTTAGGCGGCGACGGCGCGATGTGTCTGCGTCGCGCCGACGGAACGGTCGTCGGCTACGACGGCGCCGGATGGGCTTTCGGCGCCGGTGCGCTGGCCTTCGACGAAGCGGCCTACACACGCGGCGCGGGCGCTTGCGTGGTGCCCGGACTCGCCGCCCTTTGGCATATCGCGCACGAAGACAGCGGCGTTCTACCCTTCGGCGATCTTCTGGCGACGGCCACAGCCTACGCCGAGCGTGGCGCGCCGGTTGGACGCGAGCTCCACAAGTATCTTGTCGAGCAGGGCGACCGTTACATCGACGACCAATACGCGCAGATCATGTTCGCCCCGGTCTTCGACGGCGCGCGCACTTTTGCCCAACTCGCATTGGGGCGCACACTTCGGACACTCGCAAAGAACGGACCGCGCGACCTGTACGACGGTGAGATCGCCGGGCGATTGCGGGCGTTCTTGGAGAGTAATGGACGCGCGGCCCCGGCCGCCGACTTCAGCGACTATCGGGGACGGCGGGTTCAACCCGTCGAGGCCAAGATCGGCGGAGATACAGTCTGGGCCATGCCGCCGCCGTTCGTCGGGCTATTGGGCCTCCTACAACTGAAGGATTTGGAAGAAATTCAGGAAGGCCGATTTCTCGAACGCCGATTCGTTCACCATCCCGCCCTCGCAAAACGCGTGTTCGCCGATTGGGGTGCCGAAATCTACGACCGCTGGGCCGACGGCGCAGGCGACGCCGAAGTGGCCCGATACTGCGCCGACGCGCTGGGCGGTCGTCGACCGCCCGCGAAGACCGCGCCGAAACTAGCCGGCTCGGGCGATACCGCCGGCGTCGTAATCGTCACCGCGGACGGCCAAGCGCTGAGCCTGCTTCAAAGCATCTTTCAACCCTTTGGCGCGCGCCTGTGCGACCCGGAAACCGGCATTCTGTTGAACAACCGCATGCTCTGCTTCAGCCCGGACGGCAATAACAGCCCGGCACCGCGCCGCCGCCCTATGCATACGCTGAATCCGATGATCCTCGAATCGGACGATGAGATCGTTGCGCTCTGCTCGCCCGGCGGTATCAGTCAGACAACGACCTGTTGTCAGGTGATCGACGCAATCCGCCGGGGCGGCCAGTCGGCCGACCAGGCCATCGACGCTTCCCGTTGGAGCGTGGCGCGCGTGGGCGACTACATCCTTGAGAACGGGCTCGAAGCCGCCGGCCTGTCGGGAGAGACCCGCAACGGGTTCGACGAGATCGTCGCGCCCGGAAAATCCTTCTATTTCGGCTCTGTGAAGCTAGCGACCGTTGGCGGGGGCCGCACGGCCGCGATCGGCGATTTGCGGCGCGAGGTGGGCGTCGTAGCCGCCTAGACCCGGCATGGAGCACACCAAGTCAATGTCCCCGGATTGCGGCGCACCAAACGGTCGCGTTCGATGGGGTGTCCCCCAGGCAACCTTTGTCGCGACGGGTGGCGCGCGACATCATTCGTTCCGCCGCCGCCAGAACTACATGGTCGGAAGTTACTTGCGGCCGCCAAAGGTGAACCAGACGCGTCCCAGGCCGTGTTCGCGCTTGAGCGTTTCCTCGCCCCGCGCGACGGCTTCGAATTCCGCGCGCGGCGTCGAGCCGTAGTTGGGGATACGGACTAGTTCAATCTTATCTTCGGCGAAGCCCGCACCTTTCAAGGTTTTTTTGAAGTCCAAATTGCGGAACTTCTGGTAGTGCGGCTCGTTGTTGTAGAAGCCATCCCAATCGAGCACGAAGTTGTAATAGGTATCCGTCACCTCGGTCGGCGGCAGCTCCATGTGGAGCATGATCCCGCCGGGCTTTAGCATCCGATAGCACTCTTTCAAAATCCGCTTGGTCGCTGCAACCGAGACCTCGTGGAAAAAGAAGCTCGACGTAATGATGTCGAAGTGGTTGTCCGGGAAACCGGGGGTCTCAGCGTTTCTCTGGTGGTAATGCATTTGAAGCCCTTCAGCTTCGGCCATCGCATGACCGAACCGCAGCATCGGTGCGCCGACATCGATTCCGTGGACCTCAGCGTCCGGAAACACCTGCTTGTAGGGAATGGTGTTGGCCCCGGCAGTGCAGCCGATATCCAAAATCCGTTGGGGCTTGAGATCGGGGTAGGCGAGTTGCACGTAGTTGGCAATCGACAGACCGACATCGCCCTTGGGCTTCACGTTCTTCCCGAACCCCCCATAAAAGACCTGGGTTCCGTAGTGATAGACAGCGCCTTGGGCGACATCGTCGTTGGTGTATTCGGTGTGAAAACAGCCAGGCATGTGGTGGACATCGAGATCGGTGACCTCGCGAGGAATGACGACATCGGCGTCCAGTTCAAGGCTACCGCCCGCTGGATTGGCCTCGCGGGCGTCCCGCGCGGCCTGAATGAGTTCGTTCAGTTGCCGTTCGACCGCAGGCTGGACCGACCACCATGTCATGATCTGGGCGTTGTAGCGCATCGAACTCCAACCCTCGTAGACCGGTTCGTGGCGCATCGCTGCACGAACCTCCAACGCGTCTTTTGGTTTGCGACCGTGCTTCTTGACGAATTTCGGTTCGACCTTCTTTTCGTAAACCGTCTTCATGTCGTCGGCCACATTCATCAGGATTCGCTTGCGAAAAGCCGACACGAATGCCTGCCGCGTCCGCTCGTCGTGCGCATGGTCCAACAAGTTTCCGACATTCCGAATATTCGACATGGCGTAGCCCTCCGTTCGCGTTAGCCGTCCTGCAACGCTTCTGCTTCCTGGTGCAAAATATTGAAAACCCGGCCGATAAACTCGTCACGTCGCGTCGTGCGTTCGGTTTCCTCGGCTTCGCCTGGTTTGTATTTCTCGATATCCGCCCGCTTGAGGACGCCGTTCTTGTCCAAAAGCCGCTCGACCGTTTCGATCCGATCGAAGGCCACGGAGAGTTCCTGAGTCAGCATCGTAATGATCGCAAACAGCTGATCGACCGCAGGGTCTTTGTAGAAGGTTGCGCGCTTTCCCTTCGACCGAAGCGGAAGTTGCACCGATTTCTCAGACATTGAATTCTCCATCACTCAACCGAAGGGCCGCGCAATCATGCCCGGCCCCCGGCTTCATTCCGTTGATTTAGATCACGCAGCGGAGCGATGTCTATTTCCATCCGCCGAACGTGAACCATACCGCGCCATTGCCATGGTCACGCCGAAGCGTTTCGGCCCCCTTCGCAACAGCTTCGAAT
>CAYGKG010000131.1:0-7283 GCA_964350495.1 uncultured Alphaproteobacteria bacterium
CCGGTGCCCGTCGTTTCATGAACGTGGTCCAGCCCGGTTCGGACATTGACGTAGGCGCTTGTAGGGGCGGGGCCGAGGGGGTCGGTCAGGCTCGTTGGCGGTCGCCCCCGGTTCGACATATTGAGGGGCAGGGGCCGGCGGAGTTGGGGGTCGATGTCGATCCGCAGAACCAGGTCGGCGTTGTCGAACTCAGCCATGATCCCGATTTCAAACAATGTGCCGGCCATCATCTTGTCGTCCTCGAAGGGCAGGGCGAAGAACTGCTCCGTGCCCTCCTCGTTGAGGAAGTCGACGACCTGATCGACGAGGGCTTGGCGGTCCATCTTTGTCTCGAATGGGTCGTCGGCGACCTCGATATCGATCGTTCCTCGATCGATGCCGTCGATGACGAGCGGAACTTCGAGCGACGGTTGTCCGGGGCCCTGGCGGCGCCCAAAGACTTGCTCAAAAAGTTTGTCGGTACTGGGCAGCGCTTGGTCGCTACCCTCGCCGTCGTTGTCGCCGTCACCTTCATCCGCGCCGGCTTCGCCGGCTGTCGCCGGGGCGCGCGTTTCCTGCGACCAAGCCAAAGGCATGGACAGGCTTCCGACGATCAAAAGCAGAATGAGAAGGGTGCTGCGCACGATCCAAGAACGGGAAACAGCGGGGTCAATTCACCGACCCGCTGATGGTCTCCCAGCCCGTTGCTCCTTTCTGTGCCGGTGACCCCTGCCTCGTCAGGCCGTTCCGACGGCGGTCTCTGTGTTCACCCTCCAGTGGCAGAAACCTTGAAATAGATCTTCGTTACTACAGCGGTTCGAACTCCAGGCCGACCTGCACCGGTCCCACCGGAAGTCCATCAGGCCACGCCACGCTAAAGCGACGGGTCGCGCCCGCCAGTATGTTGGCGCCGTTCATGCCTTCCAATTGCTCTGGGTTCATCGTCACAGACTGACCACCCGCAGTAACCGTAAGCTTAAGATTGCCCAGAAGAGCATGCCGGGTGCCTTGGTTGTTCACCGTGACGCTCAAGCGCTGTTCGCCGGCATCGTTGGTTGAGGGCTCGGCGCCTTCGACGGCGATATTGGGCGCCGCGTTTGGCGGCGAAACGTAGAGCGTACCCTCGTAGCGCAATAGCAGCGTGACTTGGGCGCCGCCCTGACGCTCCCGCTGCAGGTTGATCGGCAATTGTTCGGTAATGATGCGAAACGCCAACTCTCTCGTGGGTGCCGCATCGCCGCGCCACTGAACGCGAACCGCCTGACTTTGGCCGGGTCGCAGGACCATCTGCGGCGGGAACAGGACGAACTGTCCGTCATCGGTCGGCGTCAGAACATCGCTGCCGTCCGGCGCGGTCTCCCGCTTCTGGATGGTGACTTGCAGAGCCACCGGGCTCGGCGTGTCGTTGATGACCCGGAACTGGCCCTGCGAACCGCGCCCGGAGGGCTCAAGGTCGATGGTGAGAGGGACGACCCGGTACGCCTGCGACGGCTCTATCGAAACGATACCCGCCAACAGCAGGGCAACGAACCCAATGCCAAGGGCACGGACATACCGGGACAAAACGCGAAGGGTCCGGAAGCGATCGCTTCCGGACCCAGTAACCGTGTATTTCTCAATCATACAGGCACTTTAGCGTACCTGCGCGCGATAACGGAAGCGGTTACGGCGCAGTGATGGAGAAGGTCAGCGTTTCGGTGTAGTCGGTTGCTTGATCCAAGTTCGCTGACGTCCCGTCATAGGTGATCTTTGCGTCGTAGGAATCGCCACCGACGGCCGAACGGACGGCGGTCGAAATGAACTGACCCGAGGCGCCCGTGAAGCTCACCGCAACGGCGTTGCGAAGCAGGCTGAACGACAAATCGTCGTTGGTCGTGGCGGTCGGGCTATGGAAGCAAGGCCCGTTGGCGGCGCCGCAGTCCGAGGCCCCTTGATTGAGCGATGCAACCGATACCGTATAGCCGGTGGGGTTATTCGCTTGGGCAACCACGGTGGCGACCTTCAAGGCGGTGACGGTGCCGGTGAGGTCCAGCCCGGTGGCCGACGCAGTCGGGGTTACGGTGATCGCGAGAATCTGCTGAACCGTTCCGGTCAGCGTGAGTTGCGCGGAGGTTGCAGCCATTGCGGCCGGCACGGCGGCGACGAGGCTTGCAGCAACCAGGCCAGCGGCGATCTTTTTCGAGAACTGAATGTTTGAAGTGTTCATGTCGATACCTGTAGTTGTGTAAACACGGTTAGACTTGCGGTTTGTTCTCTCAGACCACCTGATTCGAGCCGGCGGCGTTATCCCTATTATCGCAAGCCCCGTGCCAGCCACGTTCTGCAAATTCGAAACAGGGTTTCCTCAATTTTTAGCTAGTTTTCTTGGGTCTTTGACCCAAAGTCGCGCTGTTCGAAAACGAGGCACCCCCGCCGTCGTTTCAAAACGGCGCGCCGCCTGCCCCGAAATGGAACACTTTGCGTGTTTAGGATCGTCAATAGGGGGATGGTGGAATTCGCGTCTAGATCGTGTGTCTGTCTAGGGTGCGCGAACTAGGAGCTGGAGCGATACCGTCGCTTGCTGGCTGGTGCCGCTTTTCGGCGGCGCCTTGATTTGAAGGGCCCGTGGACCCTGGGTCTGCGACCCCTGCACAGAAGTGACCCGGCTCAGCATCGCTGACTTCCCTTGGAAAGCGAGGACTTGTCCACCGTAAAGCAGGTCGAACTCAAAGGCCTGCTCTTCGGTTACGTCGAGATTGACCAAGAAGAACTCATACCCCGCGGCGGCATTGGTGAACACGTCGAGAATGGCGAGCAGGGCGTTCTCAAGCGGCTGGTCGTAGTCCCAGTCGATGAAGGTGGTGTTGTTCTGAATGGAGACCGATGTCGTGCCCTCGACGAAACCGGTGATTCTGAGGGCATCTTGCGCGTGTGCGGCCGTCGGCGGCATCAGCAACGATGCCACTGCACACAGTGCAAATATTTCGCGCCGAAGAATCAAAGTCGTCGCCTCCTCGCAGCAACCATACAGATGTCGTGCCAACTTTGAGCATCTTGCGTGAAATAAGGCGATGTCAAGCCGCGCGTCGACCGGCCAGTGAGCTTGCGTTTGCCGATTTGGCGGTTTCTCTTAGCGTGCAACTATTCCGGAGAACCCGATGGAACCCAGCCGAACCGGCCCGTTTCGATATGTGCCAGTCATCAAACGACCAGCCATTCGTTGGCCGAACGATGCCCGCGTTGCCCTGTGGGTGGCGCCGAACGTCGAATTCTTCCCGTTCAACGAAGCGGTTCCCTTTGGCATAGGGATCAACCCCGATGTCCTGTCGTGGTCGCAGCGCGACTATGGGGGCAGGGTGGGGGTGTTTCGGGTGATGGAGGTTCTCGCCAAGCACGGGGTTCGCGCCACCGTCGCGCTGAACGCCGATGTTTGCGACGCCTATCCTGCGGTTGTCGAAGAGGCCCAGCGGCTCGATTGGGAGTTCATGGGGCACGGCGAAACGAACGCCCGCATGATCGATGGGATGGACCCCGACGAACGGCGGCGGTCGATCTTGGCAACGTTCGATCGCATCGAACGGGCGACCGGGAGGCGTCCGCGCGGTTGGCTTAGTCCGGGTGTGCGCATGACCTGGGATACGCCGGATCTACTGATCGACGCTGGCTGTGAATACTACTGCGACTTCGTCAACGACGATCAACCCTATCTCATGGATGTTGGCGGGCTTCGTTTGGTCAACGTCCCATACTCCTCGGAAATGAACGACTTGCCGGCATTTCTCCGCGCCAATCGGACCGCCGACGAGTTTGCCACCATGATCAAACGCCAGTTCGACGTTCTGTACCGCGAGGGCGCGACGTCGGGGCGGGTAATGTGTATCGCGCTCCACCCCTTCCTGATCGGCGTGCCCCACCGGATCGGCGCGTTGGACGACGCACTCAGCTACATCTGCGGCCATGAAGGTGTCTGGCGCACCACCGCATCGGAGATCATGGATGCCTACTTGGCGAGCGACCCGGCTGTTTGAGCCAGGACTGAGGGGCAGCAAGGCTAATTTTAATCCTTAACCATACGCCACAACTATCTGTAAAATATACATATATTATGGGGTGTTGGGATGCGAGCTGTCTTCGGCGCAGAAGCAGTTGAGGTCAGGCTACTGCATGAACGGCCCCCATGAACGTCGCCAGCTTATCCGCGTCCAAGGTGCCGTCGGATCGGACCCCCGTACACAGGTCCAATCCGAACGGACGGACCGTGGCGACGGCGCGCGCAACGTTATCGGGGCGCAAGCCGCCCGCAAGGAAGACCGGGCGCGAGACGGCACCGATAAGCCTGCGCGAGACGTCCCAATTGTGTGTCCGGCCAGTGCCGCCAAGTTCCTTGACCGTTAGGTCGGGGTTGCCGGAATCCAGCAAGAGGGCATCGACATCGTCTTGGATGGAGAGCGCTTCGTCGATAGCGCCCTCGTCGCGGACGTGAATGACCTGGACAATCGAGACGCCCGGGAGCGACTTTCGCAAGCGGGCGTGACTTCCGGCCGGTAGTGCGTCGACCAGTTGAAGGGTGTTGGTCCGACAACGGCGTTGCTGATCGATGATTGCGTCGGTGTCCCGGTGGCTGGTCAAAAGGAAAGTGCCAACCGGTGGCGGGACGCGCTGCGCGATCTCGCGAATCAATTCTTCCTCTATGACGCCCGGTCCGCTCGGCATGTGCGACACGAGGCCCAGGGCATCAGCGCCGTGGCGCACCGCCAAGGCGGCTTCCTCGACGCTCAGGATGCAGCAAATCTTGACCCGGACGCGGTGTGTCATCGGTTCCATATCCCTGGCGCTTCTAATCGCGTGCGATCGCGGCCAGTAGCCGAGCCTTCGTCTCAGGGTCGGCAAAGGAGGCTGTCATCGCGGCCTGGCTAATCCGGCGTAACGCTGTCGACGACAGACCGATTGCCGAAGCGGCGTTGTCGTACTCGTGACCGATCGAGGTCGCAAAATAGGGTGGATCGTCGGAATTGATGGAAACGCTGACGCCGGCGTCGATCAGACGGCGCAACGGATGCTCGGCGAGCGATGGATACAGGCCGGTCGCGACATTGCTGCCGGGACAGACCTCGAGCGCGATCCCCCGCGCCACGATCTCCTCGATAAGGCCTGGATCTTCGATGGCGCGCACGCCGTGGCCCAGCCGCGCGACAGGCAGGGTGGCGATGGCCTCGCGGATGCCTGCAGGGCCGGACCATTCGCCGGCGTGCACCGTGCAGGCCAAACCGCTCGCGGCGACGTAATTGAACGCATCGGCGAATTGACCCGGTGGCCAATTTGCTTCGTCGCCGCCCATGCCAAACCCGACAACGAACGGGTGGGGATGGGCGGCCACCTGCCGGGCGACTTTCATCGCTTGTTCCGTACCGAAGTGGCGAACGCAAGTGACGATCAATCGTCCCACGATGCCGTGGTCGGCTGCTGCATCGCTAATGCCCGCAACGATACCGTCGAGATGGTCGCGGTAACTCATCCCGGCTGCGGCGGCGTGGTTGGGCGAAGACATGACTTCCACGTAAACGGCGCCCTCGGCGGCGCATGAGGCGAGATACCCGTAAGTCACGTCGCGGTAGTCCTGTGGCGTCTTGATGACACTCGACGCCGCGTCGTAGACCTCAAGGAAATGACCGAAGTCGCGCCAATGAAAGGCGCCGTCGTCGTGAAACAAATTGGCCGGCAAGGTCACGCCGTTGCGCCTCGCCAAGGTGCGCACGAGGTGTGGCGGCGTTGTCCCCTCCAAGTGGACATGGAGTTCGACCTTAGGGATCAAGGCGCGATTCGCTCGCGGACAATGGGGCCTGCGGCGGCTGGGCGCGGGCCGAGTGTCACGGCCTCACGAATCAATGTCGCGACATTCATCGCGTCGTCCTCGCTGGCGGCGTGGACTATGCAAAGCGGGCGATCCTGATCGACCGTTTCGCCGACCGCGGCCATCCGGTCCAGTCCCACCGCGTAGTCGATGCGGTCGTCGGCCCGGCGGCGACCGCCGCCTAGCGCCATCACCGCGAGGCCGAGGCTCCGGGTATCCATGGCGGTGACGGTGCCGGGTGCTTCCGGCACCACGGCGTACTGTATGGCGGCAGCGGGAAGATAACGCTCCGGGGCCTCCAGAATGTCGCCCGGCCCACCGAGGCCGGCACACATTTGGGCAAATCGTTCGGCTGCCCGGCCGGAGCGAAGCGCATCCTCGGCCTTATCCCGCGCGGCCGCGGCGTCGCCGGCGAGACCGCCGATGACCAGCAACTCGGCACATAACGCCATCGTGACCTCGTGCAGGCGCGGATCGATTGCGCGACCCGTCAAATGATCGACCGCTTCGCGGACTTCCAGCGCGTTGCCTGCGGTCCGGCCAAGGACTTGATCCATTCCCGTGACCAAGGCGACACACGGCAACCCTGCGCCGTTGGCGACGTCGACGATGCTTTTGGCAAGCTCGTGCGCCATGCTTGGATCGGCGGCGAACGCCCCGTTGCCGGTTTTGACGTCCATTACCAGGCCGTCCAGACCCGCCGCCAGTTTCTTCGACAGAATTGACGCCGTGATCAGCGGGATCGACTCGACGGTCGCGGTCACATCGCGAATGGCGTAAAGCCGTCCGTCAGCCGGCGCAAGGTCCGCCGTTTGTCCGATGATGGCGCATCCGGCTTTAGCGACGACATGCTTGAACAGCCGCAAATCGGGCTGCGTGGTATAGCCTGGAATGGAGTCGAGCTTGTCCAGGGTGCCGCCGGTGTGGCCGAGGCCGCGACCGGAGATCATGGGCACCGCGCCGCCGCACGCGGCGATGACCGGCCCAAGAATCAGACTCACTTTATCGCCGACCCCGCCCGTCGAGTGCTTGTCGAGCGCCGGGCCCGGCAGATCGAAGCCCGACCAATCGACAACGGTGCCCGAATCCCGCATCGCCAGGGTCAGTGCGATGCGTTCGTCCATCGTCATGCCCCGGAAGAACACGGCCATCGCGAAGGCAGCGGCCTGACCTTCGGACAACGTGTTGTCGGTTAGTCCCGCAACCATAAAGCCGATTTCTTCGCGGGTGAGGACGTGGCCGTCGCGTTTCCGGCGGATCACTTCTTGAGGAAAAGAAGCTGCCATGCGGCGCTACTCCCCGTAGGGGACCCAAATATTCTTCACTTGGGTGCAGTGGCGCAGAAATGACTCGCCCTCGGCCTGCTCGGGGTCGAACCAATCGCGCTGCCGGCGGTTGCTGACCCAGGTCTGCTTCATGTTGCCCGAGGACGCGTGCTCAACCGCTGCGCCCCCATCGAAGGAACCAAAATCGC
>CAYGKG010000132.1:0-7224 GCA_964350495.1 uncultured Alphaproteobacteria bacterium
GTCGTGGTCGCGCCGATTAGATCGGCCGCTGCCGCGGTACCCCTCGCACAAGCGCGTCCAATCCCCTAATCTGCGCCCCCATGCAGCAGACCGCCCGCCCAATCGACACCGATGCGCCGGAATATCCGCGCCTGTTGTCGCCCATCGAACTCGCCGGTAAGCGGCTCAAGAACCGCATCGTCCATGCCGCGATGTCGACCCGCTACGCCAAGAACGGCGAGGTCACCGACCATCTGATTCGCTATCACGCCAACCGCGCCGAAGGCGGCGCCGCGATGATCGTGGCCGAACCGCTGGCGGTGCGCCGCGGGCAGGCATCCGATACCCGGGTGCGGGTGTGGGACCAGGACAATCTCGACGGGCTCAAACGCTGGGCCGACGCGGTCAACGCCCACGACAGCCACCTGTTGACCCAAATCCAAGACCCCGGACGGGGCTTGCACAAACCCGGTGGCCGGCGGCGCCAGGCGTTCGGACCGTCCGCGCTCGCCGACGATCTTTCGTGGACCGTGCCGCACGCCCTCTCGGGCGATGAAATCCGCACGATGGTCGACGACTTCGCGCTGTCGGCACGCAAACTCAAGACCGCGGGCTTTTCCGGAGTCGAGATTTCGGCCGGCCATGGCCACATCTTTCACCAGTTCCTGTCGCCCCATTCCAATATCCGCGAGGATGCCTACGGCGGCACGCTGGAAAACCGCGCCCGCCTGGTCCAAGAGACCATCGAGGCGATGCGCGCCGAATGCGGTGCCGACTTCATCATCGGCCTGCGCCTGCCGGGCGACGACTATGTCGAAGGCGGCATCGATCCTGACGAGGCCGAACGCCTGACGCGCTACTTCGCCGCCAAACGGCAAGTCGACTTCTTGAATTGGGTCCAAGGGGCGCATCACCGCTCGCTCGAAATGCACTTGCCCGATATGCACTTTTCGCGCGGCACCTTCTTCGATCTCATCAAGCGCCTGCACGACGCCTCGGACGGCATTCCCACCGGCGCGGTCGGTCGTATTCTCGAACCGATCCAGGGCGAATCCCTGCTGCGCGACGGCATCGGCGAGCTCGTCATGCTGGGCCGCACGCTGGTCACCGATCCGGCCTGGGGCCTGAAGGCCGCGCAGAACCGCGACAACGACATTCGCAAATGCGTCTCTTGCAACAACTGCTGGGGCGTCATCAACCAAGAACTACCGCTGCAATGCGACAACAACCCGCGCGTCGGCTTCGAAGAAGAGGTCGATTGGTGGCCGCAGCCCGCCCCAACCAAGAAGAGAGTCGTCGTCGTCGGCGGCGGCGTCGCCGGGCTCGAGGCCGCCTGGGTTGCCGCCGCGCGCGGCCACGACGTCACGCTCTACAGCGCTGGTTCCGAACTGGGCGGCAAAATCCGTCTCAACGCGCTCATCCCGACCTGCGATCCGCTGAGCTCGATCTACGATTACCAACAGGTCGCCGGCAAGAAGGCCGGCGTCAACTACCAGCTTGGTTGGCGCGTGGGCGCCGATGAGCTGATCGCCGCCAAACCCGATGCCGTGGTGCTCGCCACCGGCTCGACCATGACCTGGCCCGCCAGCCTGCCGCTGGGCCTTAAAGAAGAAGGCTTCATCCTCGATCTGCGCGCGATCGTCGAAGAACTCCTCGCCCATCCCGGCAAACAACCCGGCACGGCCGTCATCTTCGACGAGGACAGTCTGGACGGCACCTATTCATCGGCGGAACTCCTCGCGACGTTGTTCGACAAGGTCGTCATCGTCACCCCACGCGAGGTGGTGGCGCGCGACGAACCGGTGGTGCGCCAGCAAAGCATCCATCGCCGCCTCAACGAGGCCCGCATCCAGGTCGTCCCGCTGTGCGAACCCTCGCCCAACGAACGCTTCGAGGACGGCGTCTTCGTCTACCGCAACGTCATCAACGGTGACGAAGGCGAAATCGCCGACGTGTCGCTCTTCACCTACGCCACCCCGCGCATGCCCGACCTCGACCTACTGGCTCCCCTGGAGGCCGCCGGCATCGCCGTCCACGTCATCGGCGACGCCTACATGCCCCGCAACCAAATGGTCGCCACCCAAGAAGGCCATACCGTGGGGAATAGCCTTTAGGGCGTTCCAGATCGCGGCCTTTTCAACCGTTCTCGTCGCACCTTCAACGATGCGCCCGCTTGCGCCGAAGTCGTCCATTGCGGCCCCTGCGACACCCTGCCGCAGAGAAGCTTGACCTATGTCAACCAACCGCCCGGCCCGGTGCGCGATGCTTCGGTCACACGATGACAAAGGAGAGGCGCGATGAGCGGAATTGAAATGGCTTTCATGGGATTGGTTCTGTCGGCTTTCGCCGTATTCGGGTTGCTGGTGGCGACGCTGGAAGTCAGCGAACGCCGTAAGCTCGGTTATCGGTCCGGTCCGGAACCGCGCCGCGAAGTGCCGGTCCAACGCAATCTCGCTAACGACGCCCCGCTGCAAAAAGCAGCCTAGGCGAACGATCTCGACGGGTTGCCGCCCCGAACCCGGCGGCAATCCGTGGCGTGGGCGCCGCCCCGCACCCACGCCAACTGAACCCCTCCCTTGTGGAGGGGTTTTGTTTTGGCGGGTTGTTCGTCGGGGGCGCTTAGTTCAGCGCGATGGTGAAGGTCAGCGTCTCGCTGTAATCGGCGGCGGTGGCCAGATTGGAGGTCGATCCGTCGTAGGACAGGTTCACCTCATAGGTGTCGCCGCCTGCCGCGGTGCGCTCCGCACTCTCGACGAACGTCGCGGTTTCGGCGGTAAACGACAGCGCGGTGGCGCCTTCGGCCAGCGTGTAGTCGAGGCTGTCCTCGACCGTCTCCGAATAGAAACAGGGCAGGGCGCAATTGCCCGTCCCGACATTGGCCGAGGTCACGGTAACGACGTAGCCGCCGGGCGTGTTGGATACCGTCACGACGTCGGCGACCTTCAGCGCGCTTTGCTGCGTCGAGAGGTCGAGGCCGCTGGCCGAGGCGGTCGGGCTCACCTGGATGTCAAGGAGCTGGGCCACGGTGCCGGTCAAGATGAACTCGCCGGAGTCGCCAGCATACGCGGCGGCGCTCAGCGCCACCCCGCCCGACAATCCCAAAAACAACGCCCGCTTGATCACGCCCACATGCCCTTCACTGTGACGGATGAAAATCTAGACCGACTCGGACACCGGACACAACCCTTACGAGCAGTTCGATAAAATTTGAGCGAAAAGTTTTGGTTAATAAAAGGTTAAGAAATATAGGATTTTGGCCCCGTCAGAATGGTGGGGGCGGCGCCGCTGCCGCAGTGTAATACCCGTAAAGGTGGTGATTCGTCGGATAGGCCGGCGCCGTGTCCCGCAGAATGAACGGGATCGCGGAAGACTCGCGCCGCCGGGCCGTCGTCTGGGTTATCGTCTGCCCACAACCCCTCGTCGTCAGGAGACGCGCCCCGTGAATGTCGCCACCGAGTCGGGCACTAAGACGCCTACCGCCGAAGAATTAATCCGCCGCGCCGAGGCTTTGGTGCCCTTGCTGCGTGAGCGCGCGTCCGAAACCGAATCGCTGCGCCGTGTGCCCGAGGCGACAATGGCGCTGCTCCACGACCAAGGGCTGCTCAAGTACTACCAACCCAAGCGCTACGGCGGCTACGAACTCGATTGGGGCACCCACTTCCGGATCGGCCGTGCCATCGCCCACGGCTGTCCCTCGACCGCGTGGATTGCCGCTGTTGTCGGCGCCCATACCTGCTATGTCGGCCGCTTCCCCAAGGAAGCGCAGGACGAGGTTTGGGCCGACGGCCCCGACGTGCTGATCTCCACCGGCTCGGTGCAAAAGACCGGCACCGTCACCAAGGTGCCGGGCGGCTACAAGCTCTCCGGTGCCTGGGGCTTTGCTTCAGGCGTCGACCACGCGCAATGGGGCATGGTTGCCGGCCGCAAGGAGGGCGACAAGGAAGCCAGCCAGTTTCTGTTCCCGCGGTCCGATTTCTCGATCGACGATGTCTGGCACGTCGCCGGGATGAAGGGCACCGGCACCAAGGACATTGTCCTCAATGACGCCTTCGTGCCCGAACACCGCGCGTTGCCGCTGTCGCGCTTCACCGGCGCGATGCCGCCCGGCAGCGCGGCCAACGCGCACTACATCTACCAAACCGAATTCCGCCCGTTCTCGGGCTCCAGCCTGCTGGGCCCGATCCTCGGCACCGCCGAGGCCGCTTTCGCCGACTACACCGGGATCACCCGCGAACGCATCGGGGCGATCTTCGGCAACAAGGTCGCCGACAATGCCGCGGTGCAAATGCGGGTCTCGGAATCGGCCGCCGAACTCGCCGCCGCGGCGGCACTCGCCGAAAACATGTACGTCATGCTGAACGCGCGTGGCAAAGCGCTCGAGCCCTTCACCGAGGAAGAACGCGCCGTCGCCATGCGCAACCGCGCCTACATCATGAAACTGTGCCGCCAATCCTGCGAACGCCTCGTCACCATGATGGGCGCGCAGGGCCTGTTCGATTCGAACCCGGTGCAACGCGCCTTCCGCGACCTACACGCGATGGCCACCCAGTTCGGCGTCAACTGGGATCTCAACATGCCCCCCTACGGCCGCCTCGCGCTCGGCCTCCCGTCCGGCGCGCGCTAACGCGCAAGACCACACGCCGCCAACACCAACGGCATCCTGAGCCGGAAGGCGAAGCCTGCCGAGTCGAAGGGCCGACGCTCCACGCGCGGCGAGTCGCAGGGCCTCATGAGTCGATGTCGATGCTCATCCTGAGGAGCCGCCGCCGGCGGCGTCCCGAAGGACGAGGGCCCTCACCCGGCGCGCGCGCCGCGCACGCCACCTTCTCCCGCAAGGGGGGTCTTGGCGGCATCTCGTTTCAGTCGTGGCCGGCCCACCTTCCCTCTCCCTCTGGAAGAGGGTGGCGCGCGTAGCGCGTCGGGTGAGGGCCGCTACCGCGCCCGGTGCTGCGTTCCTTCGCCTGCGGTGATGAACAGTGCCGTCGCTTCGCCGTCGATATCGGCGGTGTGCCAAATACCGGGCGCATTGATCGCGTACTCATGGGGTCCCAGCGTGACCTGCGTCACCGTCCCGTCCGTGGCTTCCTGGTGCAGCGTGATGGCGCCGGCGAGACACACCACAACCTCGCTCCCCACGGGGTGCATCTCCCACATGTTCCAAGGTTCGGTGAAGGTATGAATCGCCACTAGCCGCCCCTCGGCCCCGTCGCCGCCGTGGCGCGCGCCGTAGCCCTCATACCAATTCATGCCGCCGGTGAAATCGGGCTGCACCACCGCGCTGGCGCCCAGGCCAAGGTGGAGCGGGTGGGTCTTGAGGTTGTGGGGCATGGCGGCACTCCTGTTGCGGCGTTTTTCGGTTGAAAGACTTCTACCCTGCCTGGCGCGGCGCTCGATAGCCCGCATGATGCATGCATACGTGAATTGCGTTATTCTGCGGTGCGTCGTATAATAAATGCGTATTTCTATCGCAGAACTAGGGAGTATCGTATCATGACTACGTCAATTGCGAAGATTGAGGCCAACCGCGCCAACGCAAAGCGCAGCACCGGCCCGCGCACCGAGGCGGCCAAGCGGCGCACCCGGTACAACGCGGTCAAGCATGGCTGGCGCGCCAAAATGCCGATCCTCCAAGGCGAAGACGCTGTGCTGTTCGAGCAGGTTCGCGGCCAACTCGTGCGGACCTTCGGCGCCGTCACGGCACCGGAGCAGTTCTTGTGCGCGCGCGTCGCGCTGGCGATGTGGCGCGGCTTCCGTTCGACGCGGGCGGAGACCCAGACCATCGGTCGCATCACCGACACGATTGTCGTCTGCGCGGACCAAACCGACGATCCGGCGGCATCGGCGTTGTCCGAGCTATTCTTGACGCCCCACAGCGCCTACAAACTGACGCAGCTCGTGCGCTACGAGCGTCACCTCACGCGTGAGGCGCGCGATGGGATTCGCCTGCTCAAGGAACTTCAGGCCGCGCGCCGCGCCCATGTCGACGGCACCGCCTGCATCGAGGTGGGCACCATTCTCGATGCCGGTGGCCCATCGATCGAACGATCGGACGGCGGTGTCGATGTGCCCGAACCGTCGGGGGCCGCCGTGTCGTCCGCCGTCGACGACCGTCAGATCGACGGCGCGCCCGGTAGTGGGCCCCCGTCGGCGACCGCGACGACCGTCGAACGCCGTCCGGCCGCGGCAGGGATTCGCCGCGTCTTGTGAGGCGGTTTACGGTATCCCGTTGCGGTCATGGGGAAATTTGGCTTCGTTCGTTGTCCGCGACCGTCGCGGCGTTGATTCGAAAGGATTTTTTGGCTTCGTTTGGCAGAAAAAGATTTCGCCGCTTGCCCGTGGTGCCGTGCCGCTGCGCGCGGCATGATGGCGCGATGACCAGCGACTAAAATGGAGAGAAGGCAACCGCGATGGACCAACGCGTCACCTGGCAACACCGCGAAGAGGCACCGCTGACGGCCGAGAGCCTGCGCGCCCTGTTCGATAACGAGATCCCGGCTATCCGCATCAAGGGCTTCGCGACGACGGCCGAGTGCGCCGACTTCGCCGCGGCGGTGCGCTGGGGCATCGACCAGGAAATCATGCGCTACTACTCGGTCAAACCGCGCGTCGGCTATATCGGCACCGCCCAGGTCGAGTACCGTTGGGGTCACAAGCGCGACGCTTACTTCGTCGCGGTCAAACAGGCCTGGGCGGACTGGAACAAAGTCATCGCCCGCACCTGGAATCCGCTCGACCGCTTCATGCAAACCCTGCGTGACGTGTCGGGCCACGATGCCCGCATTGCGGAGGAGCCGGGCTACGGCCAACTCTTCGCCGGTATCATCCGACTGGCCTCGAACGGCATCGGCCGCCACGTCGACTGGGCGCCGACCAACACCCCCGATTACGCGATTTCCGGGATCGACGGCCAGCTCGGCTGGAACCTGTTCGTCGAATCGCCGGGTGCGGGGGGCGTGACCACGGTGCACAATCGGCCCTGGGACGTCGCGGTCGAGCCGGGCAAGGAGCCGCCGATGAGCTATGGCCTCGACGACGGCCATGTCGCGGATTCCGAATCGATCGACTACGCCCCCGTCACCGGCGATGTCGTGTTGTTCAACAGCCGCAACCCGCACGAGGTCAGCGCCGGCGTCCCCGGCGGCGGCGACCGCCTGCAAATCGGTTCCTTCGTCGGCCGCCTGCCCGGCGGCGACATGGTGCTGTGGTCGTGAAACTTGATGCCTCCCCCTCGCAAAGGGGGGGGGT
>CAYGKG010000133.1:0-7104 GCA_964350495.1 uncultured Alphaproteobacteria bacterium
CCGTTGCCATCGCGGCCGTCGCGCTGGGCATAATGTCCGCTGCCAACGCCCAAGTGCCGCGACGCGCTCCGCCAGCGATCGTGGACCAAGCGGAAAGCGGCGACCACGAAAAAGAGGAACCCCATATCGACGAGGGGACCCGTCGCGAGGCTTTCGACCGCTCGCTCTTTCGACGCGACCCTGTCTACCCGCGTGGTGCCTACGACGCTGCGGCGCAGATCGATATCTACGGCGGCAAGCGTTCTATCGAGACGCCCCGACCCGCAATCGAGCTAGGCTACCCTCTATATAGCGAGGGGCCGATCGGCGCCGGCTACGATATCATCGGGCGCAAGAACTTGCTCCGTCCGCAGTTCCTTCTCTACGGGGACCTGCGTACTGCCGTTGCCTTCAACGACAACGCCGCGACCGAGAAAGGATTAGCGGCCGCGCGCCTCAATCTCGATTTCGATCTCCGGTTGACCGCGACGGAGCGCCTGCATGTTTTCGTCAGACCGCTCGACAATGTCGCCCGGTTTACGCGCGACGAGTTTTTCGGCGACGATGCCAACGGCGGCGAACTTATTCTCGACGGCGCGATCGAGACGGCTTTCTTTGAAGGGGATGCGGGGGCAATACAGTCCGGCCTAACGGACAGTTATGCGACTTACGACCTGCCCTTCAGTTTCGGATTGCTACCGTTGTTCTACCAAAGCGGTATCTGGGTGGAAGACGCATTCGTCGGCCTTGCCGTTGCAATTCCGGCGCGCAATTCGCCGCGCTTCGACATCTCCAATTTCGACATCTCCGTCTTCGCAGGTTTCTCAGACGTAGAAACGACCGCTATCCGAAAGACCGACGGCACCCTCGACGAGCACGCCGCGGACGTCTACGGCGCTGCACTTTTCGCCGACGTTCGTCAGGGACATCTCGAGCTCGGATACGGTTACCTTGACGACACGCGCGAGGTCGGCGGGTTTAGCTATCACAGCTTTGTCACGGGGTGGACAAAGCGTTACGGCGGTTGGCTGTCCAACAGCGTCCGCCTGTTCGCCAACGCTGGTCAGAATCCAGACCGAGGCGTCAAGCAAACCGCGGACGGATTGGCCCTGTTGCTGGAGAACTCGCTGATCACAAGCAAACCCTCGACGCTGGTGCCATATGGCAACTTCTTTGTCGGGCTCGACCGACCGCAGCCGTTAGCTCGCGCCAACGACGGCTTACTCAAGAACACCGGCATCAATTTCGAGACAGACGCCCTGACCGGCTTTCCGAGGCTCACAGATACGGCACAAGATGCCTGGGGCGGCGCACTGGGCGTTTCTTATCTTTTCGACCTCAGCCGCCAGGTCGTCGTCGAGGTTGCTACCGTACAACCGTTCGGTGGCGCCTCCGACACCATTATTGGCGATGAATATGCGATCAGCGTGCGCTACCAGCAAAACCTTAACAAGGCTTGGCTGATGCGCTTCGATGCGATGTACGGACTCCGTTCCAATACCGACGATCTTCGTGGCATCCGCGCCGAAGTCAGACGGAAATTTTGAAACGCTCGCTGCCCCTGCCCTCGTACCTGCCCGCGACCCTGTGGACTGACGTGATTCGGTTGCGCCTCAACATGCGGTGCGCGTGACAACCCCGGGCCACCCTCTCACAAGGATCGTCCAGGAGCGCGCAATTGGGACATATTGTGCACCTCCACAAACGCTGCGCGTTGTTGCAATCGATCATCGCGAGCGGGCATCATCCCTAGATGTTGGTCTAAGCGGCAGGTGGCCGCGCCACATGGGTCGGCTCGTCGGCCTCAACAAGCGGGAATCATGGAGTGAGAAGCAATGGCAAATGAGCGGGGCGTATCGATGAAGCTTCATGCCGCCTTGGCAAAGGCGCTTTTCGACAACGGCGTCGATACGATGTTTGGGTTGATCGGCGACGGCAACCTGTTCTTTGTCCAAAGCTACGTCGACGACCTCGGCGGGACCTATGTGTCCTCGGCAAACGAGGCCGGAGCCACGGTGATGGCCATCGGGTATGCGGTGGTATCGGGCAAATTAGGCGTCGTGACTGTGACCCATGGTCCCGGCGTGGCCAACACCCTTGGCGGGCTCATCGAGGGCGTGAGGGCCCAGGTGCCGATGCTACTGGTCTGCGGCGACACCGCCGCGGCCGAAAAGCACAGCCTGCAAAATGTGCCGCAGCGCGAGCTCATCGTGGCGACCGGCGCGGGCTTCGAGCAGGTGCGCGCACCGCAGACGGTGTTTGAAGATATGAGAACGGCCGTTCGACGGGCCCATGCCGAACGGCGGCCCATTGCGCTGAACGTCCCGGCCGACTTCATGTGGCAGGACGTCGACTACGAAGCGGTCGATACCCGCCTGTTCGACAACCGGGCCGTGGTCCCAGAAAGCCGCGATCTGGACGACGCGGTGGGCATCCTGGCTGCTGCCAAGATGCCCGTCATTCTTGCGGGCCGCGGCGCAATCGAGGCGGGACAGAGAGACGCGCTGATCAAGCTCGCCGACCGCACGGACGCACTGCTGGCCACAACCCTCAAGGCGAAAGGCCTGTTTCGCGGGCACGACTTCGACCTCGGCGTGTTCGGCACGCTCAGCACGCCAGTTGCCACCGATCTCATCATGAAAAGCGATTGCGTCGTCGCCTTCGGCGCAAGTCTCAACCAATACACGACAGCGACGGGATCGCTCCTGAAGGGCAAGCGTGTGGTTCAGTGTAATCTCCACCGGGAGGATATCGGCAAATACGCTCAACCAACCGTCGGCGTCGTCGGCGACCCGGGCCTAACGGCGGATCTACTTGTGCGCTGGCTCGACGAGGCAGAGATCCCCGGCTCCAAGTTTCGGTCAAAGGAAATTTTGGCGCAGCTTCGAGAATATTCCTTCGCGCGCGATCTCGACGACAAAGCGACCGCCAACACTGTGGACATCGTCAAGTCGTTGCTGCGCCTGAACGACGCGATCCCTGCCGACAGAATCTACGCCACCGACGTCGGCCGTTATGTCATGCAGGCGTGGAAGGTGTTCGACGTCCCCGACCCCCGCTCTCTGCTCTTCACGGTTCATTTCGGATCGATCGGCCTTGGTATGCCCTACGCCATCGGCGCCTCGTTCGGCGCCCCCGGGCGGCCCACACTCCTGGTAACGGGCGACGGCGGGTTCATGTTGGGCGGCCTTACCGAATTCAACACTGCAGTCCGGCACAACGTCGACTTGATTGTGATTGTGTGCAACGACGGCAGCTACGGCGCCGAACATATTCAGTTCAGAAACAGAAACCTGAGTCCCGACATTTCCTGTTTCGATTGGCCGGATTTCGCGCCGCTCGCCGATGCGCTCGGCGGCCAGGGTTTTTCGGTTCGCAACCAGGACGATCTCGATGCCGCTTGTGCGGCGATCGAGAAACGGACCCGACCGCTCCTCATCGATCTCAAACTAGATCCGGATCACGTGCCGTCGATGCGCCACTAGGGGGAGAGATTAGCGCACTGGACGTCGCGGGCGAGTAGGGACGATCCACTTCGGTGCCGGGCGCACCGGCCGACATGGTGGGCGCCGGGAGCGGCGAGGACTGGCGGGCCTTGGTCATGGGTATTGATGTGCTTCACTGCGTCTATAGGATCGCGGTGAGGCGGCGTTGCACAGAGGCGACGCTCGGCAAGGCTTTCGGCTGAGGAGGTTGGATGATGGAAGCGCTCGCGCCTTTCCGTCGGCGCATCGACGAGTTGGATGATGAAATCGTGCGGCTTCTGGCCGAACGCTTCGCGGTGGTTCGACAGGTTGCCGATGTGAAGCGATCCGAATGCATCCCATCTGTACTTCCAGATCGGATCGAGGCAGTGAAGGCGCGCGCCGCGCGAAATGCAGCGGCGCGCGGCCTTGATCCTTCATTTGCACGGCGGCTCTACGGACTCATCATCGACGAAGCCTGCCGGCTCGAGGACGACCTGATCGACGCAGGTTGATGCCGGCTCCGCGTTAATCGAACTTCGTCATGGGATCTCTCCGCGACGGGCGGTATCGAGACTATCTCTGACCGGTGCTGGCAGGCTAACGTTAAAATGTCTCCGCTTTGGGGCCTGGAATGGGCCCGATCCAGGGGACAACGATGCGACCGATCTCATTCAAGCGACACAGGTTCCCGCCCGACGCGATCCGGCACGCCATCTGGTTGTATTTCCGCTTCACTCTGAGCATCCGCGACGTCGAAGAGCTGATGTTGCAGCGCGGCATCCCAGTCAGCCGCGAGGCCGTTCGCTGCTGGATCATCAAGTTCGGTCCGCTGATCGCGGCCAATCTCCGCCGGCGCAGGAATCCGCCAACCGGCCGGTGGCATCTCGACGAGATGGTGGTGAAGATCGCCGGGCGACGCATGTACCTCTGACGCGCGGTCGACGACGAGGGCGAGGTGCTCGATGTCCTGGTCCAGAAGCGTCGAAATAAGGATGCGGCGTTGAAGCTTCTGCGTAGACTTCTGAAGATCCAAGGTGTTCACCCCGAGACGATTACCACAAACAAGCTGGCATCGTATGGATCCGCGGCCTGGGATCTGGGGCTGACGAACCGCCATCGGCCCGGCGGCATGCGCGAGAACAACCGACTAGAAGATTTCCACCTGGTGATCCGCTGCCGCGAGCGAAAGCAGCAGAAGTTCAAGTCACAGGGCTCGGCCCAACGATTCCTCGCCACCCACGCAGCCGTCTACAACGCCTTCAATCTCCAGCCCCACCTGATCTCCCGACCAACTCTCCGGAGCCTGAGAGCCCAAGCTGACCAAGCTGACCAAGCGTGGGAGGTTGCCACCATCGCCGCGTGAACCAGCGAAGCTGCGGACGGCTCTGTACGCTATGCCAAGTTAACCTGTCAGTACCGCCGCGCCTGCGGGGGATTTTGGCCAAAAGCCTCATGGAGTTGATGGGGCGCAGGCCATGCTCAACCAATCATTTATGTGCGGCTCGTAACATCTGGCGAGAGCGAGAAGAGCGAGATCGCCCCGCGGTCGACCGATGAGTTGTATGCCCGTCGGCCAACGACCGGTCGCATCAAACCCTGACGGCACGCTAAGGGCTGGAAGACCTGCAAGCGTGGCGTAAATCGTTACTTCCATCCATCGATGATAGGTGTCCATCCGCCTGTCGCCGATGGATTGCGGCCAGTGCTGTTCGATGGGAAAAGGCCATACCTGTGCGACCGGGAGGGCGAGGACATCATACTTTTCAAGCAGCTTGGCGAGATGTTTGTAGAGGCTTGAGCGAACCTCCGAAGCATTCAAAAAGTCAGGAAGCGTGATGTCGAGGAACCTGTCGTACTCCCAAATGGCCTCAGCTTTGAGTGTGTCCCGGGCGCCGGGAAGAGCCAACAAGGCCGCAACGCGCGGGCCCAGGAGCGCGCCACGCCAAACGAGCCAAGCTTTCCATATCGACTCGAGGTCCAAGTCCAGGCTGATCTCTTCGACGCTGGCGCCTCCGTCGGCCATTCGTTGAAGACCCGCAAGACACGCATCAAGGACGCCCGTCTCCAGAGCGAGGTGCCCTCCCAAATCGCCGAGCCAACCAACGCAAATCCCGTCTAGGGAAGGTTCGTCGCGTGCACACGGTTTGACTTCAACGCTCAGGGGCTGGCGCGCATCGTAGCCGGCCTGCGTACCAAACAGGGCAATGAGGTCGTCGACGCGTCTGGCCATGGGCCCCTCCGTGCCCAACTGGCTTATCCAGAGATCAGGTCCAGGCGTGGACGGCACCACGCCTTGGCTCGGGCGCATGCCGAATACATTGTTCCAACCTGCGGGGTTCCGCAGGGAACCCATGAAATCACTCCCGTCCGCCACGGGCAGCAGTCGGTGCGCCAAGGCCACGGCCGCACCGCCGCTACTCCCCCCCGCGCTGCGGCTTGAGTCATAGGCGTTGGGAGTCGCGCCATAGACAGCGTTGAATGTGTGAGAGCCGAGGCCGAGTTCGGGGACATTGGTTTTGCCCAGGACAATGGCACCAGCGGCGCGAACTCGTTCGACCGTGATGCTGTCGCTTGCTGCGACATTCGTTTTGAGCAGCACGCTGCCGAGGGTTGTCGGCAGGCCCTCTACCTGAGTGGTGTCCTTGATGGCCTGGGGAATACCGTGCATCCAGCCCTTGGCGCCACCGGCTGCCATCTCGGCATCGCAGGCCGCCGCCTCGGCCAGATATGTTTCGTCATCACGCAGTTGGACAATCGCGTTCAGTGTCGGATTCAGGGCGTGTATGCGATCCAGATAGGCATGCATTACCTCCACACAGGAAACCTCTCTTGCATGGATGGCGCGTGACAATTCCGTCGCGCCCCAGTCGGTGATGCCAGTCATGTGTCGCCTCGACGCAGCTAAGTCATCATCACATCATCGTCCGCCGGGGCAGAATGCAAGACGATTTTGATCATCGGGTCGAAAAAGCATTCCGGGATTGGGTCCCAACAAATCCGCGGTCGTCGAGAACTCAGAAGACGACATGATGATGGAAAAGGCTGCCTACTAAGACACCGCCGCACAGAGAGAGGCTGTATCGCGGCGTTGCGGGCCACGATGTGGTGGAGGTATGTCTTCACATCCCGGAACCTGGCCATCGCTCCCTCTCGCCGTCGGAATGGCTGGTGGGAGTTTTCGGCTCGGTTGTTGAGCCATCGACCACACTGCTGAGCGCCGGCATTTCCGATGACGGGAACTGATGGCGCAGCGCGGCATTCTGGTCAGCCGTGAGACGGTGCGTTGCTGGGTCAACAAGTTTGGCGTTGATCGCCGCCAACCTTCGTCGGCGCCGTGAAGCGCCAACCGGCCGCTGGCATCTCGATGAGATGGTCGTGAAGATTTCCGGTCGATGCATGTACCTCTGGCGCGCGGTCGACGATGAGCGCGAGGTGCTCGATCTTCTGGTCCAGAAACGTCGCAACAAGGCCGCAGCGTTGAAACTTCTGCGCAGACTTCTGAAGAACCAGGGCGTTCACCTCGAAACGATCACCACGGACAAACTGGCGTCATATGGCGCCGCGGTCTCGGATCTGAATCCGACGAACCGCTACCGGCCCGGGGGCATGCGTGAGCACAACCGAGCGGAAAACTCACACCTGGTGATCCGGCGCCGGG
>CAYGKG010000134.1:0-7058 GCA_964350495.1 uncultured Alphaproteobacteria bacterium
CGGCATTTTCGAGCGGCGGGCTAGGGCCAGGACAATCCCGATCGGCAGCGACAGAACGATCCCGGCGAGGCCGACCGTAACGTTCAGCATGAAACCGCCGAACTTGGCGGTGGGGACTTCTTCCAGGCCAAATCCGCCGCTCAGCAGAATTGTCGCAACGAACGGATACGCCAGAGAAAACCAACGGAGTCGTTTCGCGCCCGGCATTTTGTCAAACAGGATCGGTGCTAACGCCGGCGCCAACAGCAGGAGAGCAAGATTGACCCGCCACGTCTGCTCGGGCGGATAGAAGCCGTAGAGGAACTGTTCGATCCGCTGATCGAACCATGCCCAACACGCGCCGCTTCCAGTGCAGGCAAAGCGGTCGGTGCCGACGAAATCGGCGTCGAAGAAGGCCCAGTCCAGCAGCGCCGGAATGATCAACCAGAGCACGTACAGGCTGAACAAGGTCAGGATGGATCCCATCCAGCTGGCGAACAGATTGTTCCGAATCCACCCCAGGACACCGGACATCGCCACCGGCGGCGGGCGTTCGGGCAACATATCGTCAGGTTGCCGAAAGAAGGACGGTGTCGTCATCGTTCCACCAGCGCAATGTGCCTATTGTACCAATTCATGAATGCCGAAGTGCCCAAGCTGAGGCTGAGGTAGACCACCATCCACAGGCCGACCACCTCGATGGCCTGACCGCTTTGGTTCAGCACCGTGTTGCCGATCGACACGAAATCCTGATAGCCGATCGCGATCGCCAGCGACGAGTTCTTGGTGAGATTGAGGTATTGGCTGGTCAGCGGCGGGATGATCACCCTCAGCGCCTGGGGAATGATAATCTTGCGCATGGTCAGGCCTGGCCGCAGGCCCAAGGCGTGCGCGGCCTCGGATTGCCCTTGGCTGACCGACAGGATGCCCGCGCGAACGATTTCCGAAATAAACGCCCCGGTGTAAGTCGAAAGCGCCCACCACAGGGCCACCAATTCGGGCGTTACGTTAAACCCGCCGCGGAAGTTGAACCGGGTCTTCTCTGGAACATCCCAATCCAACGGCTGGCCGAGAAAGAAATAGACAAGGATCGGCGGCACAACGACGAGGCCCAGACCGGCCCAGAACGTGGGAAACGGCTGACCGGTCGCCATCTGCCGGCGATAGGCCCACCGCCCGACGATCACCGCCGCGACGATACCGAGCAGAAAAAAGACCACGACCCAGCCAAAACCGCTCTCCAGGATCGGCGCCGGCATCCGCACCCCCCGATTGTTGAGGAAGAGCGAACTGCCGATCGAAAGGCTGTCCGCGACCTTCGGCAAGCCCGTGAGGATCGACCACCAGAAAACGATCTGGAGAAGCACCGGCGTGTTGCGAGTGAATTCGACATAGACCGTGATCAGGCGAACGACCAACCAGTTGTTAGACAACCGGAGGACGCCTGCGAGGAACCCGATCACCGTCGCCGTGACGATGCCAAGGGCGGCGACCAGAATGGTGTTGAGCAGGCCGACCACCATCGCCCGCCCGAAGGTCGAGGTCGACGAATAGTCGATCAGCTTTTGATTGATTTCGAAGAACGCCGGGTCGTCGAGGAAGCCGAACCCCGGCTGCAACCCACGGGCTTGCAGGTTGGCCATGGTATTGGCGACGACAAACGCCACCAGCAGGGCTAGGCCCAAAACGACCAATATCTGAAAGAGCGCACTGCGCGCGCGCTCGTCGCTCCACGCGCGACTAATCTTGAAACCCGAGTCCGGGCGCGCGGTCATCGACTACGACGGCGAGTAATGGGGGACATAGTGGGGATGCGCGTCGCCCGCCAAGCGGACGACGCGCAAACCACTCCTAGCGCATCGGCGGCGCGTAGAGGAGCCCGCCCTTGGTGTAGAGCGCGTTTTGACCACGCTCCAACCCGAGAGCCGTATTGGTACCGAGATACCGCTCGAAGATCTCTCCATAGTTACCGACAGCCTTGATTACGCTGGCTGCCCAGTCTTTTTGCAGGCCAAGCATTTCGCCTAGCGAGCCTTCGGAACCCAGCATCCGGTTGATCTCCGGATTGTCGCTCCCCGCCGCCATCTGCGCGACGTTCGCCTGGGTGACGCCATACTCTTCAGCGTTGATCAGGACATTCAGAGTCCAGCGCGCGACGTCTGCCCACTGATCGTCGCCCTGGCGAACCAGCGGTCCGAGCGGTTCCTTCGAAATGATCTCCGGGAAGACCATGTGCGCGTTTGCGTCCTCGAAGGTGGTTTTGGTCGCTGCAAGGCCCGACGCGTCGGTGGTGTAGACGTCACACCGGTCGGCGAGGTAGGCCACCCGGGCTTCTTCGTTGGTCTCGATCGGCACCGGCTCGAACGTGATGTTGTTGACCCGGAAAAAGTCGGCGAGGTTCAGTTCGGTCGTGGTGCCGGTTTGGATGCACACCGACGCGCCGTCCAATTCCTTGGCGCTCTTCACACCCAGCGATTTGCGACCAATGAAGCCTTGGCCGTCGTAGTAATTGACGCCCACAAAGGTAAACCCGAGATCGACGTCGCGCGAAAAGGTCCACGTCGTATTGCGCGACAGGAGGTCGATTTCGCCGGAGGCCAAAGCCGGAAAACGATTGGCGCCGGTCAGATTGACGAACTGCACCTTGTTGCCATCGCCGAAGACTGCGGCGGCAACCGCACGGCAGAACGCGGCGTCGAATCCGACCCAGTTGCCGGCATCATCGGTGTAGGCAAAGCCAGGCAATCCAGTGTTGATCCCGCATTTGAGAACGCCAGCGGCCTTTACGTCGTCGAGCGTGCCTGCTTGGCTCACCGTTGCAGCGCCGCCGATTGTGCCGACCACTAACGCCGCGGCGGCGAGGAATTTTATAGCCTTCATGATTGGTCTCTCCCTTGATGTTTCGTATCGGTAGACAGGCCAACCGCGATGCAATCGGACCATTTCCGTCTACCGACTTGGATTAACCTTAACGACATCGTGTCAGGTCACCAAGCGTAAGCCCAAAAATACGGCAGCGATCTTGACCTAGCGTCAACAGTACGCCGGCAACTTTTGCGACGTGCGCACGCGACCACGACATTCTTCGACCCGATGCTTCGCGCTCTGTAACGCCGAGAAGACTCATCACCGTGCGCCATCGAGCGGAGAACGAGGCAACATTTCGAACCAACGGGAATCACAGCGTTAACGCACAGGAAACCTCGCGCCGCTATACTCCATAGAACGAGCGCGCATCGCAGCGGGCCGCCGTCGTTGCCTCAATTGCGAACGCCCGTTGCTCGCGCGTATTGTGACCGTCATGACAACCAGCCCCGGCACATCATCGACATGAGCCTTGTTCTCGAATTATTGGCGCACGTCGAACAGGACGCACCCCGTAACGTCAGCCAGCTTCTCGACCGGTTTCTCGGCAAATGCCGGGACATGACAAGCGCCGACGCGGGAACGGCCTATATCGTTCGCCGACGCGGACGCGAGCGAGTCCTGATGCCTATCGCACGCCAAAACGCGCTCGCCGCGCTACGCACGACGCCGAACGATCCGATCCCGCTCAACGCCGCGACGATCGCCGGCTACGTTGCCGGCTCGGGCGATGTGGTTCGGTTGGGCGACGTCACAAAGGTGCCGGTGGCCCGTCCCTATAGTTTCAACCCCGCGCTCGAAGCGCCCGGGTTCGACGTCGGCCCTTTGGCTTGCTTTCCGATCAAGACATTCCAAGGCCGGGTGGTCGCCGTCATCGAATTGATGATGCAGCGAGATAGCAAGTCCAGCGCGGACGCCTTTTCGGACGACGTGATCGCCGGACTGATGGAAGTTGCCGCGGTGATTTCGGGCTATGTGGAACGCACCGACAACCTTGAACAAATCGAAGAGAAAAACGCCAAACTGCGCCAGCGCAACCGGACCCTCGCCCGACAGCGTGAACGGATCGGTCAACTCCAGGCCGAGACCGAAGAAGCCTTCAAGCTGTCGATCAGTTTGCTCGCCCGCGCCGCCGAAATCCACGACGAAGGCACCGGCAACCACATCGTTCGGGTCAACGAATACGCCTACTTCCTGGCGCAACGGCTAGGGATGGCGAAAGAGTTCTGCGACGAGATCCGCTACTCCGCCCAGCTCCACGATGTCGGCAAACTCAGCGTCGATCAGGGCATCTTGAACAAAGGCGGGGAACTGACGCCGGAAGAACGCAGCCAGATGGACCAGCACCCGATCTTCGGCTTTCAGATCCTTTCCCACTCCCATCGCCTGAAGCTCGCCGCCGAGATTGCCCTGTTCCATCACGAGAAATGGGACGGTTCGGGATATCCGCACGGCGTCAAGGGCGAGGAAATCCCGATTTCGGCGCGCATCGTTGCGCTTGCCGACACCTACGATGCGTTGCGCGCCAAACGGTCCTACAAGCCGGCCTATTCACACGATCGCGCGGTCGAAGTCATCGTCAACGGTGACGAGCGACTGGACCCGGCAGGCCATTTCGACCCCGGTCTTATCGACATCTTTGTGCGCCATCACGACGGTCTGGACAAGATCTGGCGCGAATTCGTCGACGCCTAGAGCGCCCGCCGCAGAGCGCGTAGGCTTATCGAAACAACGCGGTTGAATTAGTAACCTCATGTTGAAACGTCTCCGACGCGCGCACCACATTTTGATCCCACTCGCCATGATTCTGGCGGCGGTCGTCGTTCGCGCCGCCGTGCCGCAGGTCGAAGAGTTTCGGATGCGCGTGTTCGACGTTTACCAGCGCCTCGCGCCACGGGAATACGAGCCGGTGCCGGTCAAGTACGTCGATCTCGACGACGAATCGCTGGAACGGATCGGACAATGGCCGTGGCCGCGCACCTTCGTCGCACAGCTTGTGGCGCAGCTCGCCAACGCCGGCGCCGCGGCGATCGCTTTCGATATCGTATTTGCCGAACCGGACCGAACGTCACCGCAATACATCATCGACCTGTGGCCGTTGACCCGAGAGGTGGAGGCACTCAAGGCAAACATCGATTCGTTGCCGAATCACGACGCGATCTTGGCCGATGTGATCGCCCAGACGCCCGTGATTACCGGGTTCGTCCTGACCGGCGACCCCAGCCTACCGCGTGCACCGGTCCACAAGGCCTCGGTCTCATACGGCGGGGACAATCCGCTCAATCACCTGTTTGGCTTTCGCGGCGCGGTTGCGACCCTCGATTCGCTGTCCGAACATGCCGCGGGGAACGGCAGCTTCAATCTGGTCGCGGAACGCGACGGGATCGTCCGCCGGGTGCCGCTGTTTCTGCGGCTCGAGGGGCAAGACACGCCCTACCCTTCCCTTAGCGCAGAGGTCATGCGTGTGGTCCAGGGTGCGCCGGGCTACATCATCAAGTCGGCGGGAGCGAGTGGCGAAGTCGGCTATGGCGGCGTGAAGCTCGGCTTGACCGCCGTCAAGATCGGGCGGATCGAGGTACCCACCGGGCCACAAGGACGCCTTTGGATCCATTTCACCAAGCAAGTGCCCGAGCGGCGCATTCCTGCCTGGAAGGTTTTCAGCCCGGACTTCGATCCCGCGAGCGTCGAAGGCCAGATCGTGTTTATCGGGACGTCGGCGGCCGGTCTCTTCGACATTCGGGCAACCCCGCTTTCGGCCGCCGCACCGGGCGTCGAGGTCCACGTCCAGGCCGTCGAACAAATGTTGCTGGGACACTATCTCGAACGCCCCGATTGGGCCGAGGGCGCCGAGTACATCTATATGATTCTGCTCGGCCTGCTGCTCGTCCTGATCTTGCCGCGATTGGGCGCGCTGTGGAGCGCCATTGTCGGCGCCTCAGGTATCGGCGTCGCGGTTGGGGCGTCCTGGTATTTGTACCGCGAGGAACTGTGGCTTTTGGATCCGATCTATGCGTCGACGGTTGTCGTCCTCGTCTACATGTCGAGTACCCTCCTCAACTTCCTTAAGACCGAGGCGGAAAAGCGGCAGGTACGCGGCGCGTTCAGTCAATACCTATCGCCTGCGCTCGTCGAACAACTCGCCGAGCAACCCGAACGGCTCGTTCTCGGCGGCGAAATGCGCGATATGACGTTGCTGTTTTGCGACATTCGCGGTTTCACAACGATCTCCGAGCAGTTCAAGACCAACCCAACCGGGCTGACCAAGCTGATCAATCGCTTCCTCACCCCGATGACAAACATGATTCTCGATCGCCGGGGGACAATCGACAAATACATGGGCGACTGCATCATGGCGTTCTGGAATGCCCCGCTGGACGACCCTGCCCACGCCGCACATGGGTGCGATTCGGCGTTGGCAATGTTCAGCGCGTTGCACGGCCTCAACGAAAAACTGAAACATGAGGCCGAGAGCGAAGGTCGGCCGCACTATCCGATCAATGTCGGGATCGGTTTGAATAGCGGCGAATGCTGCGTCGGCAATATGGGGTCGGACAAGCGCTTCGACTATTCGGTCTTAGGCGATGCGGTGAATCTGGCAGCGAGGCTCGAAGGTCAATCGAAGAATTATGGCGTGGGTGTGGTCATTGGCGATGAGACGCACAAGGCAGCACCCGAGTATGCCGCGATCGAACTCGACCTGATCGCCGTCAAAGGCAAGACGGAACCGGTGCATATCTACGGCCTGCGCGGCGACGCAGCGGAGAACGCGACCGAAGCGTTCCAGCGCCTTAAGCGCGAACACGAAGCCATGATCGCAGCCTACCGCGGTCAGCAATGGGATGTGGCAACGCAGAAGATCGCAACCTGCCGCGGCCTCGCCCGGCGCACCAACGGCGAAGCCCACGGACTGGGCGACCTGGACGTTCTTTACGACCTCTACGAAGAGCGCATTGCCGCCTATCGCACGGCGCCCCCAGGGGATGACTGGGCCGGCGTCTTCGTGGCGACCTCCAAATAGTCACAGCAGTTCGGGACCGTTCGGGGCCCGGAAATAACCGAAAATCTCCGTTCTATCGACGCAAGATTAGCGATCAATCTCGCACGCCGATTTGACTCAGCGGCGATGCATCGGAATAATCCCTACTAGATCAGCCGCAATCCAGATGATGACTTATTATTTTAAGTAATCGTCAACGATGTCGTTTTTTTATTTG
>CAYGKG010000135.1:0-6992 GCA_964350495.1 uncultured Alphaproteobacteria bacterium
TAGGCTCGACGCTAGCGCGCAGAAACCTCAAACGTCTCGTACGGAATCTGCAGCAGATGGTGCGAGAAGTTCTTGATCCGCGGGTTGTAGCCCATCATTTCGTCGAACTCGACGAGGAAGACGATCGGGGCTTTTTCCGTGGTGATGCGGCCCAATTCCTTGAGCATGCCACGGCGCTTTTCCGGATCGAACTCCTTCAACGCCGCATTGATCATCGGCATGTCGCCCTGATCGCAGAAGTAGGGCGCCTTGCCGCCGTGCTTGAGGCACGAGGCGAAGACTTCCCACACCCGGCCGGCATCCATGGTCGCCGTCAGGTCGAAGCCGATGCCGAAGCCTTCCCACGGCCAGTCACCCTTGAGCCAGTGTTCCAACCATTGACCGGTCCCGGCAAACTGCTGGGCGATCAGAGAGGCGTCGACACCGATCTGCCGGATGTCCTGAATCGCGGCTTCGTAGGCGTTCTTGAAGTTTTCGTCGTTGACGATGGCGCGCACCTCGAACTTGAGGCCCTTGCCGTCCGGGAACCCGGCTTCGGCAAGCAATTGCTTGGCCTTCTCCGGATTATAGGGATAGCCCTTGATGTCCGGGTTGTACCCGTTCACGCCCGGGAACGCGGGCTGAGTCGACGGACGGGCGTATTTGCCGAGGAACAACGCATCGGCGATCGCCTGTTTGTTGACCGCGTAGTTGAGTGCCTGACGCACCCGCACGTCGGCCATCGGCGTGTCGGTCTGGGCACCGTTGCGGTAGGACACGATGGTGATGCCCATGTTGCGCGACGACGGACGGGCATAGATCTTCATCCCACCCGCTTCGATCGCGGCCGCTTCGTCGGGCGAGATCGCCGTGTTGATGTCGATTTGGCCCGACAGCAACGCCTGGGTCCGCGCCGGCGCCTCCGGCAGCACCTTGAAGTTGATCTTGTCGACGCTGACGATCTTCCGCTTGGAGCGCGGGTTCGGCACCGCCACCGCATCCTCTTCGGTGAACGAGATCGTGTAGGGGCCGCTACCGACCGGATCCTTGGTGATCCCGGCGATGCCGCGATCCATGAAGTCCTTGGGGGCGATAATCGACGGATCCCGCGCGTTCACCGGCAGAATCGGGTTCGGCGACGGCGTGATGAGGTCGAAGGTATAATCGTCGACGACTTCGATGCTCGCGATGTAGCCCTTCATCGTCTTCGCTTGGGAGAAGACCCCGCCTTCGTCGGTGTACCAGAAATCAAACGTGGTCTTGACCGCGTGGGCGTCGACCGGCTCGCCGTTCGAGAAGACGTTGCCCTTGGCCATGTAGAAGCGCCAACGGGTCTCGTCGATATTCTCCCAGCGATCCGCAAGACCCGGTCCCGGCGTACCGTCTTCCCTAATCTTGGTCAAAGTATCGAAGACCGGCGCCCAGGCGAAAACGCCCGGCGTACACATGCAACCCGAAAATGGATTGCCTTTGCCGGCGCCGAACATCCGCACCGCGACCGTTACTTCCTCCGACGACGCGGATTGCGGCAAGACCACCGCCAAACTCAGTACTGCCGCCCCTGCGAGGGGTAAAACATGTTTTTTAATTAGGTTCATTCATCTCGTCCCAAAGTTGTTTTAGACCGCCCTGTTAAGACCTGGCCACCATACAGGAAGCGCCCGCCGCTGTCCGGTCATTTATTAGGGGGCTGACCGGCGCCCCGTTCCCGTTTCGCTCGGCGAAACGGCGGAAACGCTTGGTAAAACGACGGTTTGTTCTTTGACCTCGAATACCCAAAAATTGATTTCAAATCCCATCTTGTTGGTCATCGGGAACGCGATTATCTGTATGCAGTCGCGAGGTATCGCGACCCGCATGGGCCATCCGGAGTTGGTGGCTCCTTTGGAGTTTACCCCAGAATGTCTACGTCCAAGAAGGTAGCCGCGGCTGTCGTCGGGATCGGTGTGCTTGTCGCCGCCCCGCTGAGCTACGCTGCCACGACCGCTGGCCTTACCTTGACCGGTGCCGTCCAGTCGATTCTCGCCGTGACGGTCACGCCGACCGCTTCGGCCACCGGTCTCGACCTCACAGCCCTCGTCACGCAGCTAAAGATCGCGACCGTCAAAGCCGAGTCGAACAACGTGGCGGGCTATGTGGTGTCCGTCGGTTCGGCCAACCAAACCGGCGGCAACTGCCCGACAACGACAGGCGCCTGCTTCTACAGCCCGGTCAGCGCCGGCGCGAAGCTCGGCTTTACCGTCGTGCGCGACAGCGTCGGTGTGTCCTTCACCGGTGCCAACGGCACGTTCATCAACAAGACCTCGCGCTCGATCGTTGGCGGCGACAACTACGACGCCAAGATCAGCTACGACGGCACGGGGGCGAACCTGCCCCAGGCGACGAACTACAGCGAAACGCTGACGTTCACCATCGCGAACCAGTAAGGCTATTAAGGTCCGGCGCTCGAATTGGGGCGGGCGCCGGGCTTAAATCGCCGCTGCGCGATACTGCCTCGCCAGGGGAGGAAGCCGTCGGGCTACTTCCGCGCGATGACCCACACCGCATGAATGACGCCTGGAACATAGCCCAACAGCGTGAGAACGATGTTGAGCCAGAAGTGCAGGCCGAGCCCGACCTGGAGGAACACCCCCAGGGGCGGAATGAAAATCGCGAAGACGATTCGAATCAGGTCCAACACCACCGCCTAATCTCCCTGGAGGTCGCCGCAGGCCGAGGTATCCGACCCGGCGAGGTCGATGCCCGCCAATAGCGCCCCGGCGAAGGTCGGCGCCTTGACCCGTCCGGTGGTCCCGCCGCCCGGCGCCTTGATCGGTACCGCATCCAAGACGACGCGGCGTAACTGGGCACCGCGCAGGTCGGCACCCACGAAGGTTGCGCCGGAGGCATCCGCACCGTTGAAGACCGCCTTCGCGAGCCGGGCGCCGTTGAAGTCGCACAGCACCAAGCGGCAATCCGAAAAATTAGCACCGCCCAGATCGGCATCGTGGAAGGCCAAGCCGCTGAGATCGCGACCCGCCACATTCAATCCTTTCATGGCGCGGCCCGCAAGATCGCCGCGCGCGCCGCGCGACCCACCGGAGTCGACCCACGCTTCGTGGTCGCGCAGGACATCTTCCACCGGAATCTCGACCCTGATACGGGCGTCCGCCGAAACCGGCGGACCGTCGAGGTCGGTGTCGGCCCGCCTCACACCTTCTAGACGGGCGCCGGTCAGATTGGCGCCCTCGAACGTCGCGCCCTTGACCGATACATTGGTGAGGTCGGCGTCCGTCAAATTCGCCGCGACCAAGATCGCCCCGCCCAGGTCGGCCTCGCGCAGGTTGGCACCGCTGAGGTCGGCCTCGGACAGATCGACGTGCTTCAGATCGGCCCCGGCAAGGTTGGCGCCCTTGAGGTTGGCGCCGACGAAACTCGATCCTTCGAGATTCACGCCGCTGAGTTGGGCACCGGCGAGGACCGCAGCATCGAACCGGCCCTTGGCCACGTTAGACACCTTTGCGCCAAATGCCTTGCCGGTTTGGTAATTGATCGCCGTGCCGCCACGCAAATCCGCATCGGTCAAATCCGCCCCATCCAGCAGCGCACCGTAGAGATTGACGCCGCGCAGGTTGGCGCCGGTGAGATTGGCGTTCTCGAGGCCGGTATTGGCGAGGTTGGCACCGAAAAAATCGGTGCGGCTAAGGTCCGCATCGCGGAACGACGCCCCTTCGCAGTCGGCGCGCACGAACTTGGCTTCGCGCAAGGGGCGCTTGGCGAAGTCCAACCGGCGCAGTTCCGCACCGGTGAAATCCGCCGGTCGTCCGCCACGGCCGGCCGCCCACGCGGCGTGGGCCTTGAGCGCATCGAGTGTCTTTTGATCCAAGGCCGTTTCGCCCTTTCCACGGCATTACGAATTGTCGCTCAGAGTAAGCGCAACGCGCCGCGTTGTCGCGCGCGCCAAAACGTGAAAACGACGGTCGCTTGAGGGTGTAGACTAGGGGCATGATTGCCCTCCGCCCCGCCGTTCACGCCGACGCGCAGCAGATCGCCGCGGTCCACGTCGCGACTTGGCGCGATGCCTACGCGAATATTCTGCCAACCGACATGCTGATCGGGCTCTCGGTCGACCGCTACGCCGAGGACTGGCGCCGCACATTGATGCAGCAGCGGCGGCGCGAAAGCATCACTGTCGCCGCGGCGGGCGATACCGTCGTGGGTTTTGCGACGGCCGGCCCGGCGCGGCGCACAGCCGATGCGGACCGCGGCGAAGTCACGATGCTTTACGTTCTGGGCGATTACCAGGAGCGTGGTTTGGGCCGCGCGTTGCTGCGGGCCTCGTTCGGTGGGCTGCTGTGTCACGGCATGACGGCCGCGACGATCTGGGTGGTGAGGCAGAATCCGTCACGCTTTTTCTACGAGGCGATGGGTGGCGTGGCACGACGGCATCGCACCGAACGCCTGTGGAGCACGACCATCCCGACCGTCGGCTACGCGTGGGACGACCTCGCTGAGGCGATCGGCGCAATGGACGACAGCATGGCGCGGATGGCGGGCGATCCCGGCGCGGCGTCCCGCGGGCAGCGGCCGCGACCTCAGTGATCGCGTTCCTCGAACACAACGAACCGATCGTCCGGCTGGCTGCGTTTGCCGGTGTGCTTGCAATCATGGTGGTGTGGGAAGCGATCGCGCCGCGCCGCGCCGACATCACCCGCCTGGTCCGGTGGACCAACAACCTCGGCATTGTCGTGTTGAACACCGTCGTGTTGCGGTTGACGTTTCCGGCTGCCGCCGTCGGCTTCGCGGCCTACGCCCACAATACCGGTTGGGGACTGCTCAACGCCGTCGATGTGCCGATTTGGTTTGCGGTGGTGGTGGCGCTAATCGTGCTCGATGTCACGATCTACTTTCAGCACATCATGTTCCACGCCGTACCGCTGTTGTGGCGCTTGCACCGCGTGCACCACGCCGACCGCGGGTTCGACGTCACGACCGGGTTGCGTTTTCATCCGATCGAGATCCTGCTTTCGATGGCGATCAAGATCGCCGTCGTCGCGGCGCTCGGACCGCCGGTCGTCGCGGTGTTGATTTTCGAAGTCGTGCTGAACGCAACCTCGATGTTCAACCACGGCAATGTTCGCCTGCCCAAAGGCGTCGATGCCGCTGTGCGGCTGGTTGTGGTGACGCCCGATATGCACCGCGTGCACCATTCGATCGTGCCGCGAGAAACCAACAGCAATTTCGGTTTTAGCGTGTCGTGGTGGGACCGATTGTTCGGCACCTACCGCGCCCAACCGGCGGCGGGCCACAGTGCGATGACCATCGGGATCGAGCAATTTCGTACCGACCGCGACCGCTGGCTCGACCGCCTCTTGATTCAGCCGCTGCTGGGACCGGCCTCGGGCTATCCCATCAACCGCGACGAGGCGTCGGACGCCCCACCCCGCTAACGCAGCCGATCGGTTACCCGTGCCCGCGCGGGATGGCAGTACCCCATAGGCGTATCGCCGCGGAACGCACCATATCTTGTGTTCCCACGGCCCGTCGGTGTGACCGCGGTCACACCGACCCGTAAATCCGGCCGCCGACGGGGCCGGTTTACGAATTCTTCATTTTCTTCGTTAACCATGTCCGTTAACCATAAGGCTTAACCATGGTGTGCCGCAGGGAGGCACGCCGTGGGGGCCTTAGAACGAGGCTGAGCGGAGGAGAATCCTATGGCCGAGACTTTCGGACTGGCGACGCCGTCCCATTCCCGACCGGCACGCAGCGCGGCACGCCCTGCCCTTGAGGTCCAGGAGGATCATACTGCCGTGGTCAGCCGGATCGGCCCGGTTGCCCTCCCGCCGCCGGTGATCCTGTCGGGCGCATTGGCCAAGTTGAACCTCTTCGAGAACCGCCCCCGCCGGGTCGAGCCGATTTACGCGTCGCGGCAGGCGCTGTTGGTCTAGCCCAAACCAGACGCCCCGGATTCCAATCGGCACTTGCATCGACCGGGGTCGGGCGGCAGGCTTGCCCGATGATTTACAAGACAGCCAGAATCACCCGAACCGCCGTCGCTGTGTCGGTCGCGGTCGTCGCTCTTCTTTTGGTTGGGCCGCGCCCGGCCGATGCCGCCCTTCTTGACGGAAAGACCCTCCTCGAAGCTTGTACGGAGCCATCGGGATCGGCACGGCGCAGCATTTGCCTTGGCTATATAGCGGCGATTTCGGACGCGCTGGCAAGCGAGGGTGTCGGGAAACGCAAAGCCTGTTTCGACAAGGACGCCAAACTTTCGGCCATGCGCGATGCAGTAGTGGCGCACCTTGAGAAACAAAAGAGCGCTGCCGACAAACCCGGAGCCGACGCAGTTACGGTCGCGCTGGTCAACCGGTTCGCCTGCCGGTAGCTATTCTGCGATGCGCGCCGCGGTCCAGTTGCCGCGGCAATTCTCGATATCGACCCGGGCATCGAACTTGCCGCTGGCCGTATCGCCATCGACTTGTCCGCTCGCCGATCCGTTGACAAATCCGTTGTACGCCGTGATCGAGATCTGGCCAGTCGACGACACAGTACCGGTCAACGGGATCGATCCGACTTGGCCGTGGTAGAGCTCGCCGACGATCTTGCCTCCGCTAACGGCGGAGGACCTCCATTCCACACCGTCGCATTGAACGTTCCCGCCCCGCATGCGTAGTTTGAAGTTCCACTCACCGTCGAAACGGTCCACGCCTGTACTTTGTGCATGCGATACCGATAACGTCGGTAGCGCGATGAGCGCCACGATCAGCAAAACGAAGAGGCAGGTGTTGACGATCCGGACCATGAGCCAACGTCCTCCGACAAATTTCGCGTCGCGCCGAAGCGTGGGTGAAACGTCGCCTAGGGTCAATCGCAAACGGGCATCTATGAGACAACACCAACACATAATCTGCGTCCGTGCCCCGCAACAGGGGCTGCACGACATCACACCCGACGTGCGTTCGTGGGTGGAAGGCCTTTCAATTGAGACAGGTCTCCTGACGCTGTTTATCCACCACACCTCGGCATCCTTG
>CAYGKG010000136.1:0-6954 GCA_964350495.1 uncultured Alphaproteobacteria bacterium
CTGGCGCAAGCCGCAAAAGACCGACGGCGAGGGGTAAGGGCAAACCCGCCGCGCCCAACGCCACCGCATCCTGAACCGGGCGGTAGCCCGAGTCGAAGGGCCACCCCAACTGTGCTACCACTGGCACCCCAAGTCGCCGCCAATCTGGGGCCGCATGAGCGTCTTCCTCGCCAAGCGTTTTGCCACCTTCGTCGCCACGCTGTTCGGGGCGACGGTGTTGACGTTCCTCGCGCTGGAAATTCTGCCGGGCGACCCGGCGTCGGTGATCCTCGGCATCGACGCGCCGCAAAGTGCGGTCGACGCGCTGCGCGAGAAGTTCGGCCTCGACCGTCCCCTCCTCGAACGCTATGTCGCGTGGCTCGGCGACATCGTCACCCTGCGCTTCGGCACCAGTTTCACCTATTCGACCCCGGTGATCGAGCTGGTCCGGGCGCGCCTGGCCATCACCTTTCCGCTCGCCATCATGTCGATGCTGCTGTCGGCGGTGGTGGCCTTCGGCCTCGGCGTCTATGCCGCCTCGCGCCACAACAAGCCCGGCGACGTGACGGTCATGGGGATCAGCCAGCTTGGCATTTCGATACCGAACTTCTGGCTCGCGCTGCTGTTGATCCTACTGTTCGCGGTCAACTTGCGCTGGTTCTCCTCGGGCGGCTTCCCCGGCTGGCACAACGGGGTATGGCCCGCGTTCAAGGCGTTGATCCTGCCCGCGGTCGCGCTGGCCACGGTCCAGGGCGCGATCCTCGCGCGTTTCACCCGCTCGGCCGTACTCGAAACCATGCGCGAGGACTATGTGCGCACCGCCCGCGCCAAGGGGCTCAGCCGCCGCGCCACCCTGTGGCGGCATGTGCTGCGCAACGCCATGATCCCGGTCATCACCATCATGGGCCTGCAATTCGCCAACCTGCTGGCCGGCACCATCATCGTCGAAGAGGTCTTCGCGTTGCCCGGGCTCGGCCGCCTCATTCTGCAAGCGATCAGCAACCGCGACTTGGTGGTCGTGCGCGACGTCGTGTTGCTGCTGGCCGCCTTCGTCGTGTTCATCAATTTCGTGGTCGATATCCTCTATGCCGTGATCGACCCACGGCTCAAACCGCACGACGTGTAGGGGGCTGGGGCGCATGGAGGGACAGCCGAGTTTCTGGCGCCGCTGCCTCGCCCACCGTTCGTTCGTGGCGGGCGGCGGCCTGACGGCGCTGCTGGTGGTCACCGCGGCGGTGTCGCTGTTCTGGACGCCGTTCGATCCGATCAAGCAAAACCTGCGCGCGCGTTTCGTCGCGCCGTCGTGGGAGCATCTGCTGGGTACTGACCAGTTCGGCCGCGACATCTTCTCGATCATCATGGCCGGCGCGCAAAACTCCATCACCGTCGGCGTTGTCTCGGTCTCGATCGGCATGGCCTTCGGCGTGGCGCTGGGTCTGTGGGCCTCGGCCAAGCGCGGCTGGACCGAAGAGCTGATTATGCGCGCCTCGGATTTCATGTATGCGTTCCCGGCCATTCTGCTCGCCATCATGCTGGTGGCGACGTTGGGGCAGGGCGCGATCAACGCCATCGTCGCCATCGGCATCTTTTCGATTCCCGTCTTCGCCCGGCTGACGCGCGGCGCCGCCAATGCGATCTGGGCGCGCGAGTTCATCCTGGCCGCCCGCGCCGCCGGCAAGGGACGCCTGCGCATCACCGTCGAGCATGTCTTGCCCAACATCATTTCGGTCTTGGTCGTACAGGCGACCATCCAGTTCGCGTTGGCGATCCTTGCCGAGGCCGCGCTCAGCTTCTTGGGCCTGGGCGCGCAACCGCCGACGCCGTCGTGGGGCCGGATGCTGAACGAGACCCGCTCGATGATCTTCATCAACCCGTGGCTCGCGGTTTATCCCGGCATCGCCATTGCGGTCTCGGTCCTCGGCCTGAACCTGCTGGGCGACGGCCTGCGCGATGTGATCGACCCGCGCCTCGCGCGGAAACGCTGATGACGTTGCTCGCGGTCGAAGACCTTTCGGTCACCCTCAACACGGTGCGCGGACCGGCGCGCGCGGTGCGCAACCTGTCGTTCGACCTCAAGAAGGGCGAAACCCTCGGCATCGTCGGCGAATCGGGTTGCGGCAAGTCGCTTACCGCGCTGGCCATCATGGGCCTGTTGCCCGAGAACGGCTGGGCCGACGGCGTGGTGAAACTCGCGGGCGAAAATCTGCTCGCCTTCAGCGAAGACCAGATGTGCCAGGTGCGCGGCAACCGCATCGGCATGGTGTTCCAGGAACCGATGACCTCGCTCAATCCCTTGCACACGGTGGGGCGCCAGATTGCCGAAGCGATGCGCCTGCACCGTGGCATGAATAAAGCCGAGGCGCGCGCCGAGGTGGTTCGCCTGCTCGACATGGTCGGCATCCCCGAACCCGCCAAACGCATCGGCAGCTATCCGCATCAGCTGTCGGGCGGCCAGCGCCAGCGGGTGATGATCGCGATGGCGCTGTCGTGCGGCCCCGAACTCCTGATTGCCGACGAACCCACCACCGCGCTCGACGTGACGATCCAAAAGCAGATTCTCGATCTAATCCGCAACCTGATCGAGGATCTCGGTATGGCGATGATCCTGATCAGCCATAACCTCGGCGTGATCTATCAGAACGTCCAGGATGTGATCGTGATGTACGGCGGCGCTCGGGTCGAAAGCGGCCCCACCCACGACGTCTTCGCCGATTTGTCACACCCCTACAGCCAGGGTCTGTTTTCGGCTGTCCCGCAGATCGACGACACCAAGGCGTCGCGCCGCCGCCTGCGCACCATTCCCGGTACGGTGCCCGAGCTCGCCGACCTGCCGGCGGGTTGCACCTTCCAGGACCGCTGCGCCTACGTCACCGACGCCTGCCGCCCGTCGCCGCCGCCGCCGCTCGAAGTCGCACCGGGGCACCGGGTCGCTTGCCTGCATATCGAGACCGCGCGCCAACAATGGGCCGCCCGATGAACGGGCCAGCGCTGCAGCCCGAGGGCGCCGACACCGTTGTCGCGGTCGAGAGCGTGCACAAGCACTACACCTTGCCGCGCGAAACTCTGTGGCAACCGCCCGCTAAGGTCCATGCGGTCAACGGCGTCTCGTTCACCATCGAAAAGGGCCGCAGCTTCGGCGTGGTCGGCGAATCCGGTTGCGGCAAGTCGACGCTGGCGCGCTGCGTCATGGGCCTGGAAACGCTCACCCAAGGGGCGGTCCGCTTCCGCGGCCAGGACATCAACACGCTGGCGCGCGAAGACCTGCGCCAACTGCGCCGCCACTTCCAGATGGTGTTCCAAGATCCGTTCGGCTCGCTCGACCCGCGCATGAAGGTCGCGCGCATCGTCGCCGAACCGATCGAGGCGCTGGAAGACACCCGCCTGGACGAACGCCGCGCCCGCGTGATCGAGGTGCTGCGCGCCGTCGGCCTCAAGGAGAGCGACACCGACAAATACCCGCACGAATTTTCCGGCGGCCAGCGCCAGCGCATCGCCATCGCCCGCGCCCTGATCACCCGGCCTGCGCTGATCGTCGCCGACGAACCGGTCTCGGCCCTCGACGTCTCGGTCCAAGCCCAGGTCCTGAATTTGCTGCAAGACCTACAGGACGAATTCGGCGTCACCTACCTCCTCATCAGCCACGATCTCGCCGTGGTCAAATTCGTCTGCGACGAGGTCGCCGTGATGAACCAAGGCATCTTCGTCGAACGCGGCCCCACCGAAGAAATCTTCGCCAACCCGCAACACCCCTACACCAAGACCCTGCTCGCCGCCGTGCCGCACATCGGCGGGTGAGGGGCCGGGCAGCGCCCATTCGTCGCGCCCCTTTACAAGGCCGCCCGCAGGCAACGCAACGGCCTAAAGGCGCGCTGCCGACACTGCCGCGGCCAATTGTGCCCTATGCACCGCCACCCCAGGCCGCGCCGCCGCGCGTGCCTCCAGGATCGGCACCGCCTCCGCCGCGCGCCCGGCGCGGATCAGCGCATCGAGGTAGACCTGTTCAAACAAGTCGCGTTGGGCATGGCTGCCGCCCAGGCGTTGCCAGTGCGACCGGGTTTCGTCCAGCAGCGTCGCAGCGAGGGCAAAGTCGTTGTCGGCGTGCGCGCCCATACCGCGGCATAGTGGCAGGGCGTGGGTCAGCCACAGGTGCCGCGCGGCGGCGTTGGACTCGCCGGCGGTATCCTCCAGGTCCCGGAGGAACCGTTCGTAGGCCGTGCGGTGTTCGGCGCGGGCCAGCGCATAGGCGTAGTGCGCGGTGAGGAACGGCTGGTCGTACATCACCTCGCGCTTGAGAATGTCGTCCGCTACGTCCGACCAGCGCCCGTCCAGCGCCACGCCGCGCAACGCTAGGCGGATCAACATCGACACGGCACCCGCCTGATCTTGCGAATAACCGCGATCGCCCTGGGGCGCACCCCACAGGCGCGAGTCGTAAATGCTCAAGGCCTGATCGGCCTCGCCCCGGTCGAGATAGAACAGCGCCACGTGCCACCAGTTGTGGGTGAACATGAACGAGTTGCAGCCCTTCCAGGTGTGGGCGCGGTCCTCCATCCAGGCGATGCCTTTGTCGAGTTGCCCGCGGGTCTCGTAGACATGCGCCACTGCGTGGTGCGCCCAGGGCTCGACTTCTTCCATGTCGGCGGCGCGCCGCCCGACGCGTTCGGCCTCATCGAGGTCGTTGCATTCCTCCAACCCGAAGGCGAGCAGACCCCAGGCATAGGCGGTCTCGCGGTGGGCGTCGAAGGCCCTTTGCGCAATCCGCCGCATCCCCTCTGAATCGCCTGCGTTGAAATAGTGAATCTGCCCGAGCTTGGCCGCAAACAAATCGCGCGGCCAGCGCTCGGCGATGGCGTCGTGCAGGGCGGTGGCCTGGGCGGCGTCCGCCCGCGATGCCGCCTCGATCGCGCGAAAATAGAGCTGCTCGCGTTCGCTGCTGTTCCCCTGGGCGACCAACGCGCGCCCGGCGTCGAGGTGGGTTTTCGCCAATGCCAGCCCCGCCTTGGTCTCCATGAACAGGCCCAGCAACGCCGCCTGCGCGCGTGCCATCAAGCAATCCGGGTCGTTCTTGGCGGCCTCGAAAATGACCGCGAAGTCCTTGCCGTAGGCGACGAAGCTGCGCGCGAACCGGTCCAGCGCCGCAATAGTGGCGGGGTTGTCCGTCGCAACAGAATTGCCATAGGCGTCGTGCAGCACGCCGCCATGATACCCCGTGTTCGCCCGCCGCGTGGGAATCGTTATCCCTCGCCCCCGCGGCGTCGCCGCGCGGGCTGCGACCAACCTTCCCCCTTTACAGGGAGAGAGGGATCGTTCTTGCGATGCGGGGCCTTCGCTAACCTGCTAAAGCGCGTGCGCGCGGCCTAGGGCTCGTTGATCCGGTCCAGCGGGAAGATTGGCCGCCGCACGTTGACGAAGGTCAGTTTGTCGTTATCCGAGGTCGTCACCCCGTCGCCGTCGAGCGTTACCGTCGCTTTGGGCAAATCGCCGAATCCGGCGCGGTAGTGGATGCGCGACTTGAGCAGGATATAGCGGTGGTGTTCGGGTTCGATCCCGACCGAGGTAAAGACCCCGCGGTCCCACGGCTCGTGGTGGCGCGAGACGATCACGATTTGCATCCGCCCCACATCCAACACCGCCGAGGGGCCCATGTTGACCGGCACGCCGGTATACATCGGCCCGCGCACGATCCAGCGCCCGTCGGTCAGCACCTTGACCGTCCCGGTCAGGGTCAACGGTTTGCCCTTCAGGCCGATCGCCGGCATGTCGGTCTTGCCGCCGAGCTTCAGCGTGACCGTGTTGCCGACGCCGGCGCGCTGCATGTCCTGCACCGCTTCGGGATCCCACACCGCGCCGACGATCACATCGTCCAATTCCTGGCGTAGCACTTCGGCGATCACGGTCATCACATCTTGGTTCGCGCCCGACCCACAATTGTCGGCGTGGTCGAGCAGCATGACCGGCCCGTCGCTCATTAGCTTGGCGCGGCCGACCGCTTCGCCCAACGGCTCGTGCCGGTAGACGAAGTCGTCGCGCCGCCGCCACGCCTCATCGAGGATCGCGTCGCGTTCGGCCTCCGCCAGGTTCATGTTTCCATCGGTCACGACGATCGCCGAGGTGCCCGCATCGGGGATATCGGCCATCGGGAAACCGCCGAACACGGTCGCGGCCAACACGCCCGGTTTGGCCTCCGCCGCGCGGGTCATCGCGATCAAGGTCTTCATCGGCTCGTCGTCGGTGCCCTGGCGCAGTGTTTGCGACAGCAGCGCCGGGTGGCCCCAGGCCATCACCGGATTGACGGTCCCCTCCATCGCGCCCACGACAATACGGCCGACTTGGTCGGCCACCTCATACATGTCGATATGCGGATAGGTCTTGTAGCCGATCAACGCGGTACAATTGTCGACCATTGCCTGGGTCAAGTTGCAGTGCAGATCGAGGGTCACCGCGATGGGCAGATCGGGCCGCAGCGCGCGCAGCCGCGCCAGCAACTCCCCTTCGCCGTCGAACACATGCTCGGCCACCATCGCGCCGTGCAGATCCAACAACGCAAGGTCGACATCCTTGGCCGCGTCGGTAATCAACCCGGCCATGTACTCGTAGGCTTCCTTGGTGACCTTGCCCGAGGGCATGGCCTCGGTCGCCAGCGGCGTGATGATTTCTGCGCCGAGTTCGTCTGCGATCTTCATATAGGCCGCGATCGGCATCGCGGTGTTTTTGTAGGTCTTGACGACGTCGGCGCCCATAAACGCGCCCCAGTCCCGGAACCGCGCCCAGTCGGTCACCACCGGCGAGAACGTGTTGGTCTCGTGTTTCATCATGGCGATCAGAATGCGCATGAAGGGGCCTCCAACAATTCCCTCTCCCTTTGGGAGAGGGTGGCGCCGCGAAAGCGGCGTCGGGTGAGGGACGATGTCGGCCGCGGTGGACCGCGCGTCACCCGAAACACGGACACCCGAGCAAAAAGAAATTCCTTCCCCT
>CAYGKG010000137.1:0-6778 GCA_964350495.1 uncultured Alphaproteobacteria bacterium
CCGTGCCGTTGGTCCCGTGCTCGTCGCGATTTGTGTGATCTTTTTGGTCCATGCCCGTTTCGCCGACCACTTTCCCGGTATGTTTTACGGACCGCCGGCCTCCTGGAATCGCCTGACCGAAACGCTCCTCCTGGGGAGCGACGGGATTTTCGGGATACCCGTGGCTGTGATGGCGCAGTTTGTCGTGCTGTTCATTCTGTTCGGCACGCTTCTCAACATCACGGGCGGCGGCACATTCTTCACACGGCTGGCGTTCGCCCTGTTCGGCCATCGCACTGGCGGCCCGGCCAAGGCCGCCGTGGTGTCCTCGGCCTTGATGGGCAGCCTCTCCGGCAGTTCGATCGGCAACGTGATGACGACGGGCGCCTTCACCATTCCGTTGATGCGCCATCTCGGGTATCGCCGGGCCTTCGCCGGAGGGGTCGAGGCGGCGGCATCCAACGGCGGCATCATAATGCCGCCGGTTATGGGCGCGGTCGCCTTCATCATGGCCGAGTTCCTGGATCGCCCCTATCTCGAAATCATCATGGCGGCGGCCATTCCGGCCATCCTCTACTACACCGTCATTTTCGTCACGGTGCATCTAGAGGCGAAGAAACTGCGCCTCGCGACGATGAAGAAAATCGATCTACCCAGTCCTTGGCCGATCATTCGCAAGCAGGGCTATCTGGCCCTGCCGTTGGTTCTGATCGTGGTGACGCTGGTTCTGGGCTACTCGATCGTTTTTGTCGCCATCGTCATTATCCTGACGACATTCGGGTTGGCGCTTTTGCAGAAGACCAACCGCATGACGCCGGTGCGTCTAGCCGATGCGATCGAACAAACGGCGCGGGCAACCGTCGGATTGTCGGCGACGGCCGCCGCTGCGGGAATCATCATCGGAGCGATCTTCGCGACCGGCCTTAGCTTTCAGATCAGCCAAGCCGCGGTCGAGTTTTCGGGCGGACAAATTTGGATTCTACTCGTGATCGCCGCCCTAATGGCGTTGATTATGGGCATGGGGATGACCGCTGCGGCGGTTTACATCACCCTTGTCGCCACCGTGATCCCGATTCTCACCCGGGCCGGTATTCCCGATATCGCCGCGCACTTCTTTGCGTTCTATTACGGTATTATCTCGAACATTACGCCGCCCATCGCGCTGACGGCGTTTGCCGCCGCACCGCTGGCCGGCGCCGGGCCGATGGCGACCGCCGTTCAAGCGACCCGGTTGGGTGCGGCGTCGTTCCTGTTGCCGATTCTGTTCATCTACGGGCCCGCCCTGCTGTTGGAAGGCGAGTGGTGGGAAGTGATTGCTGTTAGCGGTACCGCGTTTCTTGGCCTTACGGCTCTGGCAATTACCTTTACCGGCTATTTCTTCGGCTTTGTCCCGATGTGGCAGCGCGCCATCTTCCTGGCATCGACGGGCTTTCTGATCGTTCCGGAGCTCGGCACGGACCTCGCAGGCATTGCGCTGTTCGCAACCGGTTGCGGGCTGAACTTTTGGTGGAGCCGCCGTCCCGCGACTGGGGTCAGCGACGAGAACCGGCGACTCCGACAAGAAGAACGCGCCACCGGCGAACGGACGACAGCCGCAGGACGTTACGCCCAACGCTTGGTTCAACGGCGTCTCGAAAAAGAAGGCGAAGAGGCGATTGCCGATGCGCCCAAGGATATCAATGACATCACCCGCGCTCTGATGTCGGACAAAGAGGGCAGCGGCGGCGCCCAAGAAGTGACGACCCGCGGCCTCTACATTGGTTGGGCCGTTGTCATTGCAATGGCGGCGGCGTTCGAGATCATGGGGCAAATCGTTTTTCACGCGACGAACCCGCTGGGCTGGCTCGCGATCATGGCGACCCTCTCGGTTGGCGGCGTCTTCGGGATCGTCGTGACCTGGCGGACCTGCGCGCGGCCGGAGAACGGTACGGCGCCGGCGCGCGCCGCCTAGGGGAGGAGTGGCGATGGATTTTGGTCTGGACGACGAACAACGGGCGCTTCTCGAATCGGTCGACAGAATGCTGGCGCAGCACCTGCCTCCCGAGGATGTCCGGCGCCGGGATCGCGCTCACGAACCCCCCGATTTCCTGCTGAAGCACTACGCCGACCTCGGCCTGCTCGCGATCCCGTTTCCCGAGAAATACGGCGGTCTAGACGGCGAGTGGCGGACCGTGGCCGTCGCCCACGAACGTCTCGGCTATCACGCGGGGATGGCGGCATCGCTGTACGGCACCACGCTCGGGTTCGGCGGAATGTCGATCTACACCTACGGGTCCGAAGCGCAACGCGATGCCTTGCTGCCCAAGATCATCGCGGGCGAGCTCCGCTTTTCGTTGGGCCTGACCGAGCCCGGCGCCGGCACAGATGCCGGCGCCCTCATCACCCGCGCGCGGCGCGGCGACGGCGGCTGGATCGTTAACGGGCGCAAGACGTGGATCAGCGGCGCCGACGAGGCCGACTATATCGTCACGGCATGCCGCACGACACCGGGCTCCGAAGGCAACCGGGGGATATCGATGCTGCTGGTGCCGCGCGGCGCTAAGGGCATCCACATGACGCGCCTCGAAAAGATCGGCAACAACTGTCTGACCTCGTGGGACATCGCCTTCGAGGACGTGTTCGTCCCCGACGACGGTCTGCTCGGCGACGAGGGCGACGGTTTCAAACACCTGATGTCGACCCTGCAGTTTAGCCGCTCCGGTCAGGCCGCAAACGCCATCGGTCAATCGCAGCGTGCCGTCGATATCGCCGTTGCCCATGTGAAGGAGCGGGTCCAGTTCGGCCGTCCCCTCGGCAAGTTTCAAAGCGTCGCGCACCGCATCGCCGACATGCAAACGCGGGTCGATCAAGCACGCTTCATCCTCTACCACTTGGCCTGGTTGATCGATCAGGACGCGCGCTGCCGCAAGGAGGCGGCGCAGGCCAAAATGGTTGCCTCGGAGTGTTTGCAATACGTCACCCACCACGGGATGCAGTTGCTCGCCAGCACGGGTTACGCAATCGAAAGCGACATGCAACGGATGTGGCGCGATTCGCGGCTCTACACGTTCGGAGAAGGCGCGAACGAAATTCAGCGCGACATCATCGCGCGCGAAGTCGGACTCTAGAAGCCAAGAGGAAACAACCGCTATGAGCTATGACATCAAGGCGATCGACGCCGTCGTCAATATTTGGACTGACGAGGCGATGGCCCACCGGCCCAAGACCAGCCAGGATTTTTTCGTCGGCAAGATCGGTGTGGAGCAGGGCACCTATAACGGCATCTCGCATGAGGAAATGTTGCGTCGGATGGATGCCGCCGGGATCGAAATGTCGTTCCTCATCGCCAATAAGAGCGGCCAGATGGGGCTGCCCTCCAGTTCTTTCATTCCCTACGAAGTGGTCGCCGACGCGGTAAAGGCGCACCCCGATAGATTCAAAGGCCTCGCTGGGATCGATCCTACTCAGGGCATGAAGGGCGTCAAGGAACTGGAGCGTGCCGTCAACGACCTCGGCTTCATCGGTGCGCACTGGTATCCGCACTGGTTCGACATGCCACCCAACCACGCGCGGGTGTATCCGTTCTATGCCAAGTGCGTCGAACTCGACATCCCGATCCAGATGCAGGTCGGTCAGTCCTTGGTCTATACGCCGGACCGGCGCTTGCGCAGCGTTGGCCGCCCGATCACGCTCGACGATGTCGCCTGCGATTTCCCCGAGCTCGTTCTTATTGGCATTCACGTCGGTATACCCTGGACTAGCGAAATGATCGCAATGGCCTGGAAACATCCGAATGTCTACATCGGCTCCGACGCCCACGGGCCCAAATACTGGCCGCAGGAATTCGTTCACTACATCAACACCTACGGCAAACACAAAGTGATCTTCGGCACCGACTTCCCCGTCCTCGATTTCGAACGTACCCGCAAGGAAATCGAGGAACTTGGTTTGCGTCCCGAATCGCTCAAAATGTTTCTGCGCGATAACACCGCGCGCATCTACAAGCTCTAATCATGGCGCGGGAGTCCTTCCTCCATATCGCCGACGCGATCAGTCACAACGCGGTGCGGCGGCCCGATCATCCGGCGTTGATCGAACGCGATGGCACCGTCACGACCTACGCCGCAATGGACCGCTTGATGCGGCAAACCGCCAATCACCTTACCGCGCAGGGGATCAAGGCGGGGGACATCGTCGGGTTGTCGATGCCCGATACGGCCGCTCACCTGGCGGCAATGTTCGGGCTGTTCCGGATGGGCGGGGTGTTGCTCCCGATGGACGTGCGTTGGACGCCGGAGGAAAAACAGCGCATTGCAACCTTCTTCGGCGCCGTCGCCGCGATCTCGGATGCCCCGCTTGAGGGGATCCGTACGCTGTGCGTCGACGATGCGTGGCACGCCGGCGTTGCGGGGCAGGGGACCGACGGACCCTTTCCCAACAACATCGACGACCCGCTCTGGCTGTCGCTCTCCTCAGGGACAACCGGAATCCCCAAGGGTCCGCTGGTCACGCACCGGCAAATGGTGTTGCGCTTTTTCTCGCAAGCCGTGGACCTCGGCTTCAACGAGCATGATCGCAACATCCTGGCGACGCCGCTCTACTTTGGCGGTGGCCGCGGCTTCACGATCTCCAATCTCTATTTCGGCGCCACGGTTGTCATGCATCCGCCGCCCTACAAGACCGAAGAGCTGGCGGATGCCGTTAACCGTCTCGGCGTCACATCCCTGTTCCTGGTCCCCACGCTGTTTCGGCGGATGCTGGCGATCGACCGTGGGCCCGGCCTGTTGTTTCCCAATCTGCGGATCCTGATTTCTAGCGGATCGATCCTGCACGGCGACGAGCGCGAGGCGATCAAGCGGGATCTGTGCCCGCATTTCGTCAATCTATTCAGTTCCACCGAGGGCGGCGGCGTTGCGGTCCTCGCGCCGGGCGACCCGGCCGAAAAAGCCTCGTCGGTTGGGCGTGCCGCCTATCGCAACGAGTTTCAGGTCGTTGACGAGAGCGATCGGCCCGTGGCCGCGGAATCGGTGGGCCGGATTCGCCAGCGCGCACCGTGGCTGCCGGACGGGTTCTATCGCAACGAAGAAGAAACTAAGAAGTCGTTCATCGACGGCTGGTACTACACCGGCGACCTCGGCAAGGTCGATTCCCAAGGCTACCTCTATGTCGTCGGTCGCGTGAAAGACATGATTATCCGGGGCGGGATCAACATTTATCCGGCCGAAATCGAGGACCTTCTATGCAAACACACGGCGGTACACGACGCCGCCGTCGTGGCATGGCCGTCGCGGGAACTTGGCGAGGAAGTTGCAGCCTTCGTCGTGGCGAAGGGCGAGATCGGCGACGCCGACCTGATTGCCTACTGTCGCGGAGCGCTGGCGCCCTACAAAGTGCCGAAGGCCGTTTTCTTCATCGACGACCTGCCCAAAAGCGCGCAGGGAAAGGTTCTCAAGAACGACCTCGTCGAGCGGCTGCCCCAACAGGACTAGCCGGCTAGGCGAAGCGGCACGCCCTCTTTGGCGCCCTCCTCCAACAACCAGTCGCGGAACACGGCGACCTGCGGCTGTTCCAGTGCGGCGGGGAGCCCGACCACGAAGTAGTCGAACGACGGTGCATGCGCGATCCCGAACGGAGCAATCAAGCGGCCTGACCGGAGGTCTCCAGCCACGAGAGCGCCGCGGCCGAGCGCGACGCCGTCGCCCTCGCAGGCCGCCTGTAGGGCCATGCTGGAAACCGTAAACCGATTGCCCGCTGCCGTGTCGACATCGTGCAGACCCTGACCGCTAAGCCACGTTGACCAATCCGGGTACCACGCGTTGCGCGCCATCGTGTCGTCGTGCAAGAGCGGGGCGCCACGCCGCAAGTCGGCCGGGCGTTCCAGGCCGTGCGCCGAGGCGAGCGCAGGACTGCACACCGGATAGACGTGCTCGCCCATCATGCGCTCGACGACGAGACCCTGGAAACGGCGAGAGCCATAGGCGATGGCGAAGTTCGATTTGTAGACCGCGGTCTCGGGATCGAGGGGCCGCCCAAGCAACTCTACGACGACTTCGGGATAGGCCGCGCGGAATCGGGAGAGCCGTGGGACCAGCCAGCGTTCGGCGAAGGAGATCTCCACGCTGACGCTGACCCGGCCCGGTTTTTGCGCCTGGTTCATGCGATGGACGGCTTCTTCAATGCGGTCCAAGCCGGCGGTCAGGGCCGGTAGACAGGCTTGCCCGGCGGAGGTCAACGATACCTTGCGGGTTTCCCGTAGAAATAGCGGGAGACCGAAATATTCCTCAAGTAAGCGCACCTGGTGGCTGACCGCACCAGGGGACACGCCGAGCTCCCGCGCAGCCTTAGAAATGCTCATGTTTCGTCCGGCAGCTTCGAAGGCGCGGACAGCGTTCAACGGGGGCAATTCGCGCGGCACTGCGTCCTCCATGCATCAATAATACTAAACTGTGTATCGACGAATACTTGGTTGTCAATCGGTGGTCCAATATGTTTGATCCTCTCCTGAAACCGGCGAGGACGCCGGAACAGGGAGGATTCTATGAAATCGAAAGCGACTTTCACGCGTCAGGCCATGGTGGCACTGGCGCTCGGCGGGGCGATCGGCTTGGCGGCCGCGCCGAGCCAGGCCCAGGACAAGACATTTATCTTTGGCTCCGTCGGTACGCCGGCCGGGTTCGACACCGATCAGTGGCTGACCGGGACGCTCGAGTCCGCAGTCAACATTTACGAAGGCCTGACGAAGCATGGCGTCATGACCGACGCGACCGGCCGACAGGTGATCGACGCAGCGACGATCGAGCCGCACATGGCCGAGAGCTGG
>CAYGKG010000138.1:0-6711 GCA_964350495.1 uncultured Alphaproteobacteria bacterium
AGGCGCGCGAGGCGGGTGATGAGGTCGGCGTGGGTGGCGAGGCGCGTTTGGGTTTCGCTATGGGCGCCGACCAGTTTCGCGTCCATCTTGGCGGCGACGGGGATGTTCATTTCGGCGCGCACGCTGCGGATCTCGGTGACCAGACGGATGACCCAGTTCATGTCGTCGGCGGCGTGCTTGTCCATCGGCAGGGCGCTAGCGTCGGGCCAGCCGCGCACGATCAGGTCTTGGGTATCGGGGATGGGCGAGTCGTGGCGCAGCTTGTCCCACAGCTCCTCGGTGACGAAGGGCATGAAGGGGTGCAGCAGGTGGAGGATTTGGCTGAGCGCCCAGGCGGCGCAGGCGCGGGTTTCCTCGCGCGCCTGGAGCGTTGCGGGGTCGTCGTCGGGGGCGGACGATAGGTCCTGGGCGCCAACCCCCTCCCCGGCCTGCGGCCGGACTCCTGAGGTATCGATGGGCCCCTCCTCGAGGGGGAGGGACTCAATCCCCGGCATCGGGCGGGCGCCCAGCAGCACCGGCTTGATCAGCTCGACATACCAATCGCAGTAGGTGTGCCAGGTGAAGTGGTAGGCCGCGTCGGCGGCCTCGTTGAACTTGTAGGCCTGGATCGCTTCGGTGATGGCGGCGGCGGCCCGCGCGGTTTCGCCGACGATCCATTTGTTGACGGTGAGGCGCACCGCGCCGGGGTCGAAATCGGGCTGCAACAGGCAGACGTTCATCTCGGCAAAGCGCGCCGCGTTCCACAGCTTGGTGGCGAAGTTGCGGTAGCCCTCGACGCGGGTCTTGGCGAGTTTGATGTCGCGGCCCTGGGCCGCCATCGCGGTCAGGGTAAAGCGCAGCGCGTCGGCGCCGTATTCGTCGATCAGCGCCAGCGGATCGATGACGTTGCCCTTGGACTTGGACATCTTCGCGCCCTTTTCGTCGCGCACTAGGGCGTGGACGTAGACCGTGTGGAACGGCACCTCGCCCATGAAGTGCAGGCCCATCATGATCATCCGGGCCACCCAGAAGAAGATGATGTCGAAGCCGGTGACCAGCGTGTCGGTGGGATAGTGGCGTTCCAGCAGCGGCGTCTTGTCGGGCCAGCCTAGAGTCGAGAACGGCCACAGCGCGCTGGAGAACCAGGTGTCGAGCACGTCTTCGTCGCGCACCAGCGGGGTTTCCTTGCCGTAGTGCAGCTTGGCGGCGTTGAGCGCGGCGTCTTCGTCGAGTTCGACGAAGACGTACCCGTCTGGGCCGTACCACGCCGGGATCTGATGCCCCCACCAGAGCTGGCGCGAAATGCACCAGGGCTGGATGTTGCGCATCCACGAAAAGTAGGTGTTCTCCCACTGGCGCGGCACGAAGGCGATGGTGCCGCGTTCGACCGCTTCGATCGCGGGCTTGGCCAGGGTCGCCGCGTCGGCATACCACTGGTCGGTCAGCCACGGCTCGATGACGACGCCCGAGCGATCGCCGTAGGGCACGGTGTGGGTGATGTCGTCGATCTTATCCAACAGGCCCAGGTCTTCAAGACGGGCCAGCACTTCCTTGCGCGCGGCGAAACGCTCGAGGCCGCGGTAGGCCTCAGGCACGGTGTCGTTGAGATGGGCGTGGGCGTCGAAAATGTTGATCAGGTCGAGTTTGTGGCGGCGACCGACCTCGAAGTCGTTGAAGTCGTGGCCCGGGGTGATCTTGACCGCGCCCGAGCCCTGTTCGGGGTCGGCATATTCATCCGCCACGATGGGGATGCGGCGGCCGACCAGCGGCAACACGACATGCTTGCCGATCAGGTCTTTGTAGCGGTCGTCCTCGGGGTGCACCGCGACGGCGGTATCGCCCAGCATGGTTTCGGGGCGCGTCGTCGCGACCGTGATGAAGCGGCCCGCCTCGTTCTCGATCGGGTATTTGATGTGCCAAAGGTGGCCCTTGACCTCGCGGTTCTCGACCTCGAGGTCGGAGATCGCGGTGAGCAGCTTGGGGTCCCAGTTAACCAGGCGCTGGTCCTTGTAGATCAGGCCCTGCTTGTGGAGATCGACGAACACCTTGGTGACGGCGCGGCTGAGGCCCTCGTCCATGGTAAAGCGTTCGCGTTCCCAGTCGGCCGAGGCGCCGAGGCGGCGGAGCTGGTTAAAAATGGTGCCGCCGGATTCTTCCTTCCACGACCAGACCCGGTCGACGAATTTGTTGCGGCCCAGCTTGTGGCGGTCGGTGCCCTGGGCTTCGAGCTGGCGTTCGACCACCATTTGGGTGGCAATGCCGGCGTGATCCATGCCGGGCTGCCACAGCGCGTCGCGGCCGCGCATCCGCTCAAAACGGATCAGCACGTCTTGCAACGTGTTGTTGAGCGCATGACCCATGTGTAGCGAACCCGTCACATTGGGCGGCGGGATCATGATGGTATAGGGCTTGCCGGTATTGACGCGCCCGGCGGCGAACGCCCCCTCCGCTTCCCAGCGCTGGTAATGCGGGCCTTCGATCTCTTCGGGCTTGTAGGTCTTGGACAGCGGCATGGGGCGCGGGTTCCGTGGGGTTGCGGGAATTCGGGTGCCGTGGGTTATAACGCGGCCCCGCGCAGGGGCAAAGGCGCCCCTTCTTGCCCTCCCTGCCCTTCCTCAGACGCGCTGGGGGAAGACGATCGAACTGAGCGGCAATCAGGCAGGCTCGATGGCGATGAATTGGATGTCGCGGCTGGCGCATTCGGTGTCGTCCGGGGGTTCCCACATACGACTGGCCATCTCGAAGATGGCGTCGGGGACGACCATCGAGAACGTTGCGCCCTTCTCCGCGTTGCGGCGGTGGACACGGGCCCGGCGCACCTCTTTGGGGGCATCGAGGACATACACGGTGTGGGCGTAGCCGGCAGTGTCGAGGCGGGCGTAGAAGTCTCGACGGGCCGCGCGCTGAATCAGGCCGAGTTCCAGGATGGCGTCGGTGCCGATGTCCATCAGGCTGACCGCGATTTTCCAGATCTGCTCGATGCAACGGTCTTTGCGCGCGAGGTACCACGGCATGATGTCACCGTCCGGCCTGTCGGGCACGAACAGCGTGGCCATCCAGTCGTCCAGTGCCAAATGTGGTGCGGCGTAGGTACCGCTGAGTTGGGCCGCAAAGGTCGACTTGCCGGCCCCCACGGGGCCTTCGATCAGGTGGATGCGCGCCATCGGGATGTCCGTCGTTTCGGAGGGGGCGGCCAACCTAACACCTCAGCGACTAAATCTTGGACCGATCTTTCAGCGGATCGTCGGGCCGCCACCGAATAGCGGCACCCCCCGGGGCCCGCGCCCGGAGGGGGGCTGGGAACGGTCGGCCCGATGATAGGGCTTTACTCCGGGCCTTCGAGGGGATATGAAATGTTATAACATAACAATTCATATAGAGGGGCATGGAGAGTGCACTTCATTCTCTTTCTGTTGAGCGCCGCGCTGACCTTCGGCGCCCAAGCACACGCCGCCAAACCCAAGGTCGTCACCACCATTAGTCCTCTGCATTCGTTGACCGCAGCAATCATGGACGGTGCCGGCACCCCAACATTGCTTATCCGGGCCGGGATTTCGCCCCATGCATTCACTCTGCGTCCCTCGGATGCGAAGGCCATTGAGGAAGCGCACGTCGTGTTCTGGTTCGGCGAGTCGCTGACGCCGGGCCTCGCCAGAGCGATTCGCGCTCTACCCCGTGGCGAGGTTGTATCCCTCTTGGAGACAGAACGGTTGACACTGCTGCCATACCGCAAAGGCGGCCCCTGGGACTCAGAACCCGAGGAAAACGAAGCGCACGGACACGACCACGGCCACGACGGCAACGATCCGCATATTTGGCTGGATCCCCGGAACGCCGCCGCGATTGCAGCCCGTATTGCGGCCGTTCTATCGGGTATTTACCCCGACCACGCCGAAACTTTCGCTGCCAACGCAGCGGCTTTGTCGGGTGAATTGGAAAAGCTGGAACGCGATATCGCGTCCCGCCTAACGGCGATCGGCAACGCCCCATATCTCGTATTCCACGACGCCTATCAGTATTTCGAGAACCGCTTCGCACTGCACCCCGTGGGTTCGATCACCGTCAACCCGGCACGCGCACCGGGGGCTCAACGGCTGTTGGAGCTCCGCGCGCGGCTGACCGAGAGCGGTGCCCATTGCGTCTTTCGAGAACCACAGTTCGAACCCGCCGCGGTCAAAACCGTCGTCGAGGGCACACGAACCAAAATCGGAGTCCTCGACCCGCTGGGCGCTGAGATCGAACCGGGCCCCAACGCCTATTTCGCACTCATGCAACAGCTCGCAGACAACCTGACTGGCTGCCTCACCGCACCTTGATTCCCACTACCGTTCGAACAATCGCCCGCCAGACCCGTCTGCGGGCCAAGGAGAAGCACATGAAAAAATCATCGATCGCTATCACAGCCCTAGTCGTTAGCGCATTGATCGGCCCCGAGAACGCTTTCGCTCAGGCAAGCGACCTCGATGGACGGCTGAAACAGCTTGAATCCGCCTATACGGAAATTCTGATAAGGGACCGGGAGAAGGATCGGCTCATTGTCGACCTGCGTCGCGAACTCGATGCCCTACAAAGAGGCAAGCGTTCCGTGACATCCGCTCCCCATGGAGATCACGCGGATCACGCGGATCACGCACACAATGAAGGCGATGGCGACTCGACGACGACAAAAGAACAAGACGGGAAACATCACCACGGCAGTCACAAAGGCGGCCACGGAGATGGACCCGAACTCTTCGCCATCGACACCGCCGGGGGCACCGCGAGGCTTTCCGGCATCTTTGTCGACACAGCTTTAGCTGCAGGCGGTGCCAGTGAAGCGGGCACGACATTACGTCAACTGCAGTTTGGCGGTCACGATCCCGACGAAAACGGATTCACCGTGCGCACGGTAGACATAGCTTTTTCCGGTGGATTCGACCCGTACTTCGACGCATTCGCCAACGTCGCGCTGGTGATCGACAATGAGGGCGAGACAGTCATCGAACTGGAGGAAGCGTTCCTCCAGACCAAGGCACAGCGCGGCATCGTCCCGCAATTGCGCGCAGGTCAGTTCTTCACGGAGTTCGGACTTTTGAACCCGACACACATCCATGACCAAACCTGGCTAGACCAACCCTTCTCACTATCGCGATTCTTCGGGCCGGACGGGCTTCGCGGTCAGGGCCTGCGGCTGAAGTGGGGCGACGCGGCGACTTCTCCGTTCAGCTTGTTGCTCGGCGCCCAGAATGCATACGGCGAGACGCAGGCCAGCTTTCGCTCAAGCGACGAGCTATTCGAGGACTTGCCGATTGGCGGCCTGACCTTCGTGGCCCAGGACATCGACGGCCTCGAAGAAATCGCTTTTCATGGACGGATCGCGCGAACCGTTTCAGGATCGAACTGGCTTCTCGGACTGGGTGCGTCCGGGGCGATGGGACCCAACGCATCGGGCGAAGGAGGACGCACCGTCATCGGCGGACTGGACATTTTCCTTACCCACGAGGTGCGGGGCGGTCGCCACTTGACCCTCCAGGGGGAGTACCTGTTTCGCGACTATGACGTTTCCTCACTCAACCCGGCAGGGGGCAACGACTTTGAGGATCAGGGGCTCTATCTCCAGGGAAGCATCGACCTTGCATCGGGGCTCACACTCGGCCTGCGCGGAGAGTACGGAACGGGGGAAGGCGAAAGCGTCGGCACCTACGCTAACCGCAAAGCCGACCCCTACCGCTCGGATCGAATTCGCGTCTCGCCTCTCGCGGCATGGGCCTTCTCACCGTTCGGACGCCTGACGCTGCAGTACAACTACGACAATGTCGATTTCATTCCTAAGGGCGAGGCGCATGCTATGTGGCTCGGCTTGAACTTTTCGTTTGGTGCCGGAAAGCGCATCGAACTGACGGAAATCGCTGGCCACGACCATTAGAAAGCGAGCGCCGTTATGGATCATGCCAAATTGACCATGTTGGAAGACACCGGCGGCCTCCATTTCGGGAACCTACAACAAGAGAGTTGTTCGCAACCTATCTCCATGATCAAGGATATAGGCGGGCTCGCCGCTGTCAGATCGCGCGGTGTGGCGCTCGCGATCTGGCAAAGAGCCCTACCCCGCGGCGTGCAACGATGGCTCGACGCCCTTCCTGCAACGACCCTTCCGCGTGAACGCATCCTGGTTCGTCCGGCCGACTTTCGACACGCGGTTAGCGAACTTCTCGGTAGCGACGTCCCGACTAGCGCTCATCGCGAGTTCCTGATTTCGGACATGAACGAACTGGTGCAGGCCTTCGCGACAATTTGCAATGTCGTCAGCGTCGATGCCCGCATCGAAGGAGTCAGCGACGACGCTTGCTGGAAGTTCCACCGGGATTGTGTCGAAATGCGCTTGATAACGACCTACCGAGGACCGGCCACCGAATGGGTAATCCCTGAACATGGGGAGGCCGCACTGAGCAAACAGCGAAGCTTTCCTGGTCCGATTCAACGATTGACTCGCGGCGACGTTGCTATTTTCAAAGGAACCAAGATAGCCGGCGAGGACGGTATCGTTCACCGATCGCCGCCGATCTCCGGCAGTGGGACAACCCGCTTGTTGCTCTGCTTGAATGCGCCGTCGAATGCCTCGCCTAGACCATGGGCCCCAGCAGATCACACCAACTTCCCCATCACCCGCGCCACAACTGACGAACCGTCTGGCTTTTAGCATGTCACCAGCGATAACGGCCGTCCCCGGGGCCGGCACCGGAGGGGGGTCCG
>CAYGKG010000139.1:0-6676 GCA_964350495.1 uncultured Alphaproteobacteria bacterium
GCCGACGCACCTAACGGAGCGCAGCGGCGATATTGCCGCCATCGACCGTCATCACGGCACCGGTCGATTTGCGGGCAAGTGCGAGATCGACGAAAGCCTGCGCCACATCGCTCGCCTTGACCTCTCGGTTCAAGAGATTACCCGACCGCAAATACTGTTCGGGCGTCAACCCGCGCGCCTTGGCGCGCTGTTCCAATAGGCCGTCGCCAAAAATACCCGTGTTGACGCGGTCGGCGTTAACCGCGCCGGTGCGAATTCCCTGGGCACCATAGTCGAGGGCGTACTGCCGCATCAGGAACAGCGTCGCAGCCTTGGGCAGACCGTAGGGGCCAAAGTCCGGCCCCGGATTGACCGCCTGCTTAGAGGTATTGAACAGAAGACAGCCCCCCGTTCCCTGGGCCAGCATGATGCGAACGGCCTCCTTAGCAAGCGATTGATGGGCAAAGAAATTGAGTTCGAACGAGGCGCGCAGGTCGGCGTCGTCCACCTCACCGATGCGGCCCTGCCAAGCGGCGCCAGCGTTGGAGACCACGATATCGATACCGCCGAACACCCGACAAACCTGGGCAAGGGCAGCCGCAACCTGCGCCGGGTCGGTCACATCGCAAGCCAACCCGGTCGCCGCACCGCCGATCTCGCCGGCCACGCGCCGTGCACCGGCATCGTCACGGTCCAGCAACGCAACTTCGGCCCCCTGCAGCGCCAGGGCCTTTGCCGTCGCGGCGCCGATACCACCGGCCGCACCGGTGACCACCGCCACCTGGCGGGCCAGCGGCTTCTCGACGCCCTTGCCGAGTTTGGCTTGCTCCAAAGACCAATATTCGACATCGAAAAGGTCGGCCTCCGTGACGGGAAGAAATCGGCCGATGGCTTCGGCATCGGTGACGACATCGATCATATTTTCAGTGATATCGGCGGCGATGGCGGCGTCCTTGGCGGATTGGCCCATGCCGAAAACCCCGAGGCCTGGGACCAACGCGACCCGCGGCATCGGGTCCAGCATGGTCTTGCCAGGTCCGCGCTTCCCGTTGTGCCGCGCGAAATAGGCTTGGTAGTCCGCGACGAACCGCGCCACTGCTGCGCTGGCACCGGCGCGGAACGCAACGAGGTCCTCGGCCGGCGGCAGAATCACCGGCCAATTCTTCGTCCGGATGGTGTGGTCGGGCGTCACCACGCCCTGGCTAGCGTAGCGCGCAGCTTCGGCACCGCCGACGAAATTGAGGATCGCGTCAGACGTACGGAACGCGAGGATTTGGCGCCGCCAGATGTCGTCGTTGTCGTCGATGCAGGTGGCGACAAGGCCGCGCACGACCGGTGCGACGGCCTCGACAGCTAAAGTTCTCTTGGGGAGCGGCGCGACCGTAAAGACGCGATTGGACGCCTTGGCGATTTGCTTCTCGGCCATTGTCACAAGGTCGATCATCCGAGCGTAGGCTTCCTCCGCCGTGGCGCCAAAACTGAAAATGCCGTGCTTGAGGAGGACCAATCCTTCGACGTCGGGATGGGCGGCTTGGACCTCGGCCGCCAACTTGGCTAGCCCGAAACCCGGCATGACGTAAGGAACCTGGGCCGCGCGGTCGCCAAAGACTTCGGCGCAAATGGCCTCACCATCCGGTTGATCGGTCAGCGCGAGGACGGCGGTCGAGTGAGTATGGTCGATGAATTTGTGCGGTAAAAACGCATGCAACAGCGTTTCGACCGAGGGGTTAGGCGCGCCGGGATCGATCAACGCCGTGCGCTGGATCGCCACCATATCTTCATCGCTTAGGGCTTCGAGCGCGCGCAGCCGACCCAACACATCCATGCGGACTGCCGGCAAGCCGGCAGGCTCGATATTGCCCATATCCCAGCCCGACCCCTTCACACAAAGTACGTCGACGAGATCGCCGAGCTTGTCGGTCGCAGTGGTCTTGACCGACGTATTGCCGCCGCCGTGGAGGACGAGGCGTGGGTCGCTACCCAGGAGCCGGGTCGTGTAGACGCGCAGGGCGACGTCTTCAGCTACCCCTTTGTCGGCATAACGGGCAACGTAGTCGCGGGCTTCGGCAGCCTTCCAGCGTGAGTCCATGGCGCATGAAATTCCTGGTTGGGAGTCTGTGATCGAGAGTTAACCGCTTTGCCGCCCCCGGGCAACGGATCCGCACCTAGGCCCGCTCGGGATAAAGCGTCAGCAACCCTTCTTCGCTGGCAGCGCAGGTGCCGCGGTCCGTGACGAGTCCGGTGACCAAGCGTGCCGGCGTGACATCAAAGCCATAATTTGCGGCCGTCGCGCCTTCCGGCGCAATGCGCACGGTGCGGATCGATCCGTCGGCGGCGCGGCCGGTCATTTCGGTGACTTCGGTCGCGTCGCGCTGTTCGATCGGGATGTCGCGACCTGAGGACAAGTTCCAGTCGATCGTCGGCGACGGCAGGGCAACGTAGAACGGGACGCCGTTGTCGAATGCCGCGAGCGCTTTCAGGTATGTACCGATCTTGTTCGCGACGTCGCCATTGCGCGTTGTTCGGTCCGTTCCCGTGATGCACAGGTCAACCTGCCCGGCCTGCATTAGATGGCCGCCGGTATTGTCGGCAATCAAGGTGTAAGGGACGCCGTGCTTTTGCAGCTCCCATGCGGTGAGTGCCGCCCCCTGGTTCCGCGGCCGGGTCTCGTCGACCCAGACGTGAATCGGCACGCCCTCGTCGTGCGCGACGTAGATCGCGGCCAGTGCGGTTCCCCAGTCGACGGTCGCAAGCCAGCCGGCATTGCAATGGGTGAGGACATTGACCGGCTCAACCGTCGAGCCGTCTTTTTTTTCATGCCACAAACGGACGATGTGTTCGGCCCCGTGTTCACCGATGGCACGGTTGATGTTGACGTCGTCGTCGCAGATTTCGGCGGCTCGCCGGTAGGCGGCCTCGGCGCGACGTTCGGCCGGCGTATTGCCGAGCAACGCGCGCATGTCATCCAGCGCCCAGCGCAAGTTCACCGCTGTCGGCCGCGTCCCGAGCAGACTCCCGTAGGCGGCAGCTAGATGCGATTCGGAAGGGTCGTCACGCATCGCCAGGGCCATCCCGTAGGCAGCCGTCGCGCCAATCAAAGGCGCACCGCGCACCTGCATAGTCGTGATCGCACCCGCGGCGTCTTCGACCGAGCGCAGCGAACGGGTTTCGAAGGCGTGGGGAAGTCTGGTTTGGTCGATGATCTCGACGCTCCACCCGTCGGCGGCGCGCCAAATCGAGCGATAATGGGTCCCGTCGACGTTCATTGCCTAGGAGGCCGCCCTTGGGCGCCTAATCGCCCTCAAAGGCGCAAAGCGCATGGACGCTGTGGCCAGCCTCGCGAATGCGCTGGGCGCCGCCGATGTCCGGTAGATCGACGACGAAGGCGCACGAGACGATGACGCCGCCGATTTGTTCGATCAACGCGATGGTCGCCATCGCGGTACCACCGGTTGCGATCAAATCGTCGACGAGAAGAACCTTCTCGCCGTCGAGGATAGCGTCGTCGTGCACCTCGACCCGATCGGAGCCGTATTCGAGCTGATAGTCGCGGCCGATCGTGCGATTGGGCAATTTCCCCTTCTTTCGAATGGGCACGAATCCGGCTTCCAACTTCTCGGCGACCGCACCGCCGAGGATGAAGCCGCGCGCTTCAATCGCCGCGACCTTGTCGATCCGCAGCGTGCCGAAGGGGGCCACCAAGCCTTCAATCGTCAAGCGGAAACCCACGGGGTCCTGCAGCAGCGTCGTGATGTCCCGGAACATGATGCCGGGCTTCGGGTAGTCGGGAATCGTTCGAATGCGCGATTTTATCGACATGCTAGGTCACCGATAGGACGCGACCGGCAACCGCATCGAGTTTGGCAAGGCGCGCGCGATCGCGCGCTTCGGGCGCGGTGATCATCGCCGATTCCAAAGCCCGATCGCAGCCATGCGGACAGACAGCAGGACGGTTCGTCGCGACGCTGGGCACGGCGGCCTTGACGAGGCCGCGCGCGTTGGCGGCGTTCCCCACGAGAACCTTAATGATATCGGCGACCTCGACATCGTCATGGTGCGGATGCCAGCAATCGAAATCGGTCACCATCGCTACCGTCGCGTAGCAGATCTCGGCCTCACGAGCGAGTTTGGCTTCGGGCATATTGGTCATGCCGATCACGTCGCACCCCCAGGTTCGATAGAGCTCGGATTCGGCCCGGGTCGAAAACTGCGGCCCCTCCATACACAGGTAGATGCCATTGCGCACGACGTTGAGTTTCATCGCAAACGCCGCTGCCTGCAACGTATCGCCCAAGCGGCGACAAACCGGATTGGCCATCGAAACATGCGCCACCATCCCCGCGCCGAAGAAACTCTTCTCTCGGGCAAAGGTACGGTCGATAAATTGATCGACAATCACGAAGGTTCCGGGTTCGAAGTTTTCGCGAAACGACCCAACCGCCGACAACGAAATAATGTCCGTCACGCCCGCGCGCTTGAGGATGTCGATATTGGCGCGGTAGTTGATATCGGACGGGGCGTGGACGTGACCGCGTCCATGCCGAGGAAGAAAGACGACCCGTGTCCCGTCGAGCGACCCTGTGAACACGGCATCGGACGGCGTGCCCCAGGGCGATTCGATCGTGATCCATTGGGTATCGGTTAGGCCTTCGATCTCGTAAAGGCCAGACCCACCAAGAATCCCGATAACGGGTTTGCTGTGACGTTCGTTCATTGAGTCTTTCTCTCAGTTCCCGAGGCACCAAAAAAAGAGGCCGCAAACCGCGGCCTCTTTCGATTGTCGGATGCTGCCGATTAGTGGTCCAGCTTGCGCCAAACCCGTTGTTTGACGATGAGGAACAATCCGGTCAGCAGGATCAAGAATACCAGTACCTGGAACCCGAGCCCGTGACGTTCCTCCAGTTCCGGGTTTGCGGCCCAGTGCAGGAAGGTTGTCACGTCTTCAGCCAACTGCTCGACCGAGGCTTCGGTACCGTCGACGAATTCGACGAGGTCCTCGCTGAGCGGCGACGCCATCGCGATCTGATGGCCGGAGAAATAGGCATTGTAGTTCATGCCCGGGGCCATCGTGACATCGTCTGGGGCTTCTTCGTAACCGACCAGGAGCGCACGAATGTAGTCCGGGCCGTAATCCCGATTTTTGGTAATCAGCGACAGGTCCGGCGGCAATGCGCCGCCGTTTGCCGCCCGCCCCGCCTGGGAATTTGCGTAGGGCGACGGAAAGGCATCGGACAGTCTCGCTTTTCGAGTCGTCGGCTCGCCGTCGCTGTCGGGATCGCCAGCAACCTCATATTCTTCCGCCAGGGCTTTCGCCTCGGCTTCGGTGAACCCGATCTCGACGAGATTGCGGAACGCGACGTATTTCAGCGAATGACAGGCAGAGCAGACGTCCTTGTAGACCTTGTAGCCGCGCTGCAATGCGGCCCGGTCGAACTTGCCGAAGACGCCGTTGAACGACCAGTCGTGCGCCGGTGGCACCGGACCGTCCCCTGCCGCAAAGGCCTGGGTCGATCCCGCGGCCAACGCAACAGCGATGCCCGCAGCGGCTAGATAGTTTCGCAAGCTGGTCATTCTGCAGCCTCCGCGGCGACCGCGCCGCCCTTAAGCACCGGTTTACTAATACTTTCGGGCAACGGTCGCGGCCGTTCGAACCATCCCACGAACGGCAGGATGATGAGGAAATGGGCGAAGTAATACGCAGTGGCCAGACGACCGATCAAGAGCGCCGAGCCTTCCGGATGTTGCGCGCCGACCCAACCCAAAACGATGACGTCAGCAACGAAGATCCAAAAGAAGTACCGGTAGGTCGGGCGGAAGCGGGCAGAGCGGACCCTAGACGTATCGAGCCAAGGCAGAAGGAACAGGATGGCGATCGACGCGCCGAACAGGACGACACCACCAAGTTTGTCCGGGACGGAGCGCAAGACCGCGTAGAACGGCAGGAAGTACCATTCCGGGACGATGTTGGGCGGCGTCTGGAGCGGATCGGCGGGTTTGAAGTTGTCGGCGTGGGACAGGAAGTTCGGCTGGTAGAACACCAGGAACGCCAGGATGATCAACGACACGCCAATTACGGACATGTACTTGGACGTGTAGTACGGGTGATACGGCACCGTGTCTTGCTTGCTACGCGCCGAGATCCCGACCGGGTTCGATGGGCCATGCACGTGCAACGCCCAGACATGCATCAGCGAGAGGCCAAGGATCAGGAACGGCAGCAAATAGTGTAGGCTGTAGAAGCGTTGCAACGTCGGGCTATCAACGGCGAAGCCGCCCCACAACCACGTCGTGATCCCTTCGCCGATCCAAGGGATCGCCGAAAATAGGTTGGTAATCACGGTCGCCGCCCAGAAGCTCATTTGCCCCCAGGGCAAGACATAGCCCATGAACGCGGTCGCCATCATGACGATGAGAATGACGACGCCGATGATCCAAAGCAGTTCGCGGGGTGCCTTGTAGGAACCGTAATACATGCCGCGCAGCATGTGCAGATACACGGCTGCAAAGAACAACGATGCGGCGTTTGCATGGGTGTAACGCAGCAGCCATCCGTTATTCACATTGCGCATGATGTGTTCGACCGAGTCGAACGCCATGGCCCCATTCGGGATGTAATGCATCGCCAGGAAAATCCCGGTTGCAATCTGAATAATGAGCGCCAAAAACAGCACCGACCCGAGCGACCACCAGTAGTTGA
>CAYGKG010000140.1:0-6564 GCA_964350495.1 uncultured Alphaproteobacteria bacterium
TGGCAGAAGTCCCCACCGCCTCGTTCGGCGGTTTGATGCTGAACGTTACGGTCGGCCTCGGCGGGATCGTGCTGTCGCTGCCGATCGGGATTGTCCTGGCCCTAGCCCGCCGCTCGAAAATGCCGATCGTGCGGACGCTAGCGGTGGTGTTCATCGAAGTGTTCCGCGGCGTTCCTCTGATCACGCTGTTGTTCGTAGCGGCGATCCTGCTGCCGATTTTCCTGCCGACCTCGTTCAGCTTGGATCTGGTCGTCCGCGTTATCATCGTGGTGACCGCGTTCGCGTCGGCCTATATGGCGGAAGTCATCCGCGGCGGCCTGCAGGCGATCCCCCGCGGTCAGTACGAAGCGGCGCAGGCGCTCGGGCTTGGGTATTGGAAGATGATGGGGCTGATCGTCTTGCCCCAGGCGCTCAAGATTTCGATTCCCGGGATCGTCAATACCTTCATCGGCTTGTTCAAGGATACGACGCTGGTGATCGTCATCGGCCTCTTCGACGTGCTCAACATCGGCCGTACCATGATTTCCAATCCAGATTGGCTGGGTTTAGCGGTCGAGATGCAGGTCTTTATTTCACTGTTCTTCTTCGTCGTGTGTTTCTCGATGTCGCGGTACTCGGTTTATCTCGAGCAACGCCTCGACACGACCAAACGTTAGAGGGCGATCATGTCCACCGATCAGACTCAAGCTACCCAAGGCGCACAGCCGATGATCGAGATCGTCGGCCTCAACAAGTGGTTCGGGCCCTTCCACGTCCTTCGCGACATCAACCTCTCGGTCGCGCCGCAGGAGCGGATCGTCATTTGCGGCCCGTCGGGCTCGGGCAAGTCGACGCTCATCCGGTGCATCAATCGGTTGGAAGAGCATCAAGAAGGGACGATCAAGGTCGACGGCACCGAGTTGACGCATGACCTGAAGAACATCGATGCGATCCGGCGCGAAGTCGGGATGGTCTTTCAGCAGTTCAACCTGTTCCCCCATCTGACGGTCCTTGAGAACTGCACGCTGGGGCCGATCTGGGTGCGCAAAACACCCAAGCGGGAGGCCGAAAAGATTGCGATGGAATTGCTCGAACGGGTCAAGATCCCCGAGCAGGCCGACAAGTATCCTGGGCAGCTATCGGGCGGCCAGCAACAACGCGTCGCCATCGCCCGCAGTCTGTGCATGCACCCCAACATCATGCTGTTTGACGAGCCGACATCGGCGCTCGACCCGGAAATGATCAAAGAGGTTCTCGATGTCATGGTGGATCTGGCACAGACCGGGATGACGATGCTGGTCGTCACCCATGAAATGGGATTCGCGGCTCAGGTGGCGGATCGCGTGATTTTCATGGATGCGGGGCAAATCGTCGAACAGAACACCCCCGACGAATTCTTCAACAATCCGCAGTCCGACCGCACCAAACTCTTCCTGAGCCAAATTCTGAGCCACTAATGCCGCCTGCCGTTCGGTCGGTCGCGATTCGGCCGATGGTCGACGACGATGCGCAGGCAGTGTTGGCCATCTACCAAGCCGGGATCGACGGTGGCGACGCAACCTTCGAATCCCAAGCGCCGCCGTGGTCCGCTTGGACCGCCGCCCATCACCGCCATAGCCGTTTGGTTGCGGAGCACGCCGGTACGGTGATCGGGTGGGCAGCCCTCACCCCCGTATCGCACCGGCAAGTCTATCGCGGCGTCGCGGAAGTCAGTGTCTATGTCGCCGCGGAACATTTCAGAAGAGGGGTGGGCAGCCTACTGATGGGTGCCTTGATCGCCAGTGCCGAGCACGAGGGATTGTGGACCCTCCAATCGTCGATCTTTGAGGAGAACGCGGCGAGCGTGCGGCTCCATGCGCGGCATGGCTTCCGCATCGTCGGGCGCCGAGAGCGCATCGCGTGCATGACCCACGGCCCCCAGCAGGGCCGTTGGCGCGATACGATCATTCTGGAACGTCGTAGTTCCACGGTTGGCGTGGGGTGAATTCAATGACCCCGGCGGGGTATAGCCCGTTCGTCGGCGTTTTGCGCTAGGCGACCGAGGCTATTGGGCCGCCTTTATGTAGGCGATCACGTCTTCGATCTCGTCCTCTTTTTTCAGCCCGGCGAAGCTCATTTTCGTCCCTTTGACAAAGGCCCGCGGGTTCTCGAGATACGCCTCGAGGGCTTCCTCGGTCCAGGTAACCCCGGACTCAGTCATCGCCTTGGAGTAGCGATAGCCCTCGGCCTTCGCCGCCTCGCGACCGACGATCCCGTGGAGGTTCGGGCCGACCTTGTGTTTTCCGTCGGCTTCGACGGAATGACATGCCGCGCACTTGCGGAAGACCTTCTCGCCCTTCTCGGCATCGCCGTCGGCCCACGCACTGCTGCTCATCGCGCCGATCGCAACCGCGATCGCCAGAAAACTCGTCTTTCTCAACATCAAGGCAACCTCATGACTTTGCGGCGCAGACCATAGAAAACCTTCGCCGCGACGGCAACATCGCCGACATGACGATTTCTTCATCGTCCGTGAGGAGGCTAAACTCGAACGATCTTCGGTGGAGACGGCGGAACATGGTGGGCGAAGGGACTTGGCTTGAAACCTGGGAGAGCGACGGCCGCCAGGTGATCGCGCCGGTCGGCCGTTGGGCGGTCGGTGGTCTCTTCGCGGTGGAAAAGGAAATCCGCGCGATGGCCGCCGCCGCCGCGGGGCCGATCCTGATCGATCTAGCAAAGGTCGACGTCCTCGACACCGCCGGGGCCTGGACGATCTACCGCACCGCGAGGGACCTTGCGGCCAGGGGCGTCGCTGTCGACCTCGCCGGCGTGAATGCCGCACAGGCGGCGATGATCGAGGCGGTACGCGCCGCCGAGACCGAGGTGGAGCCCGATGAGCCCACCGGCAACTCGTTCGTCAACATGGTGGAGCATGTCGGTCGGGGCGCTGTCGACATCTGGCGCGAGACGGCCGACCTGTTGGGCTTCTTCGGGTTGATCTTGGTCACCGCGGCACGGGCCCTGGCGCGCCCGCACAAGCTGCGCACGACTTCTCTCTTCTACCATATGGAAGAGGTCGGCCTGAACGCGATCCCGATCGTTGGCCTGATGTCTTTCTTGATTGGCATTGTACTTGCCTTCCAGGGCGCCAGTCAGCTGCAACGCTTCGGCGCCGAAGTCTTTGTCGTGAACCTCGTCGCGGTCTCGGTCTTGCGAGAAATCGGCGTGCTGATGACGGCGATCATCGTGGCCGGTCGGTCGGGGAGTGCCTTCACCGCGCAAATCGGGTCGATGAAGGTGAACGAAGAGGTCGATGCGATGCAGACCCTTGGGCTCGACCCCATCGAGGTTCTCGTGCTGCCGCGGTTGTTCGCGCTCGCCCTCACGCTGCCGTTGCTGGCTTTCTTTGCCGACATCATGGGCCTGGTGGGCGGCGGACTCATGGCCTGGATCGCCCTCGACATTTCACCGGCAACGTTTATCGAGCGCTTGCGCGACGCGGTCAGCATGTGGTCGTTTTGGGTCGGCATCATCAAGGCGCCTTTCTTCGCGTTCATGATCGCGATGATCGGCTGCTACGAGGGGTTCCAAGTGACCGGCAGCGCGACGAGCGTCGGTCAGCGCACGACCCGCGCGGTCGTCGAGGCGATCTTCTTGGTAATCGTCATCGACGCGGCGTTCTCGATCTTCTTCCAGGTGGTCGGAATCTGATGGGCAGGCAGGACAGCGACATCGCGATCCGCATCCGCGGGCTGCGCACCGCGTTTGGAAAACAGGTCATTCACGACGGTCTCGATCTTGACGTGCGCCGCGGCGAAGTCATCGGTGTCGTCGGCGGGTCCGGCACCGGCAAGTCCGTTTTGCTCAGAACCATCGTTGGGTTGAACAAACCGACCGCCGGGACCATCGAGGTGCTGGACCGGCCGGTTACCGACGCCTCCCGCGAGGAGATGCTGGAGCTGGAAAAGAGGTGGGGCGTTCTCTTTCAAGACGGCGCGCTATTCAGTTCCCTCACGGTCGAAGAGAACATCGAGGTGCCGCTGAAGGAGCACACCGCAATGGCCCACGATTTTCGCAAGGAGATCGCCGCGCTGAAGCTGCGCATGGTGGGTTTGCCGATGAGTGCCTGCCACAAATACCCCTCCCAGCTCTCCGGCGGTATGCGCAAGCGCGCGGGTCTGGCGCGCGCGCTCGCACTCGACCCCGACGTTCTGTTTCTCGATGAACCGACTGCGGGTCTCGATCCTATTGGGGCGGCGGCCTTCGACCAGTTGATCCGGCGATTGCAGCAGTCTTTGGGGCTGACGGTATTCATGGTCACCCACGACCTGGACAGCCTCAATGCAATTTGCGACCGTATTGCAGTCCTTGCCGACCACCGGGTCTCCGTGATTGGGCCTATGGATGACATGCTGAGAAGCGATCACCCCTGGGTACGCGAGTATTTTCATGGCCCGCGCGCCAGAGCCGCGCTGGGATAGACGGGAGCCGAAGTGGAAAATAGAGCGAACTACATCCTGGTCGGCTCGTTTGTTCTCCTGGTCGTGCTTGGCCTTTTCGGGTTCGTGATTTGGTTGGCGAAGATCGAAGTTGACCGCGAATTCGCTCGCTACACGATCTACTTCGACGGGTCTGTATCGGGCTTGAGTACCGCGAGCAACGTTCTCTACAACGGCATCCCGGTCGGCACCGTTGGCTCGATCAGAATCGATCCGCAAAACCCGCAACGGGTCCGCGTTGTGGTCGACATCGCGACGGATACGCCGGTGAAAAAAGACTCGGTCGCGGAACTGCAGGCGCAAGGCATTACCGGCGTGTCGCTTGTCGCGCTGACCGGCGGCAGCGCGACAAGCCCGGCCTTGACCGAAGTACCCCCCGGGGAACGATATCCGGTGATCGATTCGCGCCCTTCGCAGTTTCAGCGGTTGTTCCAAGGGGCGCCGGACCTCATCGCGCGCGGGGTCGAGCTCCTCGAACAAACCAAGCGACTGGTCAATGACGACAACATCAGGGCGCTCTCGTCGATTATCGTGGACGTCCAAACGTTGTCGGGTGAACTTGCCAGCCGTTCGGGCGATCTGGGCAGCATCCTTGGCAACATCCAGGAGACGTCGGGCGAAATGAAAAAGGCGGCGGTGTCGCTCAACACTCTCGTCCAGACGCTCGACGCGCGCGTAGACACCCTTTCGGAAAGCGCGGACGCTACGCTGGCAGTGCTGCGCGGCGCCGTGACGACGGCCGACGGCGTCGTCGAGAACGACCTTCGCGGTCTCATCCAAGAACTTCGCTCCACCGCGACATCGGTGACCAAGGTCTCGGATGGTCTGAACGTTATCGTCGAGGAGACGCGGCAACCGATCGCGGATTTTTCGGCCGAGGGGCTCTACGAGTTCTCCGGTCTGATCGCCGACATGCGGGCGCTCATGGGCGACCTGTCGCGGCTCACCACGGCAATCGAATCGGATCCGGCACAGTTCCTATTTGGCGACGCGCAGCGGGGGTTTGAAACGCAATGACCTGGCTTGGCAATCACAGGCGACGGTTCGCGCCTTCGTTGGTTCTATTCGTCGGTCTGTTGGCCGGTTGCGGCGCCTTGCCGGGCGGCGGCCCACCGGCTGACATGTTCACGCTGACGCCAAAGAACACCTTCGATGCGGGTCTTCCGTCGGTCGATTGGCAGCTCGTCGTCGAGGAACCGAGTGCAGCAGGCGGCCTGCAGGTGCAGAACATCGCGCTGCGAACGCGGGCGATCGAACTTCAGTATTTCGCCGGCGCGCGATGGACCGAACGGGCGCCACGCATGGTTCAAACGCTCCTGGTCGAGTCCTTCGAGAATAGCGGCAAGATCGTCGCTGTCGGTCGGCAGACCATCGGCCTGCGCTCGGACTTCAATCTCAAGATCGAGCTGCGCGAATTCCAGGCCGAGTACAGCAAACCGAACCTCCCACCCACGGTCCACGTCCGGTTGAGCGCCCGCCTCATCAAGCAGCCCCGCCGCGAGATCATTGCCTCCGAGAACTTCGATGCGAAAGTTGTCGCCGAAAGCACGGCGATGGAGGACGTGATCCTCGCGTTCGACGACGCGCTCGGGAAGGTCATCCGCAAGACCGTCGAGTGGAGTTTGACGAGCGGCGAAGCCGCCCATCGCGCCCGTTAGCGGTCTACTCGGCGGCTTCGCGCGCGTTGCCTCTGGGGTCTTGGAAGTCCAGGGCGCGAACGGCGTCGGCCATCGCGCGGTAGTGATCCTTGCGATCGCCGCCGGCCTGCGGGTACTTCAACGCACTATGGCTCAGGCCGAGCGTCAGCAGCATCTCCGTCGCCTTATATCCCGTGGCCAGCGGATTGAGCACCGGCGCACTCACCCGCGCGGCAATGCCGGCGGCGGCAGGCGACATGCAGGTGCACCCCAGCATGATCGTGTCAGCGTGATCCTCGGCGATGGCGCGTTCGCATTCCCGAACGATGCGGTCCTGCTGGGTGATTTCGCCCGATCGCATGTCGGTCACAAAGTTCTCGTCCTCGCTGAGGGTATCGAGTTCGTCGTCTGCGCTGACGCAGCGGATCGAAACGCAGCGCTCCTCCATGCGGTAGAGCTGCAATAGGCCG
>CAYGKG010000141.1:0-6550 GCA_964350495.1 uncultured Alphaproteobacteria bacterium
CCTGATCTCTCCTTGGATCCCCCCGCAGGCTGCCATGGAGTCCCCGACAGTAGCGCACATGCTCAGTGGCGCCATCGTATTGACCCGCATCACCGCCATCCATTCGTCTTCGTCGAGCGAATCGAACATCTGGTTGGTGTGGTCGAGCGACAGGGTTCGCTGGCTGGTTTCCATGATCCCCGCATTATTGAACAGGACATCGATAGGTTCGTCGCCCAGCACGGTCTTGAGCGCATCGATCTGTCCAAAATCGGCGACATCCAACGCGTGCACCGTGACGTCGTGGGATTTTGCCAGGGATTGCAGCGCCTCGGCGCGGGCCGGTGTCCTGCAGCAGGCATGGATGCGCCAGCCCGCTGCGGCCATGCGTTGGGCGAAGTCCAATCCCAGGCCGCGATTGGCGCCGGTAATCAGAAGTGTGGTCATACCGTCACCATGGAATGTCTTCGCCGGTCCAATTGAAGAAGCGACCGTTCGATTCGGCGGATGCGCGCTCGACGACGGCTTTCATGCCGGCTGCGCTTTCTTGGGGCGAGATTGCGGCACTCGGCCCACCCATGTCGGTCCGCACCCAGCCCGGATGGATACTGAAGACGACGAAGCCCTCGGCGAGATCCCCGGAAAGAGTTTTGGTCACCATGTTCAACGCCGCCTTAGTGGACCGGTAGGCCACGTGGCCGGCGCCGGTATCGGCAATCGATCCCATAATGCTGGACACGTTGACGATGAGTTTTCGGGACGAGCGACCGACATGACCCTGAAACGCCTCGGCCATCTTGAACGGCGCTAAGGTATTGACCGTGAAGAGGTCAGACCACGCGGTGTAGTCCATATTCCCGAAGCCCAATTGCGGCCGGGGGCTTTGTCCGGCGTTGTTCATCAGCACGTCGATCGGCTCGTCGATGATCCCGGCGAGGGTATCGACGGCGGCAAAGTCGGTCACGTCCAACGCATGGACGCTGACGCCGTCGATGGCCGCAAGCGCGGTCGCGGCATCAGGTTGGCGACAACAGCCAAGAACCTTCCATCCGTCCGCAGCGTACTGCCGTGCCGATTCGAGGCCGATACCGCGGCTGGAGCCGGTAATTAGAATGGTCGGCATGATCGGACCTCTTTCACCAGGGGTACTCGTCGCCGGTGTGGAAGAAATAGCGGCCGGTATCGTGGAGCGTGCGCGCCGCGAGGACGCTGCGGACGGCAGCGATACTCTCGGGTGGCGTCAGTTTGGCGGTAGGCCCGCCCATGTCGGTTTGAACGTGGCCGGGTCCCATCGCGATGACGGCGATACCGCGCGCCTTCAACTCGGCGGCCAATTTGCTGACCAGCATGTTCAGCGCGGCTTTGCTGGAGCGGTAGAGGTAGAGCTTGCCAGGCGGGTTGCGGGCGCCGGCGCGATTGTCCGCGAGGCTACCGAGACCGGAGGTCATCATCGCGACGAGGCGTTGCTCGCCCTTGGCAAGATGGGGCGCGAAGGCCTGAGTCATCCAAGCCGGACCGAACAGGTTGGTCCGCAAGATCGCATCCCATCTTGCGTAGTCGATGCGCCCGAAGCCGTCGTCCCACGACTCCATCTGTCCGGCATTGTTGATCAGCATGTCGATCGGATCAGCGATGACTTGGGCAAGGTGTTGGACGGCTGCACGGTCGGCGACGTCAACCGGGTGCACGGTCGTTTGCCCGCTCGTCCCGGCCGCAATCGTCTTGAGATCGCCGGCCTTGTCCGGAGCGCGGCATCCGGCGAACACGCGCCATCCGTCCGCGCTATATTGGCGGACCAGTTCTAGACCCAGTCCCCGGTTCGCTCCGGTAATCAAAACGCTGGGCACATCGGCTCCCTACAATATTGGCCCCCGGCGCGACTGCCGCTAGCATGGCAAGGCGCGCACGGAGCACGGAGAAACACTATGAAACTCGAAGGCGGCTGTCACTGCGGCAAGGTACGCTTTTCGGTCGAGTCCTTCGCGCCGGTACCGTTCCTGCGCTGTTACTGTTCGATTTGTCGCAAAACCGCCGGGTCGGGCGGTTACGGAATCAACCTGTCGGGCCAATTCGAATCGTTACGGGTGAGCGGCGGCGAGAATGTGCAGACTTATCGGGTGGAAAAGCGGGCGACCGAACACGGCGCCGATGCATCTGACGGCGAACTGAGTGCGGTCAAGCGCGCGTTTTGCGGCGCCTGCGGGACGGCGCTGTGGGCGTATAGCCCGGACTGGCCGGAACTCGTGCATCCCTTCGCCGGCGTCGTCGACACGCCTTTGCCGGTACCGCCTGAACACGTCCACATCATGCTCGATCACAAAGCGCCGTGGGTGGAGGTTCCGTCCGGACCGGGTCATCGTCACTTTGCGCGCTACCCGGAAGAATCCTTGGAAGCCTGGCATCGACGTCACGGCCTGTGGGAGGGCGCCTAATGGCCGCATACTTGATTGCCGAGATCGACGTGCACGATACCGAGCAATATGGGCTTTATACCGCTCAAACTCCGGCGCTGGTCGCCCGTCACGGCGGCAGGTTTATCGTGCGCGGCGGTAATGCCGAGTCCCTGGAAGGCGCATGGTCGGGCCGCATCGCGGTCATGGAGTTTCCAAACCGCGCGGCGTTGAATGCCTTTTGGAACGATCCCGACTACCGCGCCATCGTCGGCATTCGACACGCCAACTCCGAGGGCCGTATCGTCGCCGTCGATGGCGTCTAACGCCCAATCAAATACTGAATCCATCCCGGAGGTAACCATGACCCTTGCCACCAAGACCTGCGTTCCATGCCGCGGCGGCATTCCACCCCTCACGGAGAATGAGGCTGTGGTTTTCGCGCGCGAGGTGCCCGACTGGACTCTCACGCAGGGGTCGACCTGGATCGAACGACGTTTCACCTTCGCCGATTTCGCCGGCGCGCTGGACTTCGTCAACAAGATCGGGGCGCTGGCCGAGGAAGAAGGTCATCACCCCGACATCGCGTTTGGCTGGGGCTATGTCAACGTTTCGCTACAGACCCATAAGATCAAAGGTCTTCACGAGAACGATTTCATTCTAGCGGCCAAGATCGACGCGGCCGCGGCAGGCTAGCGCAGTGCTACCGGTGTTCCAGTTGGCTCGCCAGATAGGCGTCAAAACGACCTAGCCAAGGCTGGCGAAAGTCGTCGCGCTCCATCCAGATCTCGTGCTTGGCCCCGGGAATGGGAAACAGATCGCAGGCCGCCATCAGCGCGCACGCGCGATCATGGGCTTCGGGTAGCACGATCTGATCGTTGCGCGGCGACGCCAATAGAACGGGTGTGCGAATGGCGCCGAGGTAATCGTCCTCATTGATCTCGCGGATCGCGCGAAACGCGTTGTGGAGCCACCCGTAGGTCGCGCTGCCGAGCCGCAGGGTAGGATTCGTGCGCATATATTCATCGCCGATTCGGAACCGCACCGGATCTTGCGACACATCGCTGTCTTCGACGGTAAAGTCATGGTCGTAGACCCACGGTTTACCACCGACAACATAGGCCTCGGCCGAAAAGAGATCGCCGCCCCAAGCCAACGGTTTAGCGATCCACTTGGGGATCGCCCCGGTATTGATGCGTAGCATGGGGGCCGTCAGGACTGCGAAATCGAACGTGTCGGGATGGTTGCGCAACAGGCGCAACGCTATGTGACCACCCATCGAATGGGCGACGACGAGTAACGGGACGCCGTCGCGGCGCTCAACGAAGTCGGTCGCGAACTGTAGTAGATCGTCGGCATCGCGGTCATAGCCCTGGAACCACGGCTTTTGCGAATCGGCAAGGTAGCGGTCTGAGCCGCCCTGGCCGCGCCAGTCCATTTGCCACACGTCGATGTTGCGCTCGTGCAGGTCGCGAACGACTTCGAAGTATTTTTCGCCGAATTCTCGGAAACCCGTCACGATGACCGCCGTGGCCCGTGGGTTGTCGGCGCGAAGGTAGCCGAAGCGAATGGCCGCGCCGTCGGCGTTGGTGAATCGTCCCCACTGCCACCCGCTGGGTTCGGTGAAGCGATCTGGCATCGGAACGTCGTGGGCCATGGCGGTGAAACCGAAATGCACCGTGAATACGAAGAATACGAGGGCGCAGACTTGCCGTAGGGTTTTCATCGCCCGATCATCGGGAAGTGTTGTCGCATTCACAAGGGCCGAATTTTGACACGATATGCCTCGCAACTGACGCCGATCGCCGAATGGTTGTCGAAAGAGCGACCGACCGACCATCGCGAGGTCGCGACAAAGGCGCGGCTTTTGCTGCTTGACACGCTGGGGTGCGCGATCGCCGGCCTTGGGCGTGCCGAGGTCGCGGGATACGCCGATCGCCTGCGTGGCCCTGGCGGGCGTTCCTGCCTTGGTTTTCCCGCCGGTCTCTCGCCACAGCATCTTGGTCATGTCATGGCGCTGGCAGCTTGTTGGGACGAAGCCTGTGAGGGGCTCGCGAGGGCCCACGGTCGTCCGGGTCTCCATGCGGTACCTGCGGCGGTCGCCCTGGCGTTGGCCGACAGCCGCCCGCTCGGGGCGACGCTGGACGCCGTTGTCGCGGGCTACGAAATTGGCGGACGCCTAGGCGAGGCTTGGCGGATTCGTCCCGGTATGCATGTCGACGGCACCTGGGGCACTATTGCAGCGGCGGTCGCGGCCTCGATCCTCGTCGCAGGCAGGAGCGCCGTGACGATCGAGGAAGCCGTCCAAACTGCGGCCTGTGTGCTCCCAGCTAGCCTCTATGCACCTGTGCGCCAAGGCGCGACGGTTCGCAATCTCTATGCTGCGCAAGGGGTGTCGCGCGGGATCGAGATAGCGCTCGCGCTTGCGGCCGGTGTCGGCGCGCCGACCCAGGCTCTCGATGCCGCCGTTGCGCTAACCTTCGATACGGAACGACTCGGGGCTCTCGCGCCACCGGGGGCATGGCTGATCTTGGAGGGGTACTTCAAGCCATTTGCAGCTGTGCGTCATGTTCATTACGGGGTCCAGGCTGCACTTGATTGGCGCGATCGGTATGGCGACGCCACCGAGACTATCGACGCTATGGTATTGCGGACCTATGCCGAAGCGAACACCTATTGCGGCAACCGTGCGCCGACGCACGCCATCCAGGCGCAGTTTAGCCTGACCTACGGCGTCGCCCACGCGCTTGTCTGCGGCACCTTGGGGCCGGAGGCCTACGATGCGGCGGCGCTTGCCAATCCGCAGATCGGGCGTCTTGAGGCGTCTATCGCGGTCGACGACGACGGAGAATTTCCGTCGGGACGGGGGGCCGTTCTGGAGATCGTCGCCGAAGGGACGAGAACAACGGTGGCGGTGGACGGTGTTGCCGGCGACCCTGACCGTCCGATGCCGGCCAGCGCCGTCGTCGCAAAGTTCGGTCGATATGCGGGCCCACGGATCGGCGATACAGCCGCGCACGAATTGGCGGCGCGGATCATGGAGTCGCCGTTGGACCGATCGTTAGCCGACGTGCTTCGGCCCGATTAGGCGACGCCCACCTTGTCGGTAAGGAAGCGTTCGAGCGCGGCGAGAAGTGGGGCGCGAACGGTGTCGCGCTCCATCCAGATATCGTGCTTGGCGTCGGGATAGGCCTCCAGAACACAATCGGCAAGGTGTCGAGCCGCCCGTTGGTGGGCCGCATTCTCGACGATAACATCCTGACCCGCCGACGCGATGTAGACCGGCGTTTCGACTTTCCTCAGAACCGACGGTTTACGCAGGTGGCCGATCGATCGAAACGATTCATGAAGCCAGCGCCAAGTGCCGCCACCGATGCGAAGGCTGGGCTCCAGGCGATAATAGAGCTGGGCTACGCGGTAGCGCACAGGGTCGTGCGAAAGGCGGCTTTCTTCCACGGGGTAGTGTTCGCGAAACCACCAGTCTTCGTGTCCCAATATATAGCGGGCTCCGAATCCTGTTGCCGCCATTGCCCGCGCAACCTGTGCGACGACAGTGGGCGCGGCCTTGTCGGTCTTGATTCCGAGCATCGGTGCGGTGAGAAACGCGCCGCTAACGGTACCGGGGTGCGTCGCGAGGTAGCGCAGCGCGACGTGAGCACCCATCGAATGGGCGAGAAAGAACGTAGGAACATCCGCGTTTGTGTCGATGAAGCGCGTGAGAAATGCGTGGAGGTCGCGGACATCGCGGTGGTACCCGAGGGAATGCATCTTGTGGCTGTTCGCAAGGTACCGGTCCGACCCGCCTTGACCCCGCCAGTCGAGGTGGCGAACGGCAATCCCGCGGGCAAGGAGGTCGTCATACAGTTCGAACCATTGCTCCGCGAAACCACCGAACCCGGGCAGAGCGATCGCTGTCGCACGGATTGTCTTGCGCGGACGCGGATCGGCCCAACCGGCGCGAAGCCGAGCGCCGTCTTCGTTGGTAAAGTAGCCCCAGCGCCAATCTTCGTGTTGAAGGAAGCGTTCTTGTAGGGGAACGGGAAGGACCGATTGGTCGTACACGGTTACTCGGCTGCTGTTCTCGCGCTACCGGCGGGACCGAAGCCGCCGCCCGTCGGGGTCTGAACGACAAATACGTCGCCTGCGTTCATTTCGACGGGCCAACGAGCCGAATTGCTTTC
>CAYGKG010000142.1:0-6401 GCA_964350495.1 uncultured Alphaproteobacteria bacterium
CCACTTCCCAATAGAAGAACAAGGTAATCAGGTCCCCGGCGAAGACCGCGCCGATGGCAGCGCCTACATAAACGAGAGCGGTAGCCTGTTCCACCCGATCGTCGCGGTGCCAAGCGAACAAGATGCCCAACGCCGCAGCGATATAGAAAACATACCCGAACAAAAGGCTTAGCTTGTCGATGCGCACGTGGGTCTGCTCGAAACCAAAAACGGACATAGGTCCGAACGTACCCGGCTCCAACGCCGTCAACTGCCAGATACCAAGTAGCGGCAGAATGAGAGTGTATACCGAACGCAGATTCCCCTTTAGGAACGGCACAAAGATTGCGCCGACAATCAGTAGCAGGCCAGGGGGAAACTCAGCGGTCATAATAATCCTCATCGCGCATCAAGATTTTGCGCAACTCGCGCGCCGTCAGCACCAGCGCAAAAGACACCAAGAACCCGAACAGGCCATAAAATCCAAACCAGCCCTCGAACGAGAGAATCACGTGCTTGTCGTAAACGGCGTCCGACAAAAACAAGACCCCGCAAACAAAGACCAGCGCCCAGAACACCTTGTGCACGTTGCGCATATCGTCGAGCCAGAAGCGCTTGCCGCCGTTCTTTTCTTGAACGCTATCGTTCGACGACGATTCGGTCATGTCATATCCTCCGGATCAGAGCTTTGCCAGAACGCTAGCTATTAGCCGATATCGATCTGTGAAGAAATCGCGCCGAACGTGCCCGCGACGAAATGGAGATGGAGATGGAGATGGAGATGGAGATGGAGATGGAGATCCGGCAGTATGTGGGCGCTTCTTGTATGCCGCCAGCATCGCTGTTAGCGGCGCAACGCAGGACATCGTTACCACCACCGTCATCCGATAGGACTCGACCAGCATTTTCAGCGCCACAGCTTGTCGTTGCCATCGTACCCGGTGAAACTACTTTGCCGTCGCCGGCTACCGAGCGGACGGAGAACATTCGATTATAGCAAGACGAACGTGCACCACCTTGACCTTAGTCGTCGCCTCCGCCAGCTCCACTCGTGATCACAGTCTAACAGTGTTTAGCGTCAACACCTATGGGACAGGTGCTTGCAGGCTAAAGCCAATATGTCTCTGATTCCAAACCGAAGGATATGGCCGACGCAGAGGGGCACATGCGCCCAATCTCGTTCAAGCGACACAGGTTCCCACGCGATCCGCCGACCGGCCGGGCAGTGTTTTGGGTCCTGGTGATTCTCGCTGCGTTCCTGGTCTTCAACTTCAGCTAGTCGCGACCGTAGAAACCCGCGTCGGGCAGGCCGCCCGCGACCAAGGCGGGCGAAGACTGCATAAGAACACCGTAGAAATATTCGAGGTCGTGGCGCGCGGCGTTGCCGTCCAACGACAACCAAGTTGTCGCGCGCAGCGAGGCAGCGATCACCGCCGCTGGGACTCCGAGAAGCGGGACGCCGACCTCACCCGCGTCGTCGGGATTGGCCACCATCCAGTTCAGCGCTTCGTTCATCACCGCCAAAAGCAAATCGGACTCCGCATCCGACAGATCTTGCGGCACAACGGTCGCGGCCTGCGGAAACCGCGGTGGGCGCCCGGTGAGCGTTGCCCATTCCCGTTGTAGGTCGAGAACGCGGTGCGCGCCTTCGTTTTCGGCCGCACTCGCCACGGGCTCAGGCAAGACCGCGACTTCGCACACCCCGCTCAATACGGCGTCCTTCGCGGCCAAGTACGAATCGACATAGGACACCTCGGCGTCGAGCGGAAGATCGAGTCCTGCGCGCGCCGCAAGAGTCGTGAAAATCGTATCGGGCATGTTCCCCCTGAGGGGGATAGCGATTTTTTTGCCGCGCAGGGACGACCAGTCGCCTTTCATCGGTGCCTGGGACACGACGTGCAGGATACCCCACACATTGACGCAGAGCAGACGGATCGGCGTGCCGGCGTTGTAAAGCGCCGCCGCCACGTTCGTCGGAATGATGCATAGATCGACCGTGCCCGCTTCGAGATCGGACCGCATCGCCTTGGCGTCGGGCCATGTCGAAAACGATACGTCGGCAAACGCCGACGTGAGACGGGAATCCTGAGCGGCGCGCGCCAGGAGAATCGACGGCGGAACCTTTAGCGCCCGGATCCGGAGCGCCCGCGCCACTAGCGACCGTTGGGTTTTTGCGGTGCGCCGCGATTACTGCGCAGGGCTGCCTCCTCGGCCGAAAGAATCCGCCGAACCCCGGCGCCCTGCGCGGCTTTGCGCGCACCATTCACCTTGGCTTGGCGGGGCGGACCGTTCGAAAGACCGGGAACCCATTTTTCGGCTTTTTTGCCGGTGAGTGTCCAATACTCCTGTTCTTTGTTGCGGTTCTGGCCGGCGCCGGAGCGCTTGTCCAAGGGTACCGCGTCGGCGCCGCCGCCGTAGGCCCGGTAAAGCAGTTCGATCGGGATCTCGAGCAACGCGCCCTTACGCAGAACGCCGCGCCAGGCGCCATCGCGCTCAACCAGGTTTTCGAGTTGCCTCACCGTCTTCTTGCCAAAACGCGTCCAGATCTCGATGAGGTAGTCTTCGACGGCGCGCGGCGGATCGTTCGCCTCTATCGCAAAGCGGCCGCCTTCAAGCAGTTGGTGGATATTCGGCTCGACCGGCCCGACCTGGGTAGCGAGGAACGTCGCCGGCATGATCTTGCGACCCCGGTGTTCAGCCGCGTAGTGGGCTTGGGTGAGATACAAAAGATAGTGCATGCGACGCTGCGACATCGTCTCGCCCGCGGATTCGCTCCGTGCATGGAACCACGAAGCGATGTCGAGGGTCGAACGGGTGGCCGGTGGCTGCGGGGTCACTGTCGAATGTCCAGTCCGTGTTCGGTGTTGACAACTTTAGACCGCACGGGCGGGCTGTGGCAAAACCAGTGCCCTTGCCCCGCGGAGGCGCGATGACTACGTTGCCGAGCAACGATTAACGAATGCATAACAGGCGACTTTTCCTATGGATATGAAGGGCGAATACCGGATTCCCGCGGCCAAACAGGCCGTTTGGGAGGCGCTCAACGATCCGGAGATTCTGAAGGCGTGCATCCCGGGCTGCGAGACCATCGACAAGACCTCCGACACCGAAATGACGGCGACCGTGAAGGCCAAGGTTGGCCCGGTCAGCGCCCGATTCAAAGGCAAGGTGACGTTGTCCGACCTGAACCCACCGAATAGCTACCGCATTTCCGGCGAGGGACAGGGTGGTCCGGCCGGCTTCGGCAAGGGCGGCGCCACGGTGACGCTAGAGGAAGACGGGAGCGACACCGTTTTGCGCTACGAGGCCAATGCCCAGGTCGGCGGGAAACTCGCACAAATCGGGGCGCGGCTGGTCGATGGGGCGGCCAAGAAGATCGCCGATGAGTTTTTCTCCAATTTCGCGACCCACGTCGGGGACGCCGCGGCGGGCACTCCCCCCGCTTCGGTCGAAGCCGAATCGGCCGGTCCGGCGCTCGCCGTCAACCACGAAAAAGCGGAGAAACCCTCCAAGACGGTCAGCACAGCGACCTGGATTGTCGGGCTCGTCGCCGTGGTCGCGGTTGTGCTGCTTTTGTTCAGCGTTCTTTAGCCGGTTCGAAGTTTTTTCGGGTCACACGCGGCGCACTTGACCTGACCCACCGGGCCTAGGAAACTACGCGCCAACTTGAATTTTGCCGGTTTCCGGCCAATGTCAACAAACCCTGGCCCGCAGACGCGGGACCAGGGATTTCCTTGGGAGGTCCGCTGTGGGCAAAGTTTCAATGACCGTCAACGGCAAGGCCGTCAGCGCCGATGTCGAGCCCCGGACGCTCCTGGTCGAGTATCTGCGCGAGCACCTGCGCCTGACCGGCACCCACGTCGGGTGCGACACCACGCAATGCGGCGCCTGCACGATCCACGTCAACGGCCTGGCGATGAAGTCGTGCACGATGCTGGCGGTCCAGGCCGAGGGTGCCGATATTACGACGATCGAAGGGCTGGCAAAGGACGGCAAGCTCCATCCGATGCAGGCGTCGTTCAAAGAACACCACGGTTTGCAGTGCGGGTTTTGCACACCGGGGATGGTGATGGCCGGGATCGACATCCGGCGCCGCCATCCTAAGGCGGACGAAAAAACCGTTCGGCACGAGCTTGAGGGCAACATCTGCCGTTGCACGGGCTACCACAACATCGTCAAAGCGATCATGAACGCGGAGGTCTAATCCGCGCCGGTTGATCGTCATCGCCATGCGCCACGCGCACGGCAAGAACACGCAAAGTTAGCAGCCTAGGAGACGGGCGATGTATCAGTTCGAATACCACAAGGCCTCAAACGTCGACGACGCCCTGAAGAAGCTCAACGGCGCCGAGGATGGCAAGATCCTCGCGGGCGGCATGACGTTGCTACCGACGATGAAGCAACGCCTGGCGTCGCCCAGCGACTTGATCGATTTGGCCGGGATCGCCGACCTAAAGGGCATCAAGGTGGACGGCAAGACGGTCACGATCGGCGCCATGACCACCCATTGGGAAGTGCACTCGTCAAAAGACGTTCAAAAAGCCATTCCGGCATTGAGCGACCTCGCCGGACTGATCGGCGATCCGATGGTGCGCCACCGCGGCACGATCGGCGGATCGCTCGCCAACAGCGATCCCTCGGCGGACTACCCCGCCGCGGTGATGGGGTTGGGCGCGACCATCAAGACCAACAAGCGGGAGATCGCGGCCGACGACTATTTCAAGGGGTTGTTCGAGACCGCCCTTGAGGACGGCGAATTGATCACGGCGGTCTCGTTTCCAATTCCGAAACGCGCTGCCTATCAGAAGTTCCCGCAACCGGCGTCACGCTACGCGATGGTCGGCGTGATGGTAGCGGAAACCGCCTCGGGCATCCGGGTCGGAGTCACCGGTGCGGGGCCCTGCGCCTTTCGCGTTCCCGAGATGGAGAAGGCGTTGACGGCGAAATTCTCCGCCGATTCGGTTGCCGGCATCACGATCCCCTCGGACGGTCTGAACGCCGACCTTCACGGCAGTGCCGAATACCGCGCCCACCTTGTAACCGTGATGGCCAAACGGGCCGCCGCCGCTATCGCCTAAACGGCGCTCCTGAAGCCTGGCCTGCCCCCTTGTTGGGGTGGCCCAGCCCTTTTACCCTCTGCGGATGACACCGCCCATGCGTGAATTGCCGGCGTCAATCGACGCGACGCTCGAGCTGCTCGAAGGAGGCGACTACGTTGCCGACCGAGCGCTTGCAACGACACTGTTCCTCAGCTTGAAGCTCGGCCGCCCGCTGTTCCTGGAGGGCGACGCCGGGGTGGGCAAAACCGAGATCGCCAATGTGCTGTCGCGGACGCTGTCGCGTCGGCTGGTGCGCTTGCAATGCTACGAAGGGCTTGACGTTTCTTCGGCAGTCTACGAATGGAATTACCCCGCGCAGATGATTGAGATTCGTCTGGCCGAAGCGGAAGGTGTCAGCGACCGCAAGCAGCTCGCGACGGACATTTTTTCTGAACGGTTCTTGATCAAACGCCCCCTCCTCCAGGCATTGGAACCGGACATCGCGGGGCCGCCGGTGCTGTTGATCGACGAATTGGACCGGACCGACGAGCCGTTCGAAGCCTACTTGCTTGAGTTGCTCGCCGATTTTCAGGTGACGATCCCGGAGTTCGAGACGATCAAGGCCGCCGATGCGCCGATCGTCATCATCACTTCGAACCGAACCCGCGAAGTCCACGATGCGTTGAAGCGGCGCTGCTATTACCACTGGATCGGATATCCCGATGCCACCCGAGAATTGGCCATCCTGTCGCGTAAGGTACCGGGCGCCGGCGAGCGTCTCAGCCGGGAGGTCGTCGCCTTTGTCCAGTCGCTGCGCGAACAAGACCTGTTCAAGCTCCCGGGCGTCGCCGAAACCATCGACTGGGCGTCCGCGCTGGTGCAACTCGACAAACTGGCGCTCGACCCCCAAACCGTCAACGACACCTTGGGCGTACTGCTGAAGTACCAAGACGACATTGCCAAGATCCAAGGCAGCGAGGCCGCCAAGCTCCTCGAGCAAGTCAACGCGGAACGCGCTGCGGCCCGCTGATCGCCATGGCTGACCCCGGCCGGCTCCCCGACAACATCATGCACTTCGCCCGTGTGCTGCGCGCCGCCGGCCTGCCGGTCGGCCCAGGGCGCGTCATAGAGGCGGTCCGCGCGGTCGAAGCCGCCGGGATCGGCAGCCGCGAGGATTTGTATTGGGCCTTGCACGCGGTCTTCGTCAACCGCCGAGACCAACGCGAGCTATACGACCAAGCCTTCCATATTTTCTGGCGCAACCCGCGTATTTTGGAACGCGCGATGTCGATGCTGCTGCCGACCTTCGGTGCCGAGAACGAAGCGCAGCCGCCGGCAAAATAAGATAACAACGGAATCGGCTCTGCAGGGATGCCGCAGGAG
>CAYGKG010000143.1:0-6323 GCA_964350495.1 uncultured Alphaproteobacteria bacterium
TCGAAGGTTCTCAGCGTCGATCCCGAGACCGGTGCGCGCACAGCATTACAGCGGTTAGTACCGAGCGAGGGTTACAAGGCCCCGACGGTCGCGCATTACCATCATTCCGCCGAAGAGATCCTCGTCCTCAAGGGTCGGCTGTCATTCGACAGCCGGACCTATCTCGGCGCGAACGGGTATTGTTTTCACCCGCCCGAGACCGTTCACGGCTTCAAGAGCGATGTCCCGATCGAAACGTGGTTCCTGTCGCGCCATTCCAAAAAAATGTGCACCCATGAGGTGCCGACACCGGACAAGACGGAGTATTACCCCCTGACCGGGACGTTGCCGTCCCGCGGTTGGGCGGCGGTACCCGATGCGACCGCCGACGGGTGGCACGACGGCGTGAAAGTCCTCGGCGAAGACCCCGAGACCGGCGAGGGGTCGAAACTCATGCGCCTGGACGGCGCACGCCCCGATCTTGGCGTGCGCGACGGGTTCTACATGGAGCTTTACGTTCTCGACGGTACCCTTGAGGGCGCGGACGGCGAGACCTTCAAATCGGGTGCCTACGCCTGCTGTCCACCGGGCGCGCCGCGGCCTGTACTCGCCAACGCCGCGAAGGCGCTGGTTTACGTGAACTATGGGCCAGCCTAGTGAAGAAACGTTGGAAGCTCTGACGGAGCGACCAATCGCTTGAAGGCGGGCTTCGCGAACAGGAAGCCTTGGAACAACTCCAAACCTTGATCGCGCAGCGCTTTGAGCGCGACCGGCGCTGCGCAGGAATACCTACCCCACTCGGCGGTTTGAACGCCGATCCTAAGCGTGTAGCGCTATTCATCTATTGCGGCAGGGGTTCGGCGCTGTGATCGGCGTGGCGATAGAGCTTTGCGTCGAGCCGCGTGATCTTGAAGCCCGCGCCGCAATTGGGATCGGTGCAGCCGATGACCGAATCGGTGCTCATCCAATCGTTGTCCTGGGTCGGTCGCTGTTTTGCTGGGACAAATGGCAGCACCGCGAGCATCGCGTAGAGACCGAAGGTCTTACCGGGCGGTATCTCGACGACGCTGCCTTTGACGTAGAAGACGTCCCCGAGTTGATGTTTGCACACCAGCGGTTTCGCCGGGTCATTGTGCACGACCTCAACGGCCAGGTCGTAGATTTCGAACGCGTCGGACATGGCCGCCCTCCCCTAGCGCGCGCCGGCGCCGTGGATGTTCTGGTTCTTCCAGTTCATCGCCGTATGCGGCCCGTCGGGGTCGCGCTCCAACGTGTAGCAGTCGCCGGCCGGTCCGGGTGCCCCGCGCGCGGCCGCGTCGATCGCCGCGATATCCTCCGGCGCCAGCCGTAGGGCCGTCACGGTCAGAATGTCGGCAAGGTGGCGGTCCGTGCGTGCGCCCACGATCGCGGTCGCGACGCCCGGACGATCGAGGACATATCGCGTCGCCACCGCCGCGACGCTCACCCGATGCCGTGCAGCGACCGAGGCCAAGACGGCAAGGAGAGCTTGGTAGGATTCCCAGCCCCCGTATTCGTCGATCATCAAGCGATACTTTTGCTGCGACCGGTCCGCGGCGGCATCGGGGACCGGGCGACCGCGCCAGGTATCGGAGAGGAAGCCGCCGGCTAGCGCGCCATAGCATTGCAGAGCGATCCCGTTGGCGCGGCACAGATCGACCATCCCATTTTCGGCGCGACGATCGAGCGCGGAGTACTGCACCTGATGACTGACCACGGGGACGTCGGCGGCGATGATTTCTTCAAGGCGGCGACAATCGAAATTTGTAACGCCGAGGTGTCGGATTTTACCCTCGGACTGCATGTCGGCCAGCCACAACATGCTGTCGACGTATCCCGGCGTTTCGTAATCCCACCAATGGAATTGCACGAGATCGAGGGCGTCCATGCCGAGACGAGCGCGGGCACGGTCGATGATGAGTTCGAGCGCGGCGCGGTCGATTCCCTGGAGGACGTTCCGATCGGGCACAATCTTGGTTTGCACCGTGAGCCGTTTGGCGAGATCGGGATGGGCTCGGCGAAACGCGCCGATCAATTCCTCAACGCCGACATAGTGGTCGGCGCAGTCGAAGTTGGTGATCCCGGCTTCTACAAACCGGCGCATCCCGTCGATCGCGACGTCCGGCGCAATCGAAGGTCCATGTTTGGCGGCTAGTTGCCAATTGCCGCGCGTCAAACGCGACACCGTAAGCCCCTCGGCGAGGACAATTCGTTCCGGATTTTCGCTCATCGATGGATCATACAGATAGCGTACGCGGCGCGAACAGCAGGACGGCCGGAAAGGCCCAAAATCGGCTCAAATTCGCAGAAAATCCGAATCGATAGTGCGCGCAAGCGCCCCCCTTTCGCCCTAGCATGAACAGATGGGGGTAGCGGCGTGAGCAACGTGATCGATTCTCGAGCTTTGGTAAATATCTTGCGCGACCACGCGCGATTCGCGGCGGGACGACCGGGCGGCAAACGGGCGGATTTGAGCGGGACCGATCTGTCCGGGTTGCGTCTGCCTGGAATCGATCTGCGCGAAGCGAAACTGACCGGCGCGAACCTATCGCGTATCGATTTCACGACATCAGATTTGAGCGCGGCCGACCTTTTCGGTGCCGACCTGTCGGGGGCGACACTGACCCGTGCGAACTTCGAAGGCGCCGACCTCCGCGGCGTCCGTTTCCGCGGCGCGGTGCTCAAGGGTGCCAATCTGGCCAGCGCCGACCTGCGCCCCGGCAAAGTCGGCTTCGAAACCGTCGAAACGCGAACCGACCTGAGCGGCGCAAACCTCGAAGGGTCGATCCTGCGCAAAGCACGGCTGTTGTTCGCGACCCTCAAGCGCACCAACCTGAAGAACGTCGATGCTGCCGGAACGAACTTCGAGGGTGCCAATTTCGAGGAAGCCGACCTGTCGATGGCAAACCTGTCCGGCGCGCGCTTGGATGCAGCCGACCTGACGGCGGCAAACCTGTCAGGCGCCAACCTCGAACGCGCGAGCCTGCTAGGATCGACGTTTCGCGGCGCGCTGCTTGCCGGTGCGGCGGTCGACCGGAACATCGCCGACGATGCGCTGCGCGCCATACTTTTGCTGCCCGACACCTTGCAGAACCAACTGCGTGCGCATGCGACGTGGGCGGCGTCGAACGGCGCCCGCGGTCGGCGCCTCGACCTTGAGGGCGCGGATCTGAGCGGCATCGAACTTCCCGGCGCCTATCTCAGCGGCGCGCGCCTCGTCGGTTGCACCTTTGCCGGCGCCAATCTGCGCGGCGCCAAACTGGAGTTGACCGACCTGACCAACGGAAACTTCGAAGGCGCGAACCTTGCCGCGGCGGATCTGCGCGGCGCAAAATTGCGGGGTGCGGTTCTGCGCAAAACGAACTTGACCGGTGCCGACCTTCGCGCGATGCAGGTTCGCGCGTTGGACGGACAGGACGTCGGGTATACCCGGTACGCCGACCTCACCGGTGCGGACATGAAAAGCGCCAACACCCGCGGCATGCGGTTGGAAGAACCGTCCGCCGCCTAGCCGCAGCGGGCCTGGCTCACAGCCGGGCGACCTCGTGGCCGACTTGGTCCAGCACATCGGCGATCTTGCTGAGGCTGGCGGCCTCCGACGCGAGAATCGCCTCGAACAGACGTTTCTTGATGGCGACGGCATCCTCCTCCGGTACGGCGCCTTGCTTTGCGGCGGCATCCAGGACCAAATCGACCAATCGGTCCGCGGCATGGAGCCGCCCCCAGAGGTAGTCGTTCTCGCGCCGCTTGCGGCTGAAGAAGGCCCCGAAGTGACCGAAATCGACTCCCTTCAAGGTAGCGCGCGCACCGCCTTTACGAATGGTGTCGGCATCCTCAGGGCTAATGCGGTGGACGCGAATCTCCTCATAGTCCTCGGCTTCCCGCCAGTTGGACGCGATGAACGTGAGGGGATCCCAGTAGGCAAAGCCGATATAGGCCGTCAGTAAATCGGCACGAACCTCTTTCCATGAACGCGGCAGCGCCGCGAGCGTCGCGTCGATGCGGCCGTTCTGGTTCTTCAGGTCGATCTCGCGCGCCAAATCCGCCATCAAAGGGTCGAGTGCCGCAACCGTCGTCGATGCCGGGTCGACCCCGAACGCGTTTCGAATCGTTCGGATGAGGTCGACGCTTGCAAAGGCCGCGGAAGTGCGCGCCCGCATCGACTCGGCGATCTCATAGAGAGCGCCCTTCAGCCCGTTGATATCGTCCGCCGTCGGCCCCCCGCCGACATCGAGGTCGATACGCGCATAGGTGATATTCAGCTGACGAATGACGAACCGCAACCGGCGCGACCGGAACGGCAAATCGAACTGCAGCATGAACCGCACCCACGCCGGCGGGGTCCGCCGCAGTACGTTGTCGGCGACCGGGATCGGACCGTCGGCGATTAGAATATCGTTCTCCCGGCACCACGATTCGAACAGCGCAGCCACCGCGACCGCTTCGGGCGATTCGGGCTGGAAGCCACCGAGTTCGGCGAGCAGGCCGGCGGCGAAGTCGATGACGGTTTGCAGTTTTTGTCGAACGTAGGCCTCGTAGGCAAAACCGCCCTCGCGCGCGGCCTCGGCATTGGCCGCCTCGCGCAGGTTGGCCAGGTCCTGCGGTTTCGAGACGCGTTCCAGGGAACGGCGCCCGAGTTGCCGCACCTTCTCCGACACCTGCGGGCGCGCGGCCTCAACCCCCGCCCGTAGACGGCGGACGCGGCCGTTGTAGTTGCGCACCCAGCTGAGTTCGTCGAACACCGGTTCATTGCGCGGCAGGTCTGACAGCGCGCCTTTGAGCGTACTGAACCATCCGGGCCGCCGACCGTCGGGCGGCGGCGGTTCGCGCGCCGGATCGGGATCGATATAGACGACGCGGCGGTCGACCTGGCGGTGGGCCGATCGACCGCGAATGGCTTCCATCGCCTGGGTGATCGGTTTGTTGTTGAGCACCGAGCCGTCGACGAAGGAGGTCAATGTGGGGTCGGTGCCCGCCTGCAGGTAGCGCGCAAAGTTCTCCCTAAGGAACGACTCGCGCGTGCGCCACACCGTGCCGCGGTCGGCACAGATCCGGTCCATCTCGCCAATTTGTGCCGGTTGGAAGGCACCGGGAAAAGACGAGGTCGCACGCGCCGCAAACGCCAAAGACGGGACGTCGGCGGTGGTGAATTGACTGTGCTCCGCGCCGCCGTGGTGGCGTTGGTAGGAGAAACCCAAGGTATGGCGATGCTCGCGCTCGGTGACGAACGGCGGGTCGTACATCGGTACGCGTTGCGGATAGCCGTAAAAATCGGTCAGCGTCACGACGAGATCGAGACGTTGACCGGCGGGGATCAACGACGCGCCGGGATGGGCCGGCTCGCCCATCGCCAACATCGCGTCGTAGAGCACATTGGCGAGATAGACGCCGTCAAACGGCGGACGGAACCAACGCGACCGCAAGAAGCGCGACAGCTTTTCGCGCATTTCGGGGTCGGTCTCGCGCGTCCGGCGAACATAGCCGTAGATGAACGGCCGCAAAAACCACTTCGACCAAATCCGCGCGGCCCGGTTCTCCGCCAAGAGCTGGTTGATGTCCGCCGCTTCCAACCAGACATCGCGCAAGGGACTGAGCGAAAGGTCGTGGGCGAGCGCCCGTCCGAGGATCACGCCGTTGACACCGCCGGCAGAAGCGCCGGTGATAACGTCGACCACCACGCGTAGATCGACGGTCTTCCCGATCGCTTGCAGTATCTCGAAGTATACCTGTTCTGTATCGATCTCCGGGTCGGCGCTGTGCGCCGACGAGCGATAACTCGCCTCGGCGCGGGCGGCGCCCTTCGGCGCGGCATGGTAGGCCCGCGAGGCACGGACCAACTTGAGAAACTCTTTAGTGACGCCGTGCATGTAGACGGCGAGCGAAACCCCGCCGTAACACACAAGTGCGAGACGCAACTCGACATCTTTCATACGAGAACCGGGCTCCCCTACTCTAGCGCGGCAACAATCCATCCTACCGCGCCCGCGCGCAAGATGGGGCTCGCGGACTAGAGGGAACGAGCAACGCTCACGACCCGGCCGACGATATCGACAGGCCCTGCAAACGGCGTTCGGTCGCCGTCATTCGCTAAGAACCCGTCGGTCGATCGGCAGTAGCGTGCGAGGCGCGCTTTGCCGCAGTTGCGCACCAGGTAGCAGCGACCGTGGACCGGCCTTCGGTCGTGCCAGTCAACAACGATCAGCGTGCCTGGCACGACCGTGGGATCGTCGTCGACAAAACGAAGGGTCAGGTGCGTGGTTCCGTTCCGGGTTCGGCGGCGCGGCGTGCTTTCCATCGTTCCTTCCTCGCGGCACTTTCTCGATCTG
>CAYGKG010000144.1:0-6157 GCA_964350495.1 uncultured Alphaproteobacteria bacterium
CGTATTTGGTGCACAGGAACGTGCCGCGCAGATGGACGGCGATCATCCGGTCGAACATCGCGACCGGCATGTCGTGCAGCAACCCGCCGCGATCGGCATGGCCGGCGTTGTTGACCAGGATGTCGATCTTGCCGAAGGTCTTGAGGGCCGCGCGGACCATGCGCTTAACCGCTGCTTCTTCGGCGACGTCGGCCTTGATCACCAGCGCTGTGCGACCCATCTTTTCGATCGCCTTCTGGACTTCCCAGATCTCGCGCTCTTCCGCCTTGTTGGGGTAGTTGAGCACGATGTCGGCGCCCTCGCGGGCATAGGCCTTGGCAACGCCGGCGCCGATCCCGCTGGACGAACCGGTGATCAACGCGACCTTGCCTTTGAGCCGTTTAGCCATCGCGCAGGCCCCTAGAGCATCATGTCGCCGCCGTTGGGGCTGATCGTTTGTCCGACCATGTGACTCGCCTCCTCGGAGGCTAGATACACGAAGGCCGGGACGATTTGATCGACGCGGGCGAGGTCGCCCTTCGGGATCATCGATTTGATCGCCTTGATGTGGTCTTCCTCGACGGCGTCGAGGATCGGCGTGTAGGTCGCCCCCGGTGCGACGCAGTTGGCGTTAATGTTGCGATCGCCGATCTCGCGCGACAGCGAACGGGTGAAGGCGATGATCCCCGCCTTGGCGGCGCAATAATGGCTGAGGCCGGCCGACCCGAGATAGGCGAGCTGCGAGGCGTTGTTGACGATCTTGCCCGAGCCTTGCTTGTACATGTGGGGCAGGACGAAATGGGTGACGAGGAAGACGCTGCGCAGGTTGACGCCGATCATCTCGTCCCACATCGCAACCGGCATTTTTTCGACCGGCGCGCCCGAGGCGATGCCCGCGTTGTTGACGAGAATGTCGATCTGGCCCATCCGCTTGACCGATTCGCGAACGAGACGGCGGACCGGCCCCTCCTTCGAGACGTCGGCCTGCACCAGGTAAGCCTTGCCGCCGGCCTTGCGCACCGCGGTCGCGACTTTTTTCGCGCCCGCCTCTTGCTGCTTGTTGGGAAAGTTGATGACGACGTCGGCGCCCTCTTTCGCGAACGCCACCGCGACGCCCGCGCCGATACCGCTCGACGCGCCGGTAATCAGCGCCTTCTTGCCCTTTAATCTGCCCGCCATGTCGGCCTCCCCTGGGTCGCTATTTCGGATCGTTTGTGGTGACAAAAATAGGCCCCGCCGAAGCGGGGCACAAATGGAAGGAAGACGCCGGCGGTTTGATCCGCCGGCGTCGCCCCGTTTCTACATATGCAAGTCGTACCAGCGGATCGAATTATCCGCATGCCACTTGATCCCTTTGATCTTGTCGTTGAAGGCCCACTGGGTCTTCCACTCCAGGACCGGCAACCAGGCAACGTCCTTGGCCAGGATCTCCTGGGCCTCGGCCAGTTGCGCCGTCCGCTTGGCGGCATCGCCTTCGACCAACGCGGCGGCATACAACTCGTCGACCCTGGGGTTCGAGTAGTTGACCATCGTGTTGAGGCCACCCTTCTCCGCCGAAACGAAGAACAGGAAGAGGCCGTAGGCCGCATCGGGCGCGATCGGCTTTTCCTGGTCGTTGAGCGCAAAGGGTAGGTCTTTCTTGACCAACTGCCGGTCGCCATAGGTGGTCTGCGGCAGCGGATCGAGCGAGACGTCGATACCGATTTTAGACAGGTTGGTCTTGATCAAGTTGGCCACCGGACCGAGCGAAGATTCCTTCTCGGTGACGTAGGCCATGTTGAAGGCGCCGGGGAACTTCTCGAGCCCCTTGCCCTCGGGATAGCCGGCTTCGGCCAGCAGCGCGCGTGCCTTGTCAAGATCCTCCGAATAGGTCGTGGAGGGCTCGTGATAGTCGGTGTAGGAGGTCGGAATTTGTCCAACCCACTTTTTGGCGCCGCCGAAATAGGCGTCCCGGATGATCGCGTCATAGGGAATCGCGTGGGCGATCGCCTGACGGACCTTCGGGTTGTCGAACGGCGGGGTTTTGAAGTTCATGTGGACGAACAGGTTCTCGTTGCCGAGGACGCCCGCCACCTTGACCCCACGCACGCCGCGCAGGCTGTTGAACTCCTTGGGCGTGACGCGTTCGATGAGGCCGGCCTGGCCCGAGCGCAGGATCACGACGCGGTTGGAGCTTTGCGGCACCTTGCGCAGGATCACGCGGTCGAAATAGGGCTTGCCCCGGTAGTAGTCGGGATTCGCGACGACCGCGAATTCCTTGTCCTTCTCCCAGTTGCTCAGGCAATAGGCGCCGAAGCCCGGGGCATTGACGTTGTCGTTGTACTTGTGGCTCCACGGATCGGCGTCGGTGGCATTCGCCTCCATGGTTTCCTTGTCGTAGATGTACATGCCGAAAATCGTCAGGACGTGCTGGAACAGCGCGTTCGGCGCGGACTGGCGAATCTTGACGGTGTACTGGTCGACCTTCTGGACTTCATCGCCCAATTTTTGGGCCGTCTTCGCTTCGGGCGAATCCCCAAAGACCGCAGGCGTGAAGTTGTCGATCGAGCCGACACTGGAGAGGAACCAACCGATCGGGGCTGCGCCCGAGACGCTCTTGGCACGGGCCAGCGTGTACATCACGTCGTCGGCATCGAAGGTCGCGCCGTTGCAGCCCTTCACACCCCGACGCAGATTGAACGTCCAGGTCAGCGTCGCTTCGTCGAACGACCAAGATTCGGCGAGCCGGCCCTCGAACTGGGTGAAGTCGTGAACGATCACGCCTTCGTCGTTCATGCCTTTTTCTTTGTAGTAAATCAGCGGTTCGAGCAGGTTGTCGACGCCGGTCTGCGTCGCCGGAATGGCGATCGACGCGCCGTCATAGTCGAGCCCGGCCGGGACATCCTCGGCCAGAACCAAAAGATCGGCGGCGAGCGCCGGCGCGGCCGACAGGCTGAATGCCAGCGCTGCCGAACCGAAAAGAGCGTGTAGTCGTTTCATGAGTAGCTTCTCCCTGTAGAAAAAGGCGGCCCGTGCGCCGACTCGGCGCAGGGCCGTTCGATGCGGCTAGTTTGCCGGTGCGTAGTCGTACCAGTGGATGGAATTGTCCGGGTGCCAGGTGACGCCCTTGATCTTGTCGCTGATCGCCCAATTGGTCTTGAACTCGACGATCGGCGCGACGGCGACATCGGCCATGAGCTGGTCCTGGATTTCCGCCAGCAACGCGTTGCGTTTGCCGGTATCGCCCTCGACCAGCATTTCGAAAAACTTCGCATCGACCGTGTCGTTGACGTAGTTCATCGAATTCAGAATGCCGCCCTTGGCCGACGACACGTAGGAAAGCTGAACGCCGTAGCCGGCATCGACGCCGATCGGCTTGACGTGATCGGTGAGACCGAGCGGCAGGTCCTTTTTGACCAACTCGCGGTCGCCGTATTGGGTAGCCGGAATGGGATCGAGCAGGACCGGGATGCCGACCTCCTCGAACGCCGAACGCAGCACTGTGGCGACCGGCCCGAGCACGGATTCGCGCTCGGCCTGGTAGGTGATCTTGAAGGAGTCCGAAAACTGCTCAAGTCCGCGACCGTTCGGGAACCCAGCCTCGGCCAAGAGCGCCTTGGCTTTGGCGGGGTCGTAGTCGTACTGCATCGCGGGCTTGTGGAACCCCGGATAGCTTGACGGGATCGTGCCGACCCATTTCTTGGCCTGGCCGAAGTACCCGGTCTGAACCACCCGGTCGTAGGGAATGGCGTGGGCGATGGCGCGACGGACCCGCACGTCGTCGAAGGGTTTGACGTTGTAGTTGAGGTGCAGGAACAGGTTTTCGTTGCCGAAGGTGCCCAGCACCTTGACCCCGCTGGCCCGTTTCAGGTTGTCGTATTCCTTGGGCGTCAGCCGTTCGACGATGTGGGCCTGGCCCGACCGCAAGATCACGGCGCGATTCGAGCTTTGCGGCACCTTGCGAAGAATTACCCGGTCGAACGCGGCCTTGCCGCGGTAGTAGTCCGGGTTGGCGCGCAACCGCATTTCTTCGCCCTTGCGCCATTCGTCAAGACACCACGGCCCGAAGCCCGGCGCATTGACGTTGTTGTTATAGGTGTGGCTCCACTTGTCCTCGGCGGTCGCGTTGGCTTCCATCGTTTCCTTGTCGAGGATATTGCTGGCGAAGATCGTCAGCACCGGCAGGAACAGTTGATTGGGCGCCGACTGGCGGATGGTGACGGTGTAGTCGTCGACCTTCTTTACTTCCTCGCCGAGGGTCTGGGCATCGCCGCCGCCGAAGACCGCCGGGGTAAAGCCGTCGACCGACGAGACGCTGGCGAGAAACCAGCCGATCGGCGCCGCACCGGATACCGACTTGGCCCGCGCATAGGTGTAGATCACGTCGTCGGCATTGAAGGTTTGCCCGTCGCAGCCCTTGACGCCGCGGCGCAGGTTCATCGTCCAAGTCAGGGTGCTCTTGTCGAACGACCAGGACTCGGCGAGGCGGCCCTCGAACTTCTGGAAATCGAGGAGCTGCACGCCCTCGTCGTTGACCGCGCCCTTTTGGAAATAGACCAGCGGGTCAAGCAGGTTGACGATGCCGGTGTAGGACTGAATCGTCGACGAGGTCGGGCCGTCAAAATCGAGGCCGGCAGGGACGTCGTCCGTCAGGACCAAAAGGTCCGCCGCGTAGGCAGGCGTCGCAATACCAAGAACGAAACCGAACGCAGCAAGTGACCTAAGCAATACCGATTGCATCGTCGTGCCTCCCCATTTGTCCGTTCATTTATCGTTTTCCCGACTCTCGCGCCCGTCGGGCGGCCCGTCAAGGAAAGCTTCGAACTCGGCAACGCCGCGGCACCGGGCGGGGCGGGACGGCGGCCCGCCAGCGCCCTATTTCTCGGCGCCGAACACGAACCAGGCGCCGGCGCCGCCGAAGTCGCCCGCTTGGAATTTGCTGGTGCGGCCCTTGGCATAGGCCTCGCCGACGGCGCTGGGCTGCACCTGAGAGAAGCACTTCTTGCGATCGAAACCGCATTTGGCCGCGAGGCCGGCTAGGTCGAGATCCTTCAGCGGCCCCCAGAACGGTTCGTTGTTGTTGTAGGTATCCCAATCGAGGATGAACTGATCGTAGGGGTCCATGCCCGCGAAGGTCGGGGTTTCGACATGGGCCATCACCCCACCCGGCTTGAGCAGGCGGTGGCATTCGCGAAAGATGTTGGCGAGCGCCTTGTGCGAGGTTTCGTGCATCAAGATGTGCGACACGACGAGGTCGAAGTGCGCGTCCGGATAATCGGTCGCCTCGGCATTCTGCTGCGAGAAATGCACCGCCTTGCCCATCGATTCGGCGCGGGCGTGACCGTAGCGCACAAACGGACCAGCGAGGTCGAGCGCGTGGACCTCGGCCTTGGGAAACGCATCGACGTAAGGAATGGTGCTGTGACCGACCGAGCAGCCCATGTCGAGAATCCGCTTGGGCGAAAGTCCGGGATGTTTTTGGCGCAGGTACGACAGCAGCGTCGCGCCCATGTCTTCGTTGTAGGCGCCCATGCGGCCCATCGAATAGAGAAACACGCCGGGGTCGTAGACCGCGCCGGGCAGCACGTCGTCTTCGATCAATTCGTTGTGGTAGCCGCCGGGAATGCAATGGATGTTGATCTCGGACATGTAGCGCGGAATGGCGATCTTCGGGTTTGTGCGTAGCGTGCCCTTGCGTGCCGCTGCGTGGGCGCGTTTGGCCTTCGCCGCCAGCGTATCGATCTGGCGCACCGCGATTTCGCTTTGGGTGTCTTGCTTCATTTCCTGGCTGGTGCGTTGCAGCGCGCTCCAGGCTTGATAGACGGTGTCGCGCGCCATCGCCTTGCGCACGTCATGGCGGTTCGCAGGGTCGCGCCCGAGGTCGCGGCGGATCGCCGGCTTGACCCGCGCATCGTAGACCTTGCGGAGATTGACCGACACCGCGTTGGCGAGATGCAGCTTGAGGCCCGAAACGAACATCTGCCGGGCCGAGTCGTCGTGGGTGTTGTCGGGCAACATCGCGTGTTTGCCTTGCCGCTCCATCATGGTCTGCATCCTCACGGTCGCTGGTTTTGGATCGGGGCAAGTATAGCGCCGGGCACCGCAGGCGGGTAGGCCCGACGGTTTCGTTGCCTGGACGGCACAGTGTGTGTAAAGGTTGCCCCAACGAAGAGCTGCAACGACAGCCGCGGGGACAGGG
>CAYGKG010000145.1:0-6039 GCA_964350495.1 uncultured Alphaproteobacteria bacterium
AACAGCGCGGACCTTGAACGGCTACGCAGCCGGTCTCGTCGAACGCAATACAACCACGGCGCTCCCCTCTTTCATTATTGAGAACGACGATAGCGTCACCGGGTCGCCTGGCGATCCGACGGCTGTGAAAATCATCACTGACCCGTCCATCAACCGGGTGAGCGGCGAGTTCGGCGTCCAGACCGAGGACGATAGCCGGAACTACGAACTCAGGTTTGGGACGACGTCAGGCACGAGCGGCCGGGGCACCTTCATCGACGACAACAACTTCGCCGCCCGCGAGTCGAGCGCCCAAACCAGCACCATCAACGCGACCGCCGTCTCCGCGCTACGTTTCTTCATGGTCAACCAGGAGGTCGTTCCGACCACCGGATTTTTGCCCACGGGAGTCAGCTTTTGCGCCTGCCAGTTTCTCGAATGGGGCTACTGGATTGCCGAAGGAGTCGATACCAGCAGCAACACCGATCGATTCCATCTGGCGACATGGGTTGCCGGGCAATTGCCCGCGCTGGTCGATATCCCGATGACCGGTACGGCGACCTATACCGGGCACCTCAACGGGTCAGTCGACAACAACGGAAGCCGCTACCAGGCCGTGGGTACCTTCCAGAACGCTTGGAATTTCTCAACCCACGCCGGCTCGGTCTCGGTCACGAACTTCGATGGCGCGAACTTCTCAAACGTCGCCGTATCCGCGAGCTCGTCCAATCGGCGCGACTTCGCGGGTAGCGGGTCCAACGGCACCAAAAGCATTTCGTTCCACGGTTCGTTCTTCCAGGGCGGCACGGATCCCGTCGCCGAGCAGGGCGGTCAGTTCCACGTCATCGGCACAAACTACAAAGCCGCCGGCACCTTCGCCGCCAAAAAATAGGCCGGTTCAGTCGCCGCTGCGGCGCGCGTCCATGATTTTGCGCAGCGCTTCGAGCTCCGGCAGGAGTTTCGCGACACGATCCGGGCCGAACGCCCGGGCAACGTCCAGCATGTCGGGTACCAGCGCTACGATCGACGAGTCCCGAAAGGCACGCCCGGCAGGCGTTATCCACACACGTTTCGAGCGGCGATCGTCCGCGTTGGGACGGATATCGACGAAACCTTCGGCTTCCAATCCGCCCAGCGTGTGAGTCATCGTCGTCTTGGCGACCTGGAAGGCACGCGCCAATTCGTTCGGCGTACGGCCATCCTCAACCCGGATCAAATGGTTGAGCAACGAGAAATGGGAAACCAGCATGCCGCGCGGCAATCGCGCCTCGAGGAGCGCCCGGCTGAGCTGTTCAAGAATGCCGATTTCGTTGAAGAGCCGGAAGTAGAGCGCCCCTGTTTCGTCAAGCATCGAGCATCCGCGTTTCGATCGGCCACCGGGGTGTGCGCGGTGTGTGCGCGCCGTAGCCTAGGAGCCCCAGCATTTGCACGGTTTCGCCACCCGGCGCAAATCCCGCGTGGATCGCGTCGTAGTGCGGCTTCATTTCTTGGTACTCCTGGAGGGCCTGGCTGACCGGGCGTAAGGCAAGACCGGCAGCGGTTGCTGCCAGGTTCAGGCGCAACCATTTGCGTCCGGTTGCGATTTGCTGAAACCGATCGTTGACGGACGAGCGAACGAGCACCATCGCCGGCGCGCCAAGAATTGCGTTCGCCGTCTCCTCAATCGGCGCACGCGCGTTAGGATTGTTGGGATCGAGCGCCGCTTCGCGTGTAACGATGCCGAAAAGCGCCAATGTTTCGATCATCGGCCCGCCCACATCGATTCCGTCGGGGCTCGCATTGATTTCGGCTTTGCCGATGCGCAATAAATCGATGCTTTCCTTCCAGGCCGCCGGCGTGGACGCCTCGGTCAGCCACGCGGCATGGGCGATCCGGCGCAGGGCCGCGCGCGGTTCGCCGCCCAGCACGATCTCGGCATAGGCGTTTAGCGGTTCCGCCGTCGCCGGGGAAACGGCGCGGTCCTCAAACATTTCTTTGTGGGACCGGCGCAAGAGGACAGAACCGAACAGCGGATCAACCGGGCTATCGGTCGCCTCGAAAGTACAGATCGCGACCGGACCGTTCTCGCCCTGCGGAAGCAACGTGGTTTCAACCCGATATCCTTGCGCACCGGCGGCGATGTCCATGAGTTCGAGAAAACACCCCATACCGATGGTGAGTTGACGGCCGAACGGATCGGTCACCGGGAGGTTCCTCGTCCGGTCGCGGTAGACCTCAAGACTGTCGCGGCCCAGTAGCTTCACCTGCCAAGGCTGGCGGTTGTGCGGGTTGGGTGCGAGGAGTGCGTAGGACAATGCCCACAACCGAGGATCGTCGTATTGGCCCGCGCGGTCCCAGGGCTCGAGCGCGGTGGTCGGCGTGCGGGTCGCAAGAAAGCCGCCGACAGGCAGCGCAGCGGCGAGAACGAGCCCACCGCCAATCAGGGCGAGCGACTTACGGCGTGACAATGTCATTGGACCTACTCCCTTTTAGTACGATGTCGTACATATATGGTGCGATATCGTACTATTCAAGGGTTCCGTCGGGGGTAAACCCGAATCAGCTAAGCGCTCGCCCCGCGCGCCGTTGCTAGCGCGCTGCTACCTCCACGGCGCCCACGACGGCAAGGCCAATAATCCGCACGACTGCGGCAATGCGCCGACGACCAATCGCGATCTAGACGTTCCGGGTGGCCCGTCGACTCTGCGCGTTCCTCGACGTCTGACGTCGCATACCATGCGAGACGAACCCAGGCCTACTGGACGCGGATGACGACCTTGCCGAGCTTGTCGCCGCCGGCCATGTAGGCGATCGCGTCGTTGGTTTCGTCGAACGGATAGACCCTGTCGATCACCGGCTCGACGCCATGCGTGGCCATCCGATCGATCAGATTTACAAACATCGCGCGACTGCCGACGATGATCCCCTTGATCGTCAAGCTGCGCATGATGAGGTTGCCAAGACGCTTGGGCGCCTGTGGCACCGCCGCTTTGCGGTCGCGCGACACCGGGTTGGCCCCAATGTGGGCGACGGTCCCGCCCGACGCGCACGCCTCCAAGCATTGATCGAGTTCGGCCAGGCCAACGTTGTTGACGACCAGATCGGCCCCACGACCGCCGGTCAGGTCCATCACCGCCTTCGACCATTCCGGGTTGTCGATATAGTTGATCCCATCGTCGGCGCCGAGGTCCTTCATGCGGGCAAGCTTTGCGTCGCTGGACGAGGTAACGATGGCGCGCGCGCCGGCGAGCTTGGCCCACTGCATCGCAAACACCGAGACCCCGCCGGTGCCGATCGTGACCACTGTTTTTCCCGGTTTCGCGTTGCCTGCTTCCATCACCGCATGCCAAGCGGTCAGCCCGGCGCTTTGCAACGTACTCGCCGCCTCGTAAGAAATGCTGTCGGGCAACTTGATTAGCGCCGCTGCCGGTACGACGGCCTGCTCGACCAGAAATCCGTCGAGCGACATGGCGTAATCTTCCTCGCGCATGGATTCGTCCCAAGTACCGTCGAGCCAGCGCCAATAGTGAGTCATGGTTACGCGGTCGCCAGGCTTAACGCCGCTCACGCCTTCCCCCACCGCAACAACATCTCCGGCGTTGTCCGACAACGGGATGCGGGTTCGCGGAATGATGCGGCCGAACTGATCGCCCTGCATGATCGTGAGGTCGCGGGCATTCAAGCCGGTGGCGCGAATCTTGATCAGGGCTTCGCCCGCCTTGGGTACCGGGACCGGACGGTCCACCAGCCGAAGGCGGCCGGTCTGGGCGTAATCTTGTATTTCGTAAGCTTTCATGGCGTTCCCTCAATCCTTTCGGTCCGGCAATCCCGGCGGTCGACCGACTGCGACTCTAGCTGATGATGGTGGGCGGCGGTGGCGTGCCGGCGATTTCGAAGGCGCCGATCTGACGGAGTTTGGTGTCGATCGAATCGTGTACCGTCAAAGTCCGCGCGTTTCGCCAAAAGCGATCCAACCGGTACTTGTTGCTGGTCGCCCGCCCCCCGGCGAGGCGATGGAGCTGGCCGGTCGCCTCGAGCACCGATTCGTTGATCGCGTATTTGGATCGCATCATGTGGACCGAAACCGGACCGCGAGCGCCGCCGGCCCGCTCGAAATCCCAAATCAACCGGGTGGATTCGCGCAGCAAAGCCCGCGCGCCGGCAAGCTGGGCGGACAGGCGCCCCGCATGCCATTGGTTGAGCGGGTCTTCGGCAGCCGACTCGATCGTCGGCAAATTTGGGCGCGCAAACCGCCGGACGTGTTCGCAGGTCACATCGAACGCGCCGAACCCAAGCCCGAGAATTACCGAGTTGATCGCCGTTTGGAACAGGAGGCCGAACACGCTGGCCGGGCCGAACATCGATTCCGCACCGCCCTTGATCGAGAGGTGGTAGCGCGCCGGGACCGCGACCTGGTCGAAGGACACCGTACCGCTGGCAGTGGCGCGCTGGCCCATATTGTCCCAGTCGTGGTGCAGCCGGACGCCCTCGGCATTCATCGGCACGAGAACGTAGGCAAGGCCGCCGCCCGGCACGCCGTCTGAGATCACCGGAACAATGCTGTACTGCGCGCCTTCGCTGCCGGTCGCGAAAATCTTGGTGCCGTCGACCACATAGCGATCGCCCTGACGCGTCGCCGTCGTCGCGAATTCGCCGCGGCGCGGACCGCCTTCGGCAGAGGCGTTCGAAAAACGCAGACTGCCGTCGAGAACCCCTGCCACTAGCTCGCGGTGCAGTTCGGGATCGACGTCAAGCTGGGTGCCGAGCACAAGCCGGGCCACAATGGTGTGGACGCTCCAAATCTGGGCGGTCGAACTTTCGCCGGCGCTAAGTTCGACCAGGATGTCGGAGAGCACGTCCAGGTCCGACGCGGTACAGGCGTCCGAGGCGAGGCCGCCCCACGCCGGCGAAACGAACAGGCGGGCCAGCCCGCTTTCCTGCAAGCGCCGCAGATTGTCGACGGGAACCGTACCGGTTCGATCGACGTCGGCGGCTGTGGCCGCGAACTCCTGACGGAGTTCGATGGCGCGGCCGAGCATTTCCGTTCGGGTAACGTGGTTCTCGCCCATGACCGCTTCACCTTCTCCGGGCGTTCTGCGACCGGCTGCTAGAAACGCCCGGCCTACGCGTCGACGCTCAAGACAATTTGGCCGATGTGCTCGCTGGTCTCGAGCCGGCGATGCGCCGCAACGGCGTCCGCCATCGGGTATACCGAATCGATCACCGGCCGCATCTTGCCTTGGTCGAGCAGCGGCCAGACGACACGTTCCATATCGTCTCGGATCGCGGCCTTTTGCTCTAGCGTTTGACCGCGCAGCGACACGCCGGTGATGACCTGCCGGTTGAGCATGACCGCAGTCGTGCTGATGTGCGATTCGCGTTGGTCGCTCATCAGGCCGATAAAGACCAAGCGACCCTCGGGCGCGAGCAGAGATTGATTCTTAGGTACATAGGGGCCGACCACCATATCGAGAATCACGTCGAGACCGGCGGTTCCGCGCCGCGCACGCACCGCGTCGACAAAATCTTCGGTCTTGTAGTTGATACAAAGCGTTGCCCCAAGGTCCTCGCAGGCCCGGCACTTGGCGTCGTTCCCGGCGGTGGCATAGATCTCGCCGTCGCCCAGCGCGCGCGCCAGCATGATCGCCGTGGTACCGATGCCGCTCGATCCGCCGTGGATCAAAAGCGACTCGCCCCCTCGGTAGGAGCCGTGCTGCATCAGGGCTGTCCAAACCGTGAAATGCACCTCCGGCAGCGCCGCACCAAGGATGTAGTCGTAGTCCTTAGGCAGACGCAGCACCTGGGCCTGCGGCACGGCGCAATACGCCGCGTAGGCGCCGCCGACAACCAACCCGCAAACGGCATCCCCAATCGAAAAGCCCGTCACCCCCGCGCCTAAGGCTGCAACCTCGCCCGATAGTTCAACCCCCGGCACGTCGGTAATCCCATAGGGCGGCGTGTATTGCCCGGTCCGCTGAAGAATATCGACCCGATTAACGCCGATGGCGCGGGTGCGGATCAGCACCTCGCCCGAGGCCGGCGCCGGAACCGGCCGACGCGCAAGGCGCATGACCTCCGCGG
>CAYGKG010000146.1:0-6012 GCA_964350495.1 uncultured Alphaproteobacteria bacterium
CGAATAAGAAAATTGGCGAACGCCTGAACTGCACTCAACGAGCGCGTCGCCCTGTCGTCGATCAGTTCGCGAAACGCCGCCTCGGCTTCGGCGGGTCGCTCGATCAGCCCTTGAATCAACGCTTGATGGAACAGTCGGAAGGTTTTGGATTGTTCGCTCCGGCGCAACGTCTCCAACGCGGCGATCGCCCGATCGCCCTGGCCCTGCCCGACCTGGACCCACGCCTTGGCCACCGGCTGCAACAAAATATTCATCCCGCTCAGAGGCACCTTGTCGAGCCACCGGTCGGCGTCCTGGAATGCGCCATCGCGAATGGCCGCAATCGCCAGGACCAACGGCGCCAAGCCGTCGTTCGGCTCGGCATCGCCCAGCATGCGGGCCAAAGTCACCGCCTCGTCCACCCGGCCGGCCGCTAGTTTCAACCGATAGGCGCTCCGCGCGAGCTCCAGGTTGCCGGGATCGTCGCCGATCGCGCGGGCCAAATACTCGGCCGCCGCTTTGCTGTCGCCTACGGCGCGCGCAAGGTTCCCGGCGAGATAACCGCCGAACGGCGACTCGGGTTTGGCTTCCGGGCCGATCCGCGCATCTTCCAAGTCGTTTGCGGCGCGCACCGATGCCATCGGCACCGCGCTCATCGCGATCACGACAAGGCCCGCGACCAAAAGGCGCGATCCGGTACGTCGAGGGTTCATCCTAACCTTCCACAGCGTCATTGGCCGCACTAAGGGGTCACATTAGGCAGCACCGGCCGCCTTTGCCAGCAACCGGCCGGAGCGGCGGATCATTTTTGCGCTATCTGACGCTGCGTCACATGTTCGGATAGCTTGGCCCGCCGCCCCCCTCGGGGACGGTCCAATTGATATTCTGTGCCGGATCCTTGATGTCGCAAGTTTTGCAGTGGACGCAGTTCTGCGCGTTGATCTGGAAGCGCGGCGCCCCGCCGTCTTCCGTAACGACCTCGTAAACGCCGGCTGGGCAATAGCGCTGCGCCGGCTCGTCGTACGCCGGCAGGTTTTGGGCGATCGGAATCGACGGGTCCGCCAAAACGAGGTGAACCGGCTGATCCTCCTCATGGTTAGTGTTGGAGATAAAGACCGACGACAGCTTGTCGAAGCTGACGACGCCATCGGGTTTGGGGTAGTCGATCTTGGCGCATTGGCTGGCCTGCTTCAGCGTCTCATGATCCGCTTTGCCGTGCCGCACGGTGATCGGCAAACCGATCCCCAGCGTGTTCATCCACATATCGACGACGCCGAGGGCGGCGCCGATCAACGTCCCGAACCGGCTCAACAACGGCTTGGCGTTGCGCACCCGCTTAAGGTCGCGGTGAATCCACGACCGCTCCCAGGCGCTTTGATAGGCGTCAAGATCGGCGCTACCGGCTTGATGCGCAGCGAAGACAGTTTCCGCCGCCAGCATACCGGACTTCATCGCATTGTGGGTTCCCTTGATGCGCGGCACGTTGACCATCCCGGCTGCACAGCCGAGGAGGACACCGCCCGGGAATACAAGCTTGGGCACCGACTGCAGCCCGCCTTCGGTAATCACGCGGGCCCCATACGAAATCCGTTTGCCGCCCTCCAAATAGGGTCGCACGCGTGCGTGCGTTTTGTAGCGCTGGAACTCGTCAAACGGCGACAGATGCGGGTTGCTGTAGTTCAGATGAACCACGAATCCGATCGAGATCTGGTTGTCCTCGAGATGATAAATAAAGCCACCCCCGCCGGTGTCGTTGCCCAACGGCCAGCCAACGGTATGCTCGACCAGACCGGGCCGGTGATTCTCGGGCGGGACCTCCCACAGCTCCTTGATCCCCAGGCCGAACTTCGGCGGCTCTTTGTCTGCGGCGAGGCCGAACTCGGCGATCAGTTTTTTCGCCAAAGATCCCCGGGCGCCCTCGCCAATCAGCGTGTACGTCCCGCGCAACTCGATCCCTGGCGTATAGCCGCCCTTATGGCTCCCATCGCGCGCGACACCAAGATCGCCGGTAACGACGCCGGTGACCCGGCCCTGCGCATCGCGCAATAGATCGACCGCAGCGAAGCCTGGAAAAATGTCGACCCCGAGGCCTTCGGCCTGTTCGGCAAGCCAGCGACACAGATTGCCCAGGCTGATCGCGTAGTTGCCATGATTGTGCATCAGCGGCGGAAACAGAAACTGGGGGATCGCAAAACTACCGCCGCCGGCACTCAAATAGATGAATCGATCCTTCTTCACCGGCATCTTCAGCGGCGCACCCCTTTCCTGCCAGGCGGGCAGCAATTCGTTCAGGGCGATCGGATCCAGAACCGCGCCCGAAAGAATGTGGGCACCGACCTCCGATCCTTTTTCCAGCACGCAGACCGAAATTTCTGTTTCCTGGGCGGCCGCGAGTTGTTTGAGCTTGATCGCTGCCGATAGGCCGGCCGGGCCGGCTCCAACGATGACAACGTCGTATTCCATGAACTCGCGTTCGACGGCTTGGTCGGACATGCTGGCCTCATTGTTAGCGCCCCGCCGTTATCCCTTTTTTGCCCTGGGGCGGTCAAATCGTCGGCATCGCGTCGCCTCGACCGCATCGCCGCGCGCGCGGCAATCAACCGTGTTAAAACGCTTCTATGCAACACCATGCCCTTTCGTCCCTTCGGTGGCTTGTCGAGGCCGGTGCCGACGAAGCGATCGACGATGTGCCACGCGACCGTTTCGCTGCCGCACCGCCCCTGCCCGACGCACCGAAGGCCGGCGGGCAGCGGGTCGCCGCACGTCCAGGTGCCGCGGCGGCGCCCGAGAGCGCCGACAGCGTGCTGCGATCGGCCCGCGCCGCCGCGGCCGCGTGCCAAGATCTTAGCGCCCTCCGCACCGCCCTGGCGGCCTTCGAGGGATGCTCGCTCAGGTCGACCGCCAAGAACCTCGTGTTCGGCGACGGTAACCCCGACGCCCCACTGATGCTGATCGGCGAGGCGCCTGGCGCCGACGAGGATCGCGAAGGGCGACCGTTCGTCGGCGTCAGCGGACAGTTGCTCGACCGCATGTTCGCCGCCATCGGCCAAGACCGCAGCGGCACCTACATCACCAACATCCTGCCGTGGCGACCGCCTGGAAACCGCAAACCGACGCCGGCGGAAATCCTAATGTGCCTGCCCTTTGTCGAACGGCACATCGAATTGGTCGCCCCCCGGCTCCTGGTCTTTGTCGGCGGTACCGCGGCCGGCGCGCTGTTGAATCGCACCGAAGGGATCACCCGGTTGCGCGGCAGTTGGCTTTCTTGGCGCGACGTGCCGGTGATGGCGATCTATCATCCGGCCTATCTGCTGCGGCAGCCCGCGCTCAAGAAACAGGCCTGGAAAGACATGCTCGCCATCCGCCAACGGTTGGAAGACCTTTGATGAAAATTTGGATCGGCCGCCATTCTGCATTGCCGACCCTCGCGGCCTTGGCACTCGTCGCCCTGACGGTGATCGCACGCGCCGCCGAGGTACCATTGCCGCGGGCAAAGCCACCGGCGCCCACCATTGCCGTGCATGTACCAGAGACGCCGTTCGATATCCTCTCGCCCGACGACGTCGTTCTCTACCGCACCGCGTTCGATCTCCAGCAAACCGGCGAATGGGGCGCCGCCGACCGGGTGATCGGACGCATCAACGACAGGGTGTTGATGGGCCATGTCCTTTTCCAGCGGTATATGCATCCGACGGCGTACCGCTCAAGCTTCCCCGAACTCTCATCTTGGATGGCCAGCTACCGCGACCATCCCGGCGCCAACCGCGTCTACAAGCTTGCTCTGAACCGCAAGCCGCAAGCCGCCCGCAACCCGTTGGCGCCCCAGGTCGCCCGCCTCGAAACCGACGATGACGACGGCGAAGCCGTCGACGTCACCCCTCCGCCGCAGAACAGGTACGTCTCGCCGCGTAGGCGTTCGGGTGCCCAGCGGCAGGAGGCGCGCAATCTACAGCGCGCGATCCTGCGACAAATCCAACGCACGGTCCTGACCAACACCGAGCAGCAACTGCGCAGCAAGAAGACGCGCGCGGTCCTTGACGACGTCGAAATCGACACGTTGATGTGGGAGATCGCCGTCCGCTGGTATTTCCGAGGCGAGGACGAGAAGGCGTACCGCATCGCCGCCGCCGCCGCCGAACGATCGCGCGAACACGTTGCCATCGCCGACTGGACCGCCGGCCTCGCGGCATGGCGAATGGGCCGCTACCCGGCCGCCGAAAAACACTTCGAGGCGCTGGCGCTCTCCACCTCGTCCTCGGACTGGAATATTGCTGCCGGCGCCTATTGGGCGGCGCGCGCCAATCTTATCAACGGTCACCCGGAAGACGTGACCCGCTGGCTGCGTATCGGCGTGCGGCATCCGCGTACGTTCTACGGGATTCTATCGATGCGCCTCCTGGGCGAAGACATCGACATCGCTTGGGATTTGCCGCCCCTAAACGAGGAACGGTTTTCCGCGGTGCGCGAAAACGACGGGGTGCGGCGCGCCATCGCGTTGGCGCAGGTCGGGCAGCAGCATCTAGCGGAGCGGGAAATCCGCCAGCTCATTAGCGGCGCCTCGGCGCAGAACGCGGAAGTCCTGCTCGCCGTCGCGGGCCACCTCGGGCTGCCCGGCGCCGCAATTCAACTTGGCATCAAAACCCTGGATCCTGCGAGCCGCTACTACGACGCGGCCCTTTATCCGCTGCCGGCCTGGGAGCTTGAGAACGACTATCGGGTCGACCGCGCCCTGGTCTTCGCCTTCATTCGCCAGGAATCGCGATTCAACACCAACGCCAAAAGCCCTGCGGGTGCCCGCGGTCTGATGCAACTCATGCCGCGCACCGCGAGCTTCGTCGCCAAGGACAATACGTTGCGCGACGGTCGACTGAACGAACTCTACAATCCGCAGCTCAACCTCGATCTCGGGCAGCGCTATTTGGAAATGCTGATGGGCGACGACCTCGTCCGCGGCAACCTGTTCATGCTCGCCGCGGCCTATAACGGCGGCCCCGGAAACTTGAACAAATGGCTGCGCCGGATGAACTATCCCGAGGATCCACTTTTGTTCATCGAAAGCATCCCGTCGCGCGAAACCCGCCTCTTTATTGAGCGCGTTCTCAGCAATTTCTGGCTTTACCGGCTACGACTCGGGCAAGAAGTGCCCTCCCTCGATGCCGTCGCGGCCGGTCACTGGCCCTATTACTTCGCCTTGGACGGCGCAAACCCGCTCCAAGGGCTATCGGGAAAAGCCGACTCTGCAGTCTCGGAGGTCAACTACCTTGCCGATTGACGAAAAGCGCCAATTTGTACCCGTCCGAATTGCGGTCATGACGGTTTCGGACACCCGTACCTTGGAAGACGACCGCAGCGGCCAAATCCTGGTCGACCGTTTGACGGGTGCCGGGCACATTCTCGCCGACCGAACGATCGTGACCGACGAGCGCAGCGAGATCGAAGCGCAACTCCGCGCCTGGATCGCCAACAAAGAGGTCGATGTCGTCGTCTCGACCGGCGGCACCGGCGTGACCGGCCGCGACGTCACGCCCGAAGCCTTCGCCGCAGTCTACGAGAAACCGATCGAAGGATTCGGCGAGCTCTTTCGTTGGATCAGCTTCCAAAAAATCGGCACCTCGACAATCCAGTCGCGCGCCACGGCCGGCGTCGCCGGCGGAACCTACCTCTTCGCCCTACCCGGCTCGCCCGGCGCCTGCAAAGACGGGTGGGACGAAATCCTGCAGTACCAGCTCGACTACCGCTTCATGCCATGCAATTTCGTCGAACTGTTCGACCGTCTAACCGAGACCGAACGCCGCACCAAAGGGTGATCCTCCAGCATATCTAGGTAGTTGCAGAGGGTTCAACGCCACCCCATCTGGGAAGTATCGCCAGTTGCCCTAGAGGAGAATATCATCATGATCCATCGTCGCGGCGTGTTGGCCGCGCTTGCCGCGATTCCGATTGCCGCCGCACTACCGGCAATCGCCGCCGCCCAGGAAGTGACCGTGCGCGGCAGGACCTTTCGGCTTACCGAACGCGACCGGGCTTGGCTGA
>CAYGKG010000147.1:0-5905 GCA_964350495.1 uncultured Alphaproteobacteria bacterium
AATCCATCGCCCGTAGCGCGCCGCCTAATGAGGGAGGCCGGCGGCACGCCGCGCTACGGGCGATGGATTCGCGTCCGAAGGGCGGGAAAATCCCCGGCCGGTCGAACGCACGCTAGAGCCTATTCGTCGTCACGGTCCCGGCGCGGGCCGCGGCGGTCGTGATCGCCGTCGCGGTGGCGGTCGCTGACGTCGCGGTGGCGGCGCGGGTTCAGTTCGTCGCCGGCGAGGATGCCGTCGCCGTTGCGGTCCATCCGGGCGACGATGTTGGCGTAGGGTTCGTTGAATTCCGCCGCCGTGACCACGGAATCGCCGTCGTCGTCATGGCGTTGGAATTCGTCGACCATGCGCTCGCGGTAGGCGTCGAGCCACAGCGCCTGGTATTCCTGGAGCGACAATGTACCGTTGCCGTCGGTATCGAACTTGGCCAGCCGGTCGGCGCGGAAGGTATCGATCTCGGCTTGGGTCAACTGGCCGTCGCCGTTGGTGTCGAACGCCGTCAGCAGACCGTGGCCGCCCTGGTGGTGCATGCCGCGCATGCCCTGGGGACCGGCCGCCAGGGCCGTGGCGGCGAGCGCGCCGACGCCGATGGTCGTCAGGAGCGCGAGCGTCATCTTTTTCATCATGTTCTCCAGTGTGAGGATTCCGTTCGTCGTCTTCGGAAGTTCACACGCAGGCATATAGGCACTCCGTCGCCGATCGCGGATTAAACTTCGGTAACGTTTACGTTGGCGCGGCATCGTGCCGCATTGAGGCATCCGGACCGTCATTGCACTGTCGCTGGGTAACCGCGGGGGCGCGGCGCGCCCTTTTGTACTGCCGACACCGCGTCTGGAGAGTTTCCATGCTTCGCCTTCGCCCATCGCTCGTCTCCCTGCACCTCGCCGCGCTGGCGGTCTGCCTGTTGATCGCAGGGATGGCGTCGGCTGAACCGGCGCCGCTGGTGGTCGCGGCCCAGCCCAGTCCGATGAAACCGGCGGAGACCGGCACAGGCCACCACCAGGGTCACCATGACGATGAAGACGAACACCAGAACCACGACGACCATGACGCCGACCACCACGATGGAGACGACGCTCATGACCACGATGCCCACCACGACGGCGGCCGCGCCCAGGCCGGGCCGGTGTCGATCGAAGGTGCCTACGTGCGCGAAAGCATCGGGCGGGCGCCCAACTCCGGCGCGTATCTGACGTTGACCGGCACCGCAGCCGATCGCCTGATCGCGGTCGCATCGCCGGCTGCCGAGCGGGTCGAGTTGCACACCCACATGATGGACGACAAGGGCGTGATGCGGATGCGCCCGGTCGAGGGCATCGACGTCGCGCCGGGCACGCCGACGCTGCTCCAGCCCGGCGGGTTTCACATCATGCTGTTGGGCGTGCGCGCGCCGTTGGTGGCCGGAGCGACGATCCCGTTGACGTTGACGTTCGAGAAGGCCGGTAGCGTCACGTTCGCCGTGCCGGTGCGGAGCATCCGCGACCGCCGCTAGACCTTTAGAAGTCGCTGCTAGGAGTTAACCGCGGATCGCCTATCCGAAGCGCACGCCGGTCAACTGCGCACCCATGATGACATCGCTGAAAACCGCGGCGCCCGGCTCATCGGCGGCGGCGCCAGCCGCGATCATCAGGGGGATTAGGTGTTCTTCGCGGGGGTGGCTCTCCACGGCGCCCGGCGCACCGGCCCAGCGGTCCAGCGCTGCCGCGCGCGACGGGCCATGCAGGCCGACTGCGCCACGCAACCATTCGTCGAAGCCGCGTGACGCCGCAAGGCCGTCGCCGGCCATGAATCCACGCATGTTGTGGTAGCTGTTGCCGCTACCCAGGATCAAGACGCCGTCGTCGCGCAGCGCCGCCAACGCCGCGCCGACGCGGCGGTGAAAGGCAGGGTCGAGGTCCGGCCGCAACGAGAGGACGACAGTCGGGATGTCGGCGGCGGGAACCATCACCTTCAGCGGGACAAAAACGCCGTGATCGAATCCGCGCGCGGGTTCGGCTTCGCTATCGATTCCGGCCGCGGCAAGGAGGCGACGTACACGACCGGCGAGGTCGGGGGATCCCGGCGCGGGCCAGGTCAGTTCGTAGGTGTGGGCCGGGAACCCGCCGTAGTCGAATACGAGATCCGGCGCCGTCATCGTCGTCACGCGCACCGGATCGGTTTCCCAATGGGCGCTGGCAACAACGATCGCCGTCGGCTTCTCGGGTAGAGAGGGGACAATCCCCTCGAGCCAAACGCGCAGCCGGTCCCAAGTGTCGGGCGGCGACCACTCCATGAAGAAACACGGTCCGCCGCCGTGGGGGATAAAGTAAGTCGGTTGGCGCACGGGCGTTCAGGCGGCAGGGAACGCCATGACCGGCGCCGACGATTCTTGCCAGTGGTGGTGCGCTTCCATCCATCCGTTCCAGGCTGCAACGCGCGGTGTCGCGGCAAGTTCGATGTTTGCGGCGGCGCGGGTCATCAAGATCGAAGCGCGCACGGAACGGCCCGAACGCAGCGCTTACTTCTCGGCGCCGTGCGCGATCTTGGCGATTTCTTTTTCGACGATCCGTTCCACGACCGACGGCAGGTTTTTGTCGAGCCACGCCTTCAGCATCGGGCGCAGCAATTCTTTCACCAGGTCTTCGAGGGTGCGGTGGGGATCGCCGAGGGGCTGGCCGCGCATCTGCACTGCCGTACTCGATAGCTGTGCGAAAGCGCTCGCCGCGGCGGAAGCCGTGGCGGCATGGAGCAAACTGTCGTGGGCGGGCGGTGCAATCGCCTCATCCAACGCGGCTTGGAAATCGTGCGGCGCGGGTTCGTCTTCGGGCTCGGGTTCCTCAGGATGGAGGGGATTGCCGTCGGCGTCGAGCTCGACCACGGTGCCGTCGTCTTGCACCATGTTGGTGAGATCGAAAGCGTCGTCGGCCGGCGCCTCCTCCGCATCGTCTTCTTCGTCGTCGTCCTGGGCCATGAGAGGCTCGGGCTCTTCGACGGGGGCCTCGTCCTCCGGTTCCTCGTCCTCAGGTTCCTCGTCCTCAGGTTCCTCGGGCAGGACGGGCTCGTCGTCCAAGTCCAGGTCGACTTCCTCGACTTCTAGCTCGGGCTCCTCGTCGGGTTCCTCCTCGACCTCACCGAGATCGAAATCGTCCTCGTCGGGCGCCTCGTCCTCGGGTTCGTCGTCGGGTTCGGGTTCGGGCGCTGCCGCGGCGGGCGCGTCGCCTTCATCGTCCTCCGAAATGATCCGCCGAATCGACGAGAGGATTTCCTCCATCGTCGGTTCTTGGTCGGTCCTCGGATCGCTCATTGCTGCTCGGACACCGGTTGGTGATTAGACGCCGCCAAGCGGCGAAGTTACGCGAGATATGCTCAAAAATCTAGCACTAGGGGCCAAATATTGATTTTTTGTTAAGGTCACCCCCCACCGATAGGGCAAGGCACCCCGGCAGAGCAAGCGGAAAGAGCAAAGAAACGGCACGGCGAGCCCGAACCCGGCGGAAAAGAGCCGTCAATCCGCGCTTTAGCGAGTCTCGCTCGCGATGTCGCGGCCGTAGAGTTTGTTGCGGACGGTTTGATAGTTCGCCGTCGGATCGTAGACCGCGACAGGCAAGCCCATTTGTTCGGCGGACAACCGGCCGAGCGCGACGCGGAGATCGAAACCGGCGACGAACTCGTCACGCTCGGATCGGACAAGGGCCACCTGGGCGTTGAGCAGTTCCTGTTGGGCATCCAGCACGTCGAGGACGGTGCGCGAGCCGACCTCGGCTTCTTGACGAACGCCGTCGAGGGCGACCTCGGCGGCGCGCACCTGATCGACGTTCGAGCGAATTTGCTCGGATGCGGAGTTCAGCGCGGCCCACGCTTGGGTCACGCTTTCGACGGCGGCGCGGCGCTGGGTTTCGATGTCGATGCGACGTTGGCTGTTGGTCTGCTTGGCTTGGCGGATTTGCGAGTATTCGGATCCGGTCTGGTACAGCGGTACCGTCACTGTCGCCGTCACGCTGGCACTGTCGGCGCGGTTGTTGAAGGTGCTGGTGTCGTAGGAACGACCGACCGAGCCTGTCAGATTGACCGTGGGCAAAATCACCCCTTCGGCGACATCGACCGCCGCGCGGGATGCCTCTTCGCTGCGCAGCGCCTGGCGTACCAGCGGGTTCTCCTCGAGCGCGATACGCCGTGCCTCCTCCTCGCCTTCAGGCAGCGGCCCAAGCGGCGGCACCCGGGTCAGGTTCACCGGCTCCAGGCCAATCACCCGGCGGAACGTTGCGCGGCTCGACTCGAGAAAGCCTTGCGACGCGACCAGGGAACTGATCGCACCGGATACCCGTGCTTCGGCCTGGGCGACGTCCGTCCGAGTCAGCTCGCCAACCTCGAAACGGTCCCGTGTCGCCTCAAGCTGCCGGCGCAACCGGTCGAGGTTCGCCTCATTGAGGGCCACCACGGCTTGATCGCGCAGCACGTCCATGTAGGTCCGCACGGTGGCTTGCAGGACCGTCTGTTCGGTTTGACGGAGCACTTGGCGGGCCGCTTCGATAGTGGCCTCGGCCTGGGCAATCCCGTTGACGGTGCGACCGCCGCGGTAGAGCGGTTGAGTGATCCGGAGAGAGGCGCTTTGCGGTTGCGAATCGGACGATCCGGTGCTGCTGCCGTCGGTATGCGTGAGGCCTGCGTCGCCTGAGAGGGTCACCGTCGGGCGCCAGCCGCTGAGCGCCTGGGAGACGGTTTCATCCGTCGCCCGCAGCGACGCGCGTTGGGATTGCAGGGTCGGGTTGTTCTGGTAAGCCGCAACCAGGGATTCTTCCAGCGATTGGGCCGACGCCGCAGACGCTGCGAACACGCCGCCAAGAGCAAAGGCAACGAGGCGGGCGTGATTCTTCATGACACGTTCCTTTTGGTGATATCGGCCACTGTGTTCACGACTTTCACGACGGGCGGGGCGATGTCCGTCGCTTCCGCTACGTCAAGTTTGGAACCTATTCCCAACGAAAGAGTTAGTTGCGATGGCGCGGGGTTCAACCGTGCAACCAAGATGGTGGGATCAAAAGGCGAAGGCTTTGGCGCGGGCAAACCCCGGCAGCGGCGGAACCGCGGAGTCAAACAGCGGCCGGTGCCCGATGACGCCCCCACTTTCGAGATAGAGGACGGCCTTGCCGGTCGGCCCGCTACGCAACACGCAGGCCAAGCGGCCGCCCGGCGCGAGTTGCGCCAGGAGCGCAGGCGGCACCTCTTCGACAGCGCCGCCGATTAGAATTGCAGCGTAGGGCCCTTGACCGGCGCACCCCGCCGGCAGCGGCCCCTCGATGATCGCGACATTGTCGGTCCCAACCTTGGACAGATTGTCGCCCGCCTTCGCGGCAAGCTCCGCGTCGCTCTCGACGGCCACGACCGTACCGGCCAGTCGCGCCAGAATGGCGGCGCTATAGCCGGTGCAGCAGCCAACGTCCAAGACAAGATCGCCCTCCTGGATGCCCAGCGCTTCGATCAAGCGGGCCAAGACCACCGGTTCCATCAGATAGCGGCCGCGGGCGACCTCAAGGTCTTCGTCGACATAGGCGACGCCGGCCAGCGACTTGGGGACAAATGCCTCGCGCGGGACGGCGCCCATTGCATCGAGGATGCGGGGATCGTGGACTCGCGTGGGCTCGAGCTGACTGAGCACCATGTTGCGGCGTGCGGCGGCGTAGTCGGTCATACCATGTCCAAACCCTTACGTACCGCCGGGTTATACGGTTCCCGGGGGGCAAAAACAACTCCGCGGGCCGGTGTCGCCGTGCAGCGCGCGCCGCTGCCCGGTAAGGTTTCGCCATGAGCGCCCCCGTTCTGATCGCCTACGTCTCCCATGACGGACAAACCGCCCGAATCGCCCACCGGATCGGCGAGAAACTTGTGGCGTCCGGACATTCGGTCGATGTCGTCGATCTCGCGCGCAGCA